>JAGGRY010000006.1 GCA_021159365.1 Nitrososphaerota archaeon | reverse complement strand
GCTTCCGGTAATAATCTTCATCCTAATGCTGTTCTTCATCCTTCAGAGAATTTCAGTGGAAAAAGAAGATTAAGAGAACATGTTGAGACTTCTAGCTGGCTACGAGCTGACGCGCTTTCTCCCATCTAAGATATATTTGGGCTATCTCGTCGAAGTTCAAGAACACGATCTCACCCTTCTTCACGAGAGGCTCAAGCTCTTTCAACCATTCCTCATATGCCCTAAGAACATTATCGACTTCGGCGCCAGATCCGCACTGATAGAGGTGGGAGCTCGCATACCAGGTGTTTATCATCCCAAACTCCATATCCTTTAATGCCTCTTGAAGTGAGCGTTTTGCTTCAGCGAAGCAATCTGGATTTTTGCGGCAATCTATCTCAAAATTCCTCGCCTTATACCAGCCTGGAATATACACTATGGTCCCCGATTCATCGTGACTCAGCCATTCACCTGTCTTGAGGGATATCATCTGAACTCTTGGAAGTATCCAGGGATGTAGCTTGGTCGGAGAATTCCCGGTCTGCCGATAGTATGGCTTCTCGAGGGCCGTCATCGACGTGAATCCCAAGCATCCATCGCATACTCCCAGCAGACCTACATCTTCGAGCTCGAATCCTCCTCCTAGATTCGTCGGATCATGTCCTAGAGCTTTGGCGACTGTCTCCTTAACTGCTCGATTATATCTTAGCTTCTCTTCATCGGTCTTGAGTCCAAGCTCCTTGATGTGATGGCCTAGATGGCTTTGAACCCCGATGCCGTGGCCTCTGGCCTCGAGTTCCTTCAAGATAAATCTGCCGAACTTCACGTCTGCCTCGGCGAACTGCTTCTCAGTTTGGATCGAGAGTTTTGCTCCATACCTTTCAAACAGTTTTGCAAGCTTATCAAGCGTTTCAGCATACTCCATGAAGACCGATCTGCTTTCGTTATAGCATGGAGGACGGCCGGGCATCTCCTCGATATGGAGCTGGAATGCCACCAAGAGTCTTTTACCTATACAGTCATAGGGGCAGCTCTTCCAATCCTCTCCGACATCGCATACACCATTACCGCAGGTCTCAGGTATATCTACGAGGGCGAGGAGCCCTGTCTCAGGCTTCTCAATTTCTTCAAAGAACGCTAAAACATAATTGAAGTATTCTTCTAGAGGCATGGCGTGGCCAAGGTCATGCCATATTAGCTTACGCTTCTTCGCCGATGAGGCCGCTTCATAGGCCATCACACAGGATTCAGGTGGGAGAAGTTTATCCCTCTTTCCACAGTGAAGCTCCACCATTCCCCTATAGTTTGGGAGATTATAGAGAGGGTCTATCTCTCTTAGCTTATCGGGGTTGTTGAGAAGCTCTTGTATCGCCGCTCGCTCAGCCTCAGTCTTAGGCTTGATTCTAGATAGGACATAGCTTAGATTTGCGGAGGCGAGGAGGAGAGCTGCTTTCTCTATTCTGCTGGCTCCAAGGGCAACACCTGAAACGATGCTTCCTAAGCTTCTTGAGACCAAGTAAATCTCCTTAGCACCGTCGGCTCTCAAGAACTCCTCAATTAGAATTATCTCCTTAGATCCTTGATAGACAACATCATAGAAGTGGCTTGGATCATACCGTCCTCTCTCTCCATGATAGGGTAGGTCGAATGCGAAGACGCAGTAACCATGTTTCTTAAATTCATCCATATCTCTCCTCCAGACAGATTTATCCCGCCCCATTCCATGAACAAAAATTATACACTTCTCATTCCAGTCCGCGGGCTTCTCATAGATATATGGAAATGAGAGCTCTATGGCCTCAGTATGCTCAATGCTCTCTGAATGGGTTAGCTCCTTGGAAGTCCAAGTGCTTTTACTGGTCTTAGCTCTAGTGGTCCTTGATGTTTCTAAGGGGGTGACGGAATGCTTTTTGACTATATGCTTCGACTTGCTTAACGGTGACTTAATGGAAGAGATCTTCGTCGGCTTCATTAAGCTGCTAGTGGTCACTTCTTTCTCATGAATAAATAGAAAATATGCTGCGAATATCGATCCCAAAATCAATATAGTTACGACTAGGATCGCGACTATAGCCCGACCCATCGATTCATAGCTTGATGAGTAATATAATTAAGTTTTTTCGGGAGAAGTCTTCGGCCTCTTCATGAGGAAAACAGCTACCGCCGCGATCACAACTACTATCGCGATCGCCACGGCCATCAACATGAAGGTGGAGAGACCGCCGAATACCTCAGCGGCCGCTGTAGTGGTGGGTGAGGGCGTTGGCGTAGGCTTTGTTTTCGGAGGCTTTGGAGGCTTGGTAGGTTTAACCGTTTCTGTAGGCGGCTTACCGCTGATAGTGGTTGTGTAAATTGTTTTCTTTGTGATGGTCTTCGGTGGGAAAGTAATGGTCTTCGTCATAGTCGTTCCAGGAACAGTCACAGTCTTAACCATCGTGGTGCCGGCCTTCTCAATAGTAGTCGTATAAGTTGTTCCAAGCTTTGTGGTAGTTTTCGTGGCAGTCACGCTGCCTGTGACGAGAAGGGTTGGCATGGTTACGACCCTTCCCTTGAAGGTGAATCCAGGGAACATGAATTTCACGGTCATCGGTTCACTTACCTCGAATCGATTAATTATCGTGATCGTTATCCGCTTACAGTATTCCGTGATCTTTCCATAAATTGGGGCTGGAATGGTCATGGTCATGGTAATAGCCCCCATTGTGACCTCGTTCGTCACCGTCACATAATCGAAGCCCGTTGTAGTTCGAGTAGTTCCTCCCTCAACCCGAGTTATGGTGGTTTCATAAACGGTTTTAGGAATAGTATAGACAGCGGTAGTTCCTGGAAAACTTGCTCCAGGTATTGTTACGACGCTTACGGGCTCACCCTCAACCACGATTACGCATTCCTGGTCGGGCCGCATCTCGATATGAATTATTCTATAGCCTCCATGAATAACTGTCATGATTTCCGTCGTTCCAGGCTTTGATATTGTGGTAATCTTGGTAGTTCCTGGCAGAGTTACGACTGTGGTGGTCGTGACTCTTATAACTTTTTGCGCGACGCCGATGGAAAGCAATGCGAGTGCTATCGTTATCACGACCACCTGAGCCAGGATCTTACTTCTCGAACCCTTATTCAATCTAAACCCTCCAATTATCTTCTTCAGCGAATTCTAATATTTATCGATAAAATTTAAAGACGTTGCTCTTAATGGAGTTTCAGTAATACTTGGCGAAGCTTTCTCTAATGCAAAGTTTAAGAGCCTTGAAGAACCCATAAAGAGTCGTTAAGAATCCATTCACATTCATGCTTTGAAAGTCATTTTATCTAAATCTTCTTTGAAGCGCTCTTTTCTCCGCTTCAACTATCAACTCTATCAATTTCATGCTTTCATGAGGCTCTTTCTTCAAAATCTCTGTGACTTCCTTTAGGGTTAATCCTCTCGCCGAGAGGACTAGGGCCGCAGCTCTACCATACTTTGAGATCAGGACGCTGTTTCTCCTAAGTTCAGCTATTATCCTTCTCTCCTTCTTATTTATCGGTCTCCCCTTCCTCGCTATTAATCCCAATGCTTCCTCAAGCGAATATTTCGTTAACCCGATTCTCTCTGATCCGCATATTGGACATGTGGGTTTCATTGGAAGCTCTTTTACGAGTATACTTCCATAATGTTCGAAGCAGTCCGTGCAGACCATCAGCCACGACTCGTTCAATAACCTGCTTCTCACGGCCATCAACACCACTCTCCTCATACCTTCAACCGTGGACACCTCTCCCTCAAACCTAAATCGCTCTATCGTCAACTTTGCTAGAGGAGATGGCTCATCGGTTGGAGAAGTCCATTTCAAGAGCTTTATCTTGCCGTTAATGATCTTCTCTAGGAGTTCTCTCGACTTCTCAAGCTCAAAATCGTGAAACAGGGTATAGTTCAACGTCTCCTCATAAACCACCGTTCCCCTCAGGGTTTCCGCGAGCTGATTGATGTTTATCTCAGAAAGGGATGCATCTGATCTTATGACATCCATCTTTCTCGCAACATGAACCAGTCTACGTTTGAACAGGGTTGAGGATTCAACAGCCTCGATCAACTTCTCTCTATAATCTCCCTTGAGAAGATCTCTTACCACTTCCATGATCAAATTTCCAGATATATGTTTAGACTTGAAGACCACTCGATATGGATCTTGATGACCTTTAACCGGAGCCTCAATCCTCTTAGCTAGAAAATGGGCTACGATCTTCTGGATAGTTCTATTTGCCTTCAATCCGCCGTGGATGTGGAGAATCACATAATCTCCAAATTCTTCTAATACAGCTTCAACATCTGTTGGAACAGGTATTCCCATTCTTAGATGGTCTTCAACCTCCTTAAATGCTCTTATAATTACTTCTCGATTAACCCCATATCTCCTTGCAAAATCCTCGGCGATGTTCTCTACACTTTCTCCCTTCATCCTCCTATCCCTATACTCTCTTCTAAGCCTCCCAACTTCCATCGCAACCTCGTATGGGACAGGTATCTCTTCTCCAACCCAGCTTGGGATTGCTCCCTCATAGCTTTCCAATGGTGCAACGTAAATCTTCTCTCCCGTTATGTTGTGAATCTCCCAAGCTCTACCCATTAGGATGAATCTCGTCCCAGGTTCGCCATATTCCGCCACAAATTCCTCATCCAAGATTCCGACAGCCTCATTTTTCAACTCGTCCACCACGAGATACTGTCTCTCTTCTGGGATCATCGAGAGGTTGTTGAAATAGTAGTTATATAGTTCTCTGGTGTTCCTGGGCTTAACAACCATTCCATTTCTTAAGTCTGCAACCCTTAGATCGGCCATGTGGCTTACTATGCTCTCAAGTTCATCCAAGCTTAGATCCTTGAAATTATACGTCCTCCTAAAGATCTCTAAGATCTCCTCTAACCTCATCCTACCATACTCGATCAATATTCCAGCGATCTGATGCATCGCGACATCATAACTCTTCATCGGTATCTCCGGCTTTTCAAGCTCCTCCATCCTCGCCCTCCTAGCTATAACTATGGCCTCTAAAGCATCATCCGAATTTATCACAATTACAACTCCCTTCGCAGTCCTCCCTATTCCATGACCGCTTCTTCCAACCCTTTGAATGAGTCTGGTGACCTCCCTCGGAGAATTATATTGAATGCATAGATCTATTCTCCCAACATCTATTCCAAGTTCAAGCGATGATGTGCAGATTATTCCGGCCAGCTTACCATGCTTCAATCCATGTTCGGTTGAGATTCTCTTCATCTTTGAGAGCGATCCATGATGTATTCCGATCTTCATCTGCTCATCCCAAACCCTGAACCTATTCGTCAAGATTTCTGCAAGTGGCCTGGTGTTTGTGAAGATCAAGGTTGATTGATGCGAGTCTATCAGCTCCCTTATCTTTCTAAGCCTCGCGGCTACCTCCGGATGGACGCCGATGTTCTCCGCCAAGATGAAATCGTCTTCATCTGGAACCGGATAAATTACATCTATCGCCATGTTTCTGACCACTGAAACCTTCACTATCTCACATTCTCCATAATTACCGACGAGGAACCTCGCTATCAACTCCGGTTTCCCAATCGTTGCTGAGAGACCTATCCTCTGAAAATCTCTTCCGGTTATCAATCTAAGTCTCTCAAGGGCTACTGCAAGCTGCGCGCCTCTCTTGTCGGTTGCAAGTTCATGAACCTCATCTATAATAACCCACCTAACGCTTTTCAAATGATTTCTCAAAATCCTTCCGGTTAAGATCACCTGTAAAGTTTCAGGAGTTGTTATCAGCATATCCGGGGGCTCAAGGCTCTGAACCCTCCTCTCCCTTTGAGACGTATCTCCATGCCTTACAGCAGTCTTTATATCGAGCCTTTGAGCCCACCAATCGATTCTTTCAAGCAGATCCCTATTCAAGGCCCTTAATGGAGTGATATAGAGCAATTTTATTCCAGGCCCATGCTCCTCAACTATAAGCTTACTGAAGATGGGTAGGATCGCGGCCTCGGTCTTCCCAGTCCCAGTAGGCGCCATGAGAAGCAGGTTTTTCCCCTCAAGGATTCTGGGTATAGCTTGGATCTGAGGCTCAGTCAGATGCTTAAATCTCTCCTTAAACGCCTTGACTATAGGCTTCGCGAGCATGTTTAAGACGCTCTCTTCATCGAGGAGGCTCATCCCACACCAAGAATAGTTTCCTTCACGGTCTTAAAGTAGTATAGCCTATCATCTAAGCCTCACATACTCGCCTAACTCTCCCTTATTACCCTTCTTCCTTTAGTCGCATCCTCAACTTAACGCTAACCAACGAGATGATCTTAAAACCGCATCAAACCGAGTATTTTCAATTTGTTAGAAAAAGAATACGCAAACCTTAAGGAGGTCAAAAAGAACGAGTTGTTGTGCGGAATTATTACGCGTATTATGAAACAGCCTCTATTCATATTATTCTAAATGATCTCCCCAGCGAATTATACAGAGCTATAGATTAGATGGCTTACTTGGTTGAATTCCGTAAAGTTCTCTCCTTCTAGCTTCTAATAGATTCTCTTCTACACCCATATATGATGCGGCGGTGAGCACCTTTTTGTTCAAGATTTCACTCTCTTCAAATATGGATTTAAGCCACGTCTTCCATTCAAGATCTCTTAAGAGATGGTGATCTAAAATTAAGACCTCAACCGTTTCCATATTCAAAACTTTAACTAAATTTAGAATGGATTTCTTGAGGTCCATTTCGCTGAATCTGGTTCCGAGCATGTAAGTCATTGGGCCATCGCAGATTACTATGTTCGGCTCGCTCTTTAAGATGAAGTTCAGTTGATCGTCGTCAACTATTCCCTCAACATCCGATGTATATAGAATTCTCCCATCATCGGTTTCGATCAAGACTTCGAGGATATATCCAAGTCTTTCATCGTTTCCGTGTTTAACTGGGTTGGAAAACTTAATCTTACATCTTCCAAGCCTGAATCTCTTGGAATCCGCGACCTTTGGCTTAGCTCCAACCTTTCTAAGTTTATCGAGGAATATTTTTGATCTCCATCTTTGGCTGAAGTTTATCATGTTTGATGGATCCTTTATGAGTATCCTTTTCCCCTTGAGCCACTCTATGTTCTCAGAGGGTCTTGGGAAGTGATCGTAATGATAGTGAGTTATTATGAAGAGATCTACGTCTTCCGCCTCTTCAGCGATCTTCTCCTTATGCTTCTTCAATGTTTCAAATTCTATCTCATGCGGCCTCAATCCATATCTTCGTGGACCTAGAGCTGCTCCAGGATCTATCATTATTCTACCATATTCTGTCTCGATTAGAGAGCACATGCTTCTAGTTCCAAGGCTATCCGAGGCGAGAAACCTCAGATTCATCCTTCATTCTTCTCTCCAATCTTTCCACCGCATAATGGGCAGAAGATGGAGTCTGAGGGAATTGATCGGCCGCAGTGAGGGCATTTGATGAATTTGGGTTTCGGGGTTTCTTCAATCCTCGCCATTTCCTCCTCAACTCTTTCTGGAGGTTTCTCTTCCTTCTTAACGATTTCTTCGGCCTTCACTTCTTCCTCAACTTTGACCTCCTTGATTTCCTCAACACCTTTTACGACAGGTTTGGGATATATTTTCGAGAGGGTGACTGATAATCCAGATGCTATAACGGCTGTTATCATATAATATAGTTGAAGATATGGTGAGGTAAGATCCGAGGGAATTGCTTGAGTGCTGGATAAAAGTATCAGGATTAAAAGTGATATTGAGCCGCCGATCAATGGGGGGAGAAATGAGATATTTGAGTTCTTAAGCAGAATGCTGGATGGAATCGCGGAGATGAGCATGGCCAAGATCATGGATATTATTGCCGCGTATTCGAGTGATAATCCTGAGAAGAGAGCTATCAATAGTAGAGGGATTATCTGAAAGGCCGCGTATGATATTATCGTTGCTATTGCTAGCCTCAACTCTTCTCTCAACACTGATCAATCAATAATAGTCTTTAAGCATTTCCATCCTCTTCAATAACTCTCTAAATATGATTATTCTCTGGATCTCTCCAGTTCCTTCAATCATCTTAACTATCTCCGAATCTCTCAGGAATCTCTCGATGAGGGCGTTGACCAAGACTCCTAGGCCTCCATGAATCTCTATGGCCTTGATCGCGGAATCTTCGGCAGCTCCAGAAGAATATAGTTTGGCCATCGAAGAAGCTATCGGAAGATCTCTTGGAGAACGCTTGGAAATATTTGCTGCCCAATAAAGCATGAGTCTTGATGCCGTGAGCTTGCTGAGGACATCAACTATTTTGAATTGGTTTGATTGGAATTCTATGATGGGTTTGCCGAATGCTCTTCTCCTCAGCGAGTATCTTAGAGAGCTTTCGAGAGATGATTGTATTATTCCGACTGCGAGAGCAGCTGCCCCGATCCTCATCCTCGAATACGTTTCTAAAGCTATTTTGAGTCCTTGGCCGATTTCTCCTAGGACGTTTGAATCTGGAACATATACATCCTTCATTATTATCTGTCCCACGCTCAATCCTCTAGCACCCATGCATTCATCGAGAATTATCCTTAATTTCTCATGACCTCTCTCGATAATGAAGAATGTTAAATTTCTTGACCGTTTTTCAGGCGAGGCGTCTAACGCTCTTGCTAGGATTAGGAAGTAATCAGCCCAATCAACTCCGGAGATGAATCTCTTATGGCCTCTCAGAATCCATCCACCTTCACTTCTCCTCGCAATACTTCTTATTCCTGCGAGGTCGCTTCCGCCTCCAGGCTCTGTGGCTGCGTGGCATGCGTAAGTCTCTCCTTGAACGATCTTCTTTAGAAGCTTTTTCTGCTCCTCTGTTCCATGTAGGAGTACCGGAATTGTAAAGAGATATGTGACGAGGATTGTTAGGCCGAAGGCTGGAGATATTCTAGCTATCTCCTCGATCACTATTGCTAGATCCCTTAAGTCTCCTTCAACTCCTCCATAAATTTTCGGAATACCTATTCCTAGAAACCCCTCAGCCCCAGCCTTTCTAATGAGTTCTCTTGGAATTTTTCCCGTCTTCTCGATCCTGAACAGCCTAGGCTTAAGCTCTATCTCTGCAAATCTCCTAGCCCTGATTCTCAGCTCTTCATGTCTCGGCTCAAATTCTATTTTAAAATCTTCTAAATTCTTGAAGGGGAAGGCCATGTAAGTTCATCATGCTTCATGGTTAATTAAGATTTTTTACCTTGAATTTCGAGGAAATCTTTGATAAAATGCTTGAAGCATTGGTTTCATTTCTCACAGTGATTGCGGTGACTCCTCTCATGATTAGACTTGGAAGGAGAATCAGCATAGTTGGAGTAGATGTTCATAAACCCTCGAAGCCGGTGATCCCGAAGACCGGTGGCTTAGCCTTGATTCTTGGATCATTGATTGCATTACTCGTTCATATGCTCCTTAATTGGGAGTTTTCTTCGCTAATATTTCTTTCAACGGGGCTTATCGCGGGTTTCATAGGATTCTTGGAGGATCTTAGAGGCGAGTTGAATCCAAAGCTTAAGCCCACCCTCCTACTCTTGGCCTCGATCCCGATCCTGATCACTGGAAGCTATACTCCTAGACCTGTGATTCCCTTCATAGGTAGGACTAGGCTATACAAAATCTATCCGATCTTGGTTGCGTTGGCCTATCCGATAACCTGTAATGCAGTTAACAGCGTCGACGTATTGAATGGGTCCATGATCTATACCTCGATTCCATTTTTCGCCATGAGCTTAATCATAGCCTATCTTCGAGGGGATGTATTCATCTTAACTATGTCGATGATCTGCATCTCAATCCTGATAGCCATGATACCGTATAACAGATATCCGGCGAGGATATTTCCGGGAAACTCTGGAAGCCTCTTTATAGGCGGGTTAATGGCTTCGATCGCCATTATTGGGAGAATGGAGGTTGCGGCCATAATCGCCCTCTTACCGCAAATAATGAATGAGATGCACGTGATATTCTCGATAGGTGGAATAAGATCTGCGAAAGAAGTTAAGAGTAGACCTGTTAAGTTCGTGAATGGATTTTTGACTGCTTCTAGGGATAGGAATGCGCCGATAACGTTGGTTAGACTTCTAAGCGCAGGAGCCAAGGTTAGCGAGAAGGCGATGGCCTATATGATGGGAATGCTGGCGATATTCACCGCAATCTTCGCCATTCTTACAGATCTCTTCCTAGTGGAGGTTTGGATCTAATGAAGTTCTTGAGAAACCTCGCTGCTGTTTTAGGGCTTCTCGCGGTAGTGTGGGTCACCTTCCTTTTAGTCTCCTATATTCTCGCGGCAACACTTTTTCCAGCCATAGAGCAGGCTTCTCAAAACCTGTTGGCCAGCGTGTTGAGGGTGATTGTGGGGATAACGACATTTATGGTTTGGATTCTAATCTGGTATACCTTGACTAAGATTTGGCTATACAAGATCTTGTTAAAAGAATAAGCGATTAAACGAGATGCGCTGGTTTTATCTCAGTTTTAAGGCTTAAGAGTCAGTAAATTTCCCTTGAGTTGATGAAGCTTAAGATAGGCGTGGTCGGCGTAGGCTTTTGGGGAAGTAATCACGTAAGAGTTCTGAGAGAGCTTGAGTCAGCCGAGGTGAAGGCGGTCTGCGACATAGATCTCGAAAAGGCGAAATATGTCGCTAAGAAATTCGGAGTCCCAAATTACTATCAAAATCTAGACGATATGTTGAACAAGGAAGAACTGGACGCTGTAACCGTGTGCACACCCTCCGTTAGTCACGCAGAGATAACGGTGAGAATCTTAGAATCGGGGTTGAACGTCTTCGTCGAAAAGCCCTTGGCCTCGAATCCAGATGGGTGTTTAAAGATCATTGATGCCGCGAGATCCAATAATAGATTTGTCATGACCGGATTTATTGAGAGATTCAACCCGGCTGTAAGCAAGGCGATTGAACTTCTAAGAGCCGGTGAGATAGGCGAGGTGATAATGTCTCATGGTAGGAGGATCGGCTGGTGGCCACAGAGAATAGGTGATGTGGGAGTGGTAAAGGATACAGCGATACATGACATAGACCTGACTAGATACATCTTTGGACAAGAACCTGCCGGCGTTTACGCTAGAGGAGGAAGCCTAAGACACAGATTTGAAGATCACGTTCAAGCGATAATGACATTTGAAGACGAGTTGAGGGTTGCGTTCATCGAGGCCAATTGGCTGACTCCGAGAAAGAAGCGTGAGATGCTTATAACTGGAAATGAGGGCGTGATCTCAATACAATTTTTAACTCAAGTAATCTCCTTGGAAAAGGCAGACGTCGTCATCGAACCTATCTTAAAGTGGAAGGAGCCCTTGAGAATCGAGTTAAGTCATTTTATCGAATCCTTATTGAGTCGTAAGAAGCCTTTGGTGGATGCAATCGATGGAACAAAGGCCGTTATAATAGCTGAATCCATTCTAGAATCCATGAAGAAGAACAGGCCGATAGAGATAGATTTTAAGAGATTTGGTCTATAAACGAGGAATATTTAATATTTCATTCCAACATAATAGGATAGCGGGCTATGAAGATGGGGGAGTCACGGGAGCTATGCGATGACCTTGACTTACCCGTCTGAGCCAAACACATTTCTAAAGAAACATCTTGAGAAGCATCCATGCGGCTGCCACAACCAATATTAATGAGAAAGCTTTTCTCAAGGTCCTCTCACCTATCTTGACATGAAATCTAGATCCTATCTGAGCCCCCACGATCACCACGCAGCCAAATATTCCTCCTAAGATCGGGTCGAATCCTCCTCTAATTAGGTGGCCTGCGAAGGACATAGTTGACGACGTTAAAACCAGGAATGTATTTGTTCCCATCGCTATTCTGATCGGAACTCCTCCTAATAGAACACATATAGGTATGATCAGTCCGCCTCCAGAGATTCCGACCATTCCCGCCGTAAAGGCTGCCACGGCTACTGGAAGTGTGATGTATAGTATGTTTACGCGATAGGTATTGTCTCCAAGTTTTCTCGTCCATATTCCAAATCTGCTTTTAACAGACTTAACATAGATCCCCTTGTAGATGAAATACGCTGAGATCAGTAAGAATATTGAGAATGATGTCTTTAGAAGATATGCTGGAATCTTATATGAGAGAAATCCTCCCAAGAACGAGCATACTCCAACTATCAGACCCAGCACTATAGCCAACCCCCAGTCGACAAATCTATGCTTTCCATGATATACTATGATCATCGAGAGACCTTGCAACATTATCAAGAAGAGACTCATTCCCGCGCATGTATAATATGTCAGGGACAGAGTAGACAACATTATCAACAGATAGAACTCTCCACCTCCTCTACCAAACATGGAGAAAACCGAAGATGTTGCAAAGATCGCTGAAGCCGCCACAGCAATGGACCAAGGCTCCATCTTGATTTTTCGTTTAACGGCTTAGATAAATATTTTTCAGCGCTAAAATTTTCGTCTAACACTGTTAACTATTTACATCAGGATGTCTTAATCGCAATCTATGCTTTACCGCCGAGATGACGACATTTTCGCCGCTGGTATGTGAGGGCTACCCTTAATTATCTCTAATCAAATTATTCTAGGCTGATCGAAGATGAAGGAGCTTAGAAGCATTTGGTGGAGTAGAGGAAGTGTGGTAATAATCGATCAAAGACTTCTCCCGAAGAAGCTCAAGTATCTTAGGATAAGAACAGCTAAGGAAATGGCGAAGGCGATCAAAGATATGGCGATTAGAGGGGCTCCAGCGATAGGCGTCGCCGCGGCCATGGGTCTAGCTTTGACAGCATATAGATGTAAAGCCAGAAATAGGGAAGTCTTCTTGAAGAGGCTTAGGAGATCTGCTGAAATCCTGAGGGCGACGAGGCCGACCGCCGTCAACCTCTTCTGGGCCATCGAGAGAATTATGAAGATCGCTGAAGAATCTGAGACCGTTGAGGAGATTAGAAAGAATGTTATTAATGAGGCTTTGAAGATGGCGGAGGAAGATGTCGAGACGAACAAGAAACTTGGGAGAAATGGAGCGAAGTTGATCAAGGATGGAGACAAGATTCTAACCCATTGTAACGCTGGAGCCTTGGCAACAGTTGGATATGGAACCGTTTTAGGAGTAATTAGAGCGGCGGTTGAACAGGGGAAGAGTATAATGGTTTACGCCTGTGAGACTAGGCCAAAGCTACAAGGAGCGAGGTTAACCGTTTGGGAACTTATGAGAGATGGGATAAAGGTTAAGCTGATAACCGATAACATGGCGGCGTTCTTGATGCAGCGCGGCGAGATAGATAAGGTGATCGTTGGAGCAGATAGAATAATCGCGAAGACCGGTCATGTGATAAATAAGATCGGAACCCTAAGCCATGCGATTGCGGCAAAATTCTACAACATACCGTTCTATATCGCCGCTCCATTTTCAAGCATAGATTTTGAACATAACCTCGACGAGATCGTGATCGAGGAAAGAGATCCACGCGAAGTCCTCTATGTTGGAAAGGAGAGAATTGCGCCTAAGGGAACCGAGGTTTGGAATCCGGCATTCGACATAACTCCACCTGAACTTATCTCCGGGATAATAACGGAGAGAGGAGTCTATAGGCCTGAAGAACTTAAAGAATTAAGTTCAGGAGCAGGAGGAAGAGGAGAGTAAGACATCCGATTCCAAGCGCCTTAAGTCCAGAAAATAATAGACTTCGACTCGCAACTCTTCCAAGAAACACTCCGAGGATGAAGAGCAGGGAGAGGGAGATAATCAAAGAGGAATAGAATGCGGTCATCTCGGAGAGATATCCGGCCACGGTTAAGAAATATGGCGCGATCGCTAAAAGTCCGGCGAAGATGGCGGCGGCGGAGTCTACTAGGGCTGAGATCACAGCAGCTTCTCTATGAGCCTTAACGAGAATAGTTCCCTCGAGATTCGTCAACATGGCATCCTGAAGTTCCTTGATCTTCCTCTCTTGCTCAGCCATCTCTGTTATATAGGTGCCGCTGGCCCCCGAGACGCCCATCGCTATTAATGCGCCTACACCTGCCGCAACTATTTGTCCGGCTTCAGCGGATCCAAGTAGCTTTGAGCCCAAAATTATTCCAAGGATCGTTATGACTCCATCGAATGCGTTCATGACAGCATATCTTCTAGGATATTCCGCGGAGTCTGAATATCTTAAGATTCTCTTAAATCTCTTGAACATCTTCACCCCTCAATTAAGACCTCGTCCACGCTGTGGATCGCCGCTCCAAGTCTCTTCACAGTAGATTCAAGTTCTTCGAAATCTATGTTCTTGCCTTCAACAGTAAGCTTAATGCTATCAGTTTCAGCATCGACTTCCACCACTAAGCCATTCACCTTCTTAACCCCTCTAACCTTTGAGATCTCTCTACAGAACTCAACGAGAGTCGGGATGTGAGGTTTTAGAATATCCAATACAACCCTCGACAAGGAGGAAGGATCCTCAGACACTCCTTCCCTTCACCAATCCACTAAAGAGAAAACTCAACCAGCCTAAAAAGATTTACCGCAAAAACGCTATAAATGAGAAATGACATGCTAAAGATCGGCGGCGGTTCCCTAGCCTGGTAGGGGGCAGGCCTGCTAAGCCTGTGGCCCAGCGGGCCACGCGGGTTCAAATCCCGCCCGCCGCGAATTTCCATATTTTAGCCCTTTGACTGAAGACTCCGATTAATTGAGATTGATTTTTCATTGAAGATGAAAAATCCCATAATGGTTTTATAATCCCGATAGCGAACATAACTATAGCCGGCGTAGCTCAGTCTGGGAGAGCGGCGGGCTGTTAAAGAATTATGGAGACCTACAGTAACCCGTCGGTCGGAGGTTCAAATCCTCCCGCCGGCGAACCTATATATGATAAGAGGGTAGAGTTTATCCTCCCGCCAACCCATGGCATGAAAATGTTTATTTACCCAAAGGAAAGTATCTACTGACTGTGGGATAGGTGATTCGGGTTTCTGCGGATGAGCTAAGGCATACTAAGCCTCTCATCTGTTATAATATGATCTTCGACCCGAATGTGAATTTTAAGATGATTTTGTTGAGAGATATGATCTATGAGCCTGATAATGTTAGGAAAGTTCTTCAAGTGATTCGTGGTTGCGGTGGGAGGCCTAGGCTGATGCCTCCATCCAACCCCTTGGGCCGAATAGTTGATATGGCCTTCATCTTTGAATGTCCTGAGGGGGTCGAGGAGGTCATCGCTAGAAAGATAGAGGAGCTTGGAATATGTAAGGAGGTTCAGATAATAGAGCCTCTAGATCGGAGGGTTGCGATAAACCTATTCTTCCCGATAATCTGCAACGGTAGGAGGGCGGTGATAATGCCCGAGATACTTTATGGAAATTTGTTCGAGGAAATGAGGATGAGATTTAAACCCGCGTTAACCCAGATATTCCTTTATCAGCTTGGAGTCCAGGCGGGAGCGAGTCTCGCCGAGCTTTTGAAAGACATCCTAGAAAGGTATAAGGATGATCCTATTAACGCCTTGAGAGTGCTATTCCATTATGGGAGAGCCTTCGGTTACAACGTGCTGGATAGGTTTGAGATATTAGATGATAAGATTGTTTTAGAAGTTTTGGATGGGTGGGAGGCTAAAGCGCTCAAGAAGAGATACACGTCCCCGCAATGCCATCTAACTAGGGGGTTAATCGAGGGATTCTTGAAGAAGGTGATTGGAGGAGAGTGGGATGTTGAGGAGAGGGAGTGCGTGGCCATGGGCTCCGAGACCTGCAAATTCATAGTCAGGAAAAAGACCAAGTAACATAATACGCAAAAGCCGAGACGCTTATCGCCGTCGAACGATTCTTCGAGAGCCATCGGACTGAGAACACTTTCCAGTTAGGGTCGAGGAAATGTTATTATCTTGGCTTGAGGGATCAGATGTTGGAGTAGGGTGCGAGATGGGCACCGCCTATCAGAGGCTGGTGCGAAAATTAACGATAGAAAACCTATGGCTATATGTGATGAGCATCTTGAAGAAGGAGCCGCTCTATGGATATGAAATCGGAGAGAAGATAGGGAAGAATTTTGGATTTAAGCCGGGGAAGGTGACCTGTTACATGGTGCTTTATAAACTTAAATCTGAAGGCCTCATCACGACCAAGACTATTCCTGGGAATAGCGGAGGCCCCCAGAGAAAATATTATATAATAACTCCAGAAGGTGAAAAAGCTTTAGAAAAAGCGAAGAGATTTTTAAGAAAGCTGTATCAGGAGCTTTGATTTTTAATGAGTTGACTATTTTATGGATGTGAAATAGTTAATACTAAGCAAGATGAATAAAGATTGGTATGTCCAAGGTAAAAGTTGCGATTATAGGGGTTGGGAACTGCGCTTCAGCGTTGGTTCAAGGAGTCTATTACTATAGAGACGCCGATGAGAATGAGACGGTACCCGGGTTAATGCATGTGAGGCTTGGCCCATACCACATCAGCGATATAGAGTTCGTCGCCGCCTTCGACGTCGACAAGAATAAGGTGGGTAAAGATCTTTCTGAGGCGATCTTTGCCCCGCCAAACTGCACCAGGAAATTTGCTGATGTGCCGAAGCTCGGCGTCGAGGTGATGAGGGGGATGACCCATGACAGCATCGGAAAATATCTGCATGGAGTAATCGAGAAGCATCCCTCGCCGACTGTTGATGTCGCTGATGTCTTGAAGAGTACGGGCGCAGATGTTGTGATAAACTTCTTGCCTGTTGGAAGCGAGTCGGCGACGAAGTGGTATGTGGAGCAGGTGCTGGAAGCTGGAGCGGCGCTAGTTAATGGGATCCCCGTCTTCATAGCGAGAGAACCTCGATGGCAGGAAATCTTCGAGAAGCGCGGAGTCCCCTTAGTCGGAGACGACGTCAAGAGCCAGGTTGGAGCGACGATTCTCCATAGAACCTTGGTCAAATTGTTCGTTGATAGAGGCGTTAAGATTGAGAGAAGCTATCAGCTTAACTTTGGAGGAAACACGGACTTCCTGAACATGCTTGAACGTGAGAGATTGACGTCTAAGAAGATCTCGAAGACCACGGCGGTCACAAGTCTGATACCCTATGACATCGGCGAGGAGAACATGCACATAGGGCCGAGCGACTATGTTCCATGGCTAAAGGACAGGAAGTGGGCTTACATTAGGGTCGAGGGAACGGCCTTTGGAGGCTGTCCACTAACTGTCGAGGCTAAGCTGGAAGTATGGGATAGCCCGAACTCCGCTGGAGTTGTGATTGACGCATTGAGATGCGCGAAGATAGGAAAGGATCGAGGAGTAGGAGGAGTGTTGATAAGTCCTTCAGCCTATTTCATGAAGAGCCCACCAATACAATATCCAGACGACGTTGCTAGACGCATGGTTGAAGAATTCATTCAAGGCAACAGGGAAAGATAACCTTTGAGCGGCAATCTAAGTTGCAGAGATGTTCCGCCGATAACCTGCTAACATCCTCTTCACATAATTGAGCTAGAATGTATTCTATTGATTTGAATGTTATGGCGTGGGATGGCTCAATTTCTTAGCCAATCTCTCGATCAATTTATCATAAATGCTCGCAAAGACGTGATATGTCCTCTTACCAATCCTATAGAGAGTTATGAAGAAGAAGACGGCGGCCACGGTCATCACTATCTTGGAAAGCACGTCTCCTATCAGTGAAATCCTCGCGAGGCCGGCGGCATAAATCCAGACTATTAAGCTTAGAATAGCATATATGATGTCTATGAATAGTCTCTTAAAAGTCTCCTTAGTCACTCCAACTCTAGTAGCAAGTCTCACGGCAACGACGTCGGCTAACTTCTTGATTGACAATAAGATCGCGTATCCGAAGTAAATTATTAAGCTCGTCTCAATGACTATGAATACATCGCTTGACGTGAGCGCAGCATCTTCTAAGCTTATCAGGGTGAAGCCCGATAGAATTGGTTCAACAAGCCTTAGAATCAATAAAGCTATGATCAATCTTAGCAGCTTTCCCACCAATTCTGAAAGGGTTTGCTTTACAATATTCTTCTCTAATGGGATCTCCGGCCATGGAGCTCCCGTGGTCTTCACCGAGGGTTGAAGATCTTCCATTATCGCTTTTCTTGCAATATATATGCCCGCAATGTAATATGCGAATGGCGCGAAGGCTATGTAGTATAGAGCTAGCTCAGGAAAGCCCAGTATAGCCATTAAGAAGATCACGAAGAGCCTGACATCGCGTGTAACTGGAATACTTCGAATTGCATCTGGATCTATTCTTGCTGACTTTAAGAGGTGGGTTACATAGCTCACGAGAATCGTGTTGGCTGACGCGAGGATGACTGTCAAGGCTGTGAATACGTTTAGAGGCCATAAAGCTAATGCTAGACCTAAGATTATTGACAGATCAGCCAATCTGTCGAGAAGGGAATCTAGTAGACCTCCAAACTTTGAAGTTCTCTTAAAGAGTCTGGCCAATTCGCCATCCATTCCATCAATTATCGATGAGGCTTGGACAAGTATTCCTCCGATGAGAAACCATCGAATAGCGAGGAAGATGCTCCCGGCCAAGGCTATGAGGAAGGATAATGCCGAGATTATGTTGGGACTTATGAATAGTCTTTTCCTGTAGAGCATGAGGGAGAATGTCGAGGAAATAGGCCTATTCAGGTATCTTGATATTATACCATCGGTGGGTCTAACGAGTTCCTCCTTTAGGATTCTCCAATAGAGGTCACGAGCCTTCTCCAAGTCCTGAAGTGTATCCACATCTTTCCAAAGAAAGCCTGTCACATCTACAAAGCCTACCTGACCATCAGCAGCGGCGAGGTTTAATGCGTCTTTTATCTTGGCATTCGGCCCTTTTTGCTTCAAAGCCTTCCGAATATATTTTCGAGCCGACTTATTGCAGAAGATCACTCCGGTATCTATTCCATAGATGGGCGCTAACGATTTACCAACTTCCACTACTTTTCCATGATCCATATCGTCAAGCTTTAACTTCAATCCCTCCTCGGCGCTGGCGAGGCTAGGCTCTCTATCCAAACAAACTAAAAACGCTTCTTTTACAGAATCTATTCTGTTTAAAACCGTCTTTAGGAGGTCACGTGTAAAGATGTGATCCGACATCAAGACCAGAAATTTACCTTTGATCTTCTCCGCGGCCAAGCCCATGCTATAAAGGTTCTCAAATGTTTCCAATTCCGTTTCCAAAATTTCAACTTCATCTCCAAATTTCTCACGAAGAGTCTGAGTATATTCAGGTCTCGCGACTATGAATATCTTGGTGATGCCGAGGCTTTTGACCCTCTCGATTATGAAGTCGAGAATGGTGACACCCGGCTCTAACTCCATCATAAATTTGGGAGCTTGATCTGAGTAAGGCTTCAGCCTAGTTGCTTTTCCAGCAGCGAGAATAGCTACAGGAATGTTAGTGGCCATAATCTAGTCAAATAACATCTCCTTAAAGATATAAATTTTAACGCGAAACTTGATCAAATAAAGTTAACTTCTAATCTCAAGATAGATTATCTCTTTCGTTGGAGAGCGGTCTAATTCATGAATCTCGATAAAATTATATCATATTTATCTACGCTTAAGCATCGAGGATCGAGATGCTCTTCATCCTCTACACTACTGGACAATGTAATCTACGCTGCAAGTACTGTGGAGGAAGCTTCGATGAAAATGTGGTTCCATGGGAGGTTAAATATTCTATTGATGATTTGAAGAAGGTTATTGGGAGAGAAGACGATGTAGCATTTTATGGCGGTGAACCCCTGCTAAACATGGGCTTCATCGAAGAAGTTATGGCTAAGCTGAATCCCTCTCATTACATCCTCCAGACAAATGGCATTCTCCTCGATAAACTCGATCCTGAATTAATTAAAAGATTCGATGTAATCTTGGTGTCCATTGATGGCCCTAGATGGCTCACCGACTTGAACAGGGGAAGAGGCGTATATGATACCGTGATCAGGAATGTTAAATGGCTTAGGGAGATAGGATATGAAGGCGACCTCGTTGCAAGGATGACGATCACAGAGGAATCGGAAATACTTCGAGATGTAAAACACCTCCTAAACCTCAAGCTATTCGATCATATTCACTGGCAGCTCAGCTTCGTCTGGGCTGAGCCTTGGCATAATCTCTGGAGCTGGATTAGAGAAAGCTACGAGCCTGGCCTCAAAAAGCTCCTAGATCAATGGATTGAAAAGATGAGATATGGAGTTGTGGAGGGAATCGCGCCTTTTCAAGGAATCTTCACGAGAATTTTAAGAGATGGAGTTAAGCCTCCATGCGGCTCAGGAGTTGATTCCTTCACAATAGTGAGCGATGGAAGGATCATAGCATGCCCCATCGCGGTGAGAGAGTCTTGGGCCTATATCGGGCGGCTGGGAGAAGTGGATAAGGAGAAGATTAAGAGCTATAAGCCTCCAATAGGCGAGCCATGTCTCTCCTGCAGATATTTCAGGATATGTGGAGGGAGATGCCTCTACACTCATATGGAGAGGCTTTGGGGAGAGGAGGGAATGCGAGCAATCTGTGAGGTATCGAAATTCATTATAGATTTGATCTTAGAGAGGGTGCCCATAATCGAGAAGTTTTTGGATGAAGGGATAATAACTGAAGAGCAGCTGATCTATCCAAAATATAACAATACCATTGAGATAATGCCGTAAAAACCGGTTGAAAATGTTTGCTTAAATAACGCTCTCTTTTGAAGAGGGGCCATATACATTAACAGGAAGAGGGAAACCTAAAGCGATCAAAATATATAAGACCGCAGATAGAGAAAATTCAATAGGGCCCGTAGCTCAGCCTGGTTGGAGCGTCCGGCTGATAACAAAGATCCTTTAGGAAGGTTGGCAGAGACCGGAAGGTCGTGGGTTCGAATCCCACCGGGCCCATAGGAACCTTCTCATTTCCTCCCTGAAGATGAATATTTTTACCTGGTTAGTGACTTGCTAAATCGTCCTCTATAAATGATTTGATGGTCTTTGAGAGCATTTCTTCTCTCTCTTCAAGCGTTTTAAGAATATTTTTGAGGATCTTCTTTTTCTCTTTGAGGATATTCTTCCGATCTTCTATCATTCTTGAAACATCTCTTGGATTCGGCGCTCCCATGCTTACGCGCTTTGATGGGATCTTTGACGGATCTCGGATTATTTCGAGCACGTTGTTCGGGATGTCTAATTCTTTACCCAAAACCTTTCTCGCAACATCCTTCATAGTATCTTGATTAAGGTCTTTAAGCTTCAATCCCTTTTCCGCGAATTCCTTAACAATCTCTCCGACGATCATATGAGCTTCCCTAATCGATATCCGTAGATATTTGACTAAGTTTTCAGCTAAGTCGATCGCTGGGGCATAGCTGCCGGATATGATCTCGAGCATTCTCTCAGTCTTGAACTCCACGCCCTTCATGATCTTTGAGAAGATCTTGAGAATATCTAAGGTCTCCTTTAAACCTTGGAAAATCAGTGATTTCTGTTCCTGGAGATCCCGATTATATCCAATTGGAATTCCCTTAAGTTCCATCAAAGACGCTGTAAGCAGTCCACAGATCTTTCCCGCCTTAGCTCTTATCAATTCAAGTAAACATGGATTCTTTTTATGGGGCATTATACTTGAGGGAGAGGCAAGTTCATCTGGAAGCTCAATATACCCGAACTCGCTTGAAGACCAGACTATGAGATCCTCTGAAACCCTACTCAAAAATGTCATTAATATCGATGATGCTGAAAGCGATTCCAACGCGAAATCCCTCGAGCTCACAGCGTCTATCGAATTCTCAACAACTCCCTCAAATCCGAGGAGCTCGGCGACTCTAACCCTGTTTAATGGGAGGATTGAGCCGCCTATGGCGGAAGCTCCGAGTGGAGATTTATTCACTCTCTTATAGCAATCCTCTATCCTCTCAAGATCTCTGAGCAGATGATCGAATAATGCCAGCAGGTAGTGGGAGAGGCTTCCGATTTGCGCATGTTGGAGATGCGTGTATAATATTAGTGGCGTATCTTTTTCTTCCTCAGCTCTAGTTAAGATGATCTCCATCAAATCGATAAGCTCATTCCAGATCTCAAGCAGATATTTCCTCACCTTTAATCTTATGTCGAGGGCGACTTGATCATTTCTAGACCTTCCCGTGTGAAGTTTCCCCCCGACCTCAACACCAACTCTATCTATTAGAAGCGACTCAATGAATTCATGGACATCTTCAAACCCATCTACCTTAAGATTGATTTCCCCCCTCAGCCATTCAGCCTTGATTTCTTCAAGAGCTTTTAGGATCTTTTTGAGATCTTCGCGTTCGATTATACCCTGCTCATATAGCATTATCGAATGAGCCTCATCTCCTAAGATGTCTTCTAAGAAGATTTCTGAATCATCTCTAATAGATGACAGGAATTTTGCAGCTTCCTTATCCAGAGGTTTCCCAAGCCTCGAACGATAGATTCCGGAATTCAACTCAATCCCTTCAACAAATCAAAACGCGCACTAATTAATAATTGCTCGCCGCGAGAGGAATTTGGAAGATCAAGGGTAGATTATTGAAGTATTGGACCGGGCGGGATTTGAACCCGCGACCTCCCGCACGCCAAGCGGGCGATCTCCCACTGATCTACCGGCCCGGCTTTAAATCGTCGCGGGCTTTTCTTAAATTTTTCCTATTTTAAGAGCTTCTTGGGTTTTATCCAGTTGTATTTTCTCCATTTCTTGGTTTCTCCGAATCCGCAGTGGGCGCATCTACCCTTTGATAAGTTAAATGAGTGATGGCCGCATCTCCTACACCTTATATGGACGACCTTGTTCTTCTTCCCGAAGGATGATGTTCCCTTGGTCATGGAGATCACTCCTTAATCGTCGGTGAGACCATTATGACGTTATCCCCTCTAACGACGATCACTCCAAGCCTTCTCTGAATCGAATTATCCGCGTTCAGCTCCTCAGCTTGCTCCAAGACTAAGTTCATGTGTTGATCATATCCTTGAAGGATCCCCCTAAGTATTCTCCCGCTCCTTAGCCTCACCAGCACCGTGTTTCCGAGGCTCTCGGAGAGTATTTTCAAGGATACATCACTCGGCAAGATTCTCCTCCCCCAATCGTGAGAATTGTTCTTCATCGGCAATATTAATTTTTATATCTCCAATCATAATTCCCTAGTAGTTCGCTGAATATCTCTAGAGACTGATAGGCTTCGTTGAGGGGAGCTATCTTTTTCTTGAAGAACGTGGAGATCGCTGTTGATGATGGAGCAGCGGGCTTCCTTAGATGATGAGTTGAGGATGTTGAGGGAGATAGAGAATGAAGTCCAGAGCATCTTAAAGAGGTCGAGGAAGAGTCAAAAGGAAGTAGGTGAAAGAATACACTACTTCAGGCTGAATGGTTTGAATAGGTTTGATGATGTCTGGAAAGCCGTTGAAGAGATGAATGTAATTCTCATATCTCTTGATGGTCTCAGTCTCAATGATCTAAGGGAATTCGTAACAGAGCTTAAAAAGAGGGTTTCAGATGAGAGTATATATCTGATCAGGTGGCCGATACTCTTAATTCTGCCGAAGCATATGAAGCTCGTCGTTCATGGCTAGGTGTAAGTCGCGAGGGTTATAGACTCAAGATTTTGAGGAGTGTATATCTTTGTTGACGGAAGTATTTTTGAAGCACTTCTCGCTAGACTTGTAACGGCATCATACTCTCCATGGACAAGTATTAGATTTCTGGGTTTAGGCTGGAATGCCTTAAGGTATCCTAGGAGTTGTTGTCGGCTTGAGTGGCCTGAGAATCCATCGACCTTAACTATCTTAAGCTTGACGTTCACGAGCTCCGTTTTACCTCCTTCACCCATTAAGTGGAATTCTCTCACTCCTTTCAGCAATTTTCTTCCAAGAGTTCCCTCGACCTGGTAGCTCACGAAGATGAGGATGTTCCTATCATCTGAAGCGAATTCCTTCAAGTACGTTAGGATCGGGCCTCCTTCGAGCATTCCGGATGTGGCCATGATTATCGCGGGTTCGCGCATGTTCAAAACCTCGTCTCTATGTTGGATGCTCTTTATCGGTGTGAAGTATTCGCTCATGAAGACATTTCCAAGCTCTTCGATCTTATTCCTAATCTCTCTTCCAAGATAATCTGGATAGGCTGCATGTATGGCCGTTGCTTCCACAACTAATCCATCCAAGAATACTGGAACCTCAGGTATCTCTCCAGAAGTGAATAGATGGTTTAGGACGAGCATGATCTCCTGGGCTCTTCCAACCGCTGGAACGGGTATCAGAACCTTTCCACCATCCTCTATCGTCTTCTTAACGTATTCCGCGAGAGTTTGCTCGCTCTCCTGTCTGGTGAATGGGATTGGCGTCGCTCCATAAGTGCTCTCCATTATCAAGGTCTCGGCCCTTGGAAACCTATACACGCTTGCATCCAAGGTCCTACTGTTCTCGAACTTGAAGTCCCCGGTATAGATTATGTTATGGAATCCTTCGCCGATGTGTATGTGGATTATCGCCGACCCAAGGATATGGCCAGCATTATAGAACGTGATCCTAACATCCGGAGTTATGTTCGTAACGACGCCATATTTCAGGGGAACTGCGTGCTGAACAGCCAATCTAACGTCATTCTCACTATATGGGGCAAAGGCTCCTTCTTTCCCAGCCACATTAATGAAGTCGAGCTGCTGCATCAACATTAGCGGCAGGGTTGGTTCTGTGCAGTAAACAGGTCCTCTATATCCGTATTTGAATAGGTATGGGACCATTCCCATGTGATCGAGATGAGCATGGGTTATCACGATTGCGTCCAATTCGCTTACTAGATCTTCCATCATGTCGAATCTGGGCATCATCTCGAGATTTCTCGAACCGCTTGGAGAATATCCGCAGTCGAGGAGGACTTTACTCTCGCTCGTCTTTAAGAGGATCGCGGATCTTCCAACTTGCCTCCCTGATCCAAGAATGGTTATCATAGCATCGGTCGTCTCAAAGATCTGATTTCTAAATACTTTCTCTCCAATCAACCTCAAAGCTTTAAGCCTATACTGCGGATCGCCGTAAATGATCTTCTTTACGCGTTCGATGGTCTTCGTCTTCATCGGCGGACTCATCTCAAGCTTTATCACCCATCCAAGTTCCGAGCTTAGCGATTTTAGATCATCATCTGACGGTGGTTCAACTCCAGAAGCTATCTCCACTACAACCTCGCCCATCAATTCGTTAAAGACCAGTCCCTGAACTCCTTTAATGACTTGCTTGATCTTCTCTTCAGCTCTCTCCTTACTCATCCTGATAGATTCATCAGGTCTTATCACAACTCTCTTCTTTATCAGTGTGACGAGATCCTTCGCTATCTGATCTCTGCTCGAAAAGACGTTTCTGCTCCTCGTATAGATCGCTATCCTCGGCCCTTCAAACTCTATCTTTGTAACGCCGGATTCGATGGGGTTAACGACAGAAAAGTATCTAGCGATGTCCTGCCTAAGCCTGTCAAGTGAGAAAAGCGGTTTCGAGCTCATGAACTTGAGTCAATCCTAATAAACGGTCTTAACGAACTGGGCGTAAAGAGGCTTCTTCTCCTCATAAGTCAACTCCCTATACTTTTCACCAACCTTAATATACGCGACGTCGATGCTGTCCCCAGAACCTATATCTCTTTGAATCGCGGCTGCAACGGCCTTGAACGCGAGCTTCGCCGCATCTTCCACATCCATATCTTCCCTATACTCGCTCTCAAGAATTCCATAGGCTACGGGGGAACCAGATCCCGTGGAGATTATGATCTCCTCAGTTAAGGTTCCATATAGGTCGACGTTAAACATATGCGGCCCAGTATCATCGATTCCAGCTATGATTAATTGTGCATAATAGGGGAAGTATCTAGATCTGAACATGAAGTTTGCCGCGAGCCTCGCGGCCGAAGCTATGGGCATAATCCTACCCCAAGACGTGTGATAATATCTCATATTTGCTTTCAGGAAGTCTATCAGGGTCTGAGCATCTGCAACTCTTCCAGCAATCGTTATGGCCGCGTAATCCGCGAGGGGGAAGAGCTTCTTACCCTTCCTATGGGCTATGAAATACCCTGCTGTAACCCTTGTGTCGGTCGCTAAGGCGACGCCGTTCTTCACGACCAAGCCCACGGTCGTAGTTCCGACCTTAATCCTATCTTGTATGTTGTATCTTCTAGAAAACATGTCCATCCCAGCCATCAAAGCGGCTTGGAGAACCCTCCAACCAACATATTCCCTAAACTAGGATTCATAAAAATGTTTATGATCGCTGGATAAGGCTTAATAAGTAAATGCTATGTGGAGATATTGCGATTATTCATGCCGGGCGAGGAATCTACTGAGAAGGGTGGAGAGGTCGTTGAGGAGAAGCCAATAGTCAAAGAAGGGGACCTGGTTCTCGTAGATTACACCTTTAGAGTCAAGGAGAACGGCGAACTCATAGAGACGACGATTAAAGAGGTCGCTGAAAAAGAAGGAATCGAAGAGGGAAGATTTGAGTCTAGATTGGTGATTCCTGGAAAAGGCTTTCTCCTAAAATCAGTCGAAGAGCAGCTAATCGGGATGGCGCCGGGCGAGGAGAAGAGATTCGAGATACCTCCTGAGAAGGCTTTTGGACCACGAGATCCATCCAAGATTAAGGTTATTCCGCTTAGAAGGTTGAAGAATGTTGAGGGGCCGATAACGATAGGATCCAGGATAACGATCGATGGTAGAGAGGGTATAGTTAGAAGCATAGGATCTGGGAGAGTTCAAATAGACTTCAACCCCTATCTCGCCGGAAAAACCATCGATTGCTATGTTAAGGTCGTCAAGATATTATCAACCGATAACGAGAAGATCAAGGCATTAATACATTATAGAATCCCAGATGTGGACGTTAAGAAATTCAAGATTAGGGTGAGAAAGCCCGAGGTCAGGATAACTATTCCGGATGAAGCATTCCTATTACCGGCGATTCAGGTAGCTAAGAGAGCTTTGGCCAGAGATTTAATGGACCACATTGAGGGGATCGAGAAGGTGACCTACATCGAGACCTACATGAAGCAGGCTTCTCAATAGAGGGTTGAGAGTTCAGCTCTAACAGATCCATCCACAAGATCTATGATTGCACAGAATCCATCCTTAGCAGGTCCAGCGTTAACTATGACGGTTCTTCCAAGCTTAACGATCCCTCTGCCTTCATGAGCATGGCCCGTGCACATCAAAATCGGTTGATGATCTTCGACGAACTTTCTTATCGCTTTGCTTCCAATATGTTTTGATCCCGTGAAGTCTACTTCGAGGCCATGGGGCGGACTATGACTTATGAAGATGAGGTTCTCTGGGAGATCCACGAATTTTCTTAAAATATGCTCAAACTCTTCCTCGCTTAGCTCGGTCAACGTTCCAAACTTTCCGCTTCCGCCACCTGTCCCGACGAAGATGAAACCCCTAAATTCAACAGATTTACCGTGAAGATTCTCGACAAGTTTGTTCTTCGGCTGCCAGCTAAGCATTTTTGGTGGATCGCAGTTCCCTGAAACGAAGAAGATCTGGATTCCCGCCTCGGATAGTTTATCCATTATCTCCTCTGCATCTTCCAGGTCTCCGAAGTGAGTTATATCGCCGGCCACGACTATTAGATCGGGTTTAACCTCTCCAGCCTTCTTAACGATCTCCTCAACTCTTTCAAGCCTTCCATGAATATCGCTCACCTGAAGAATCCTCATGGCAAGCATTAGATCAGAAGATCTAGGATAAAATCCTTAACCTGAAATATTAAATTCACCCGCCTAAAATTAAGATCTAGGAGCGGGGGTAGCCAAGCCAGGTCAAAGGCGGCGGGCTTAAGAACCTGATAAATGCTGGTCAGATTTAGAAACCCGCTCCCGTAGGGGTTCGCGGGTTCGAATCCCGCCCCCCGCATCCATCTTCAAAGAGTATTCTGTTTCTAAGATGTTTCTCTCGTCATATATCCTCGGGGAACATTATTGATCATATTCAAGTGGAAGAATGAATGATCCTTCTAAAGATAATCCTCTAAATGGTGTAAAGCTGTTTTATGGGGTTCATAATCCTAATTTCAGGATTATCGCCCAGCTCATTTTTGCCTCCTTTTACTGATCGCTGCCAGAGTTTCAGCTATTCTATCCATCTCCAGGAATACGAGTCCAAGGTTGGGGTTCTTCGAGGTCAAAGCGATGAGGAATAAGTCTTCACCCACATTCGCGATCAGAATATTCCCTCCCTTTCCCTCGACCATCATCCTCAGTGGAACTCCTCTGTTAAGCTCTTTACAGAGCCTCTTAGCGATCCCGACGGCAGTCACGCCCATCGCCGCCAGCCTCCTCTCATCTACTCCCTCTAGAGGTGTCGAGGCTAAGAGTAGTCCATCGGATCTCGTTATCGCGCATCCGACTATGTCTCCGCCGGTCGCGGTTACGAACTCCTTTAAGGCGTTTTCAAGCTCAGACCTAAGGCTCATGCTTTTGACATTAAGATCATCCTTTAAAAGTCTTATCAGCCGAAGGCCGTTTTAGAAAACCATCTTATCTTCTATAGCATTATGTCGGTATTCCATCTTTCAGGAGAGTTAAGTGAGAATACTATACGATTCGAATGCAATCACCTTATTATCAGAGTTTACATTCGGTATACCCTGCCAACGTTATATACCCGTCGTTTATTTTTCTTAGATGGAGGGGTGACTTGAACTGCCGATTCCGATAGGTATGGTTTCGAGCGGTGCGAGCGAGTCTAGAGCGACTGTAATCCTCTACGATGGAATGGAGAAGAAAGTCAGGAATGAGAGCCTAGTGATAATCAGGAATAAGAATGGTGGAGATGTATTGGCGGTCTGTAGAGGCGGTAGAGGACTGAATGAAAACGTCAAGACTGGGAGCTTCAATCCAGGCGTCGCCTATGCGAGGAGGGGGAGAATTCCGAGCAGCGCCAAAGAATATTACATCTTTAATCTTGAGGTTATCGGGGCGGTAGGTGAGGATGGGATCGAGCAGAATAAGTTGATAATTGCGCCTACATCGATCGTTGAATTATTCTCCGATGAAGATGATCCCATGAAGCTTCTAAGTAAAGGATCCGATCTGACGATAGGTCACTATTGGGGCAGGCCTAATTGGAGAGTTCCGATCCTAAAGCAATACATAAACTATCATATTGGGATTTTCGGCGTAACGGGTTCGGGTAAATCCTATCTAGCGAGATATGAGATAATACCGCTTCTCCGAAAAGCTGGCTATAGCTTGATAATAATGGATTGGAAGGGAAGTGATTACGCTCCATATTTTGAACCCGTAATCCTCCTAGATAAAATCAAGGTCGATGACTTCACCGTTCTAAGCTACTTCAGCCAGCTCACCAAGAACTTCGGATATCATGGAAGAGAAGAGAACCCTGTTGCCAGCGCCTTTGAGAGAGCGTTGAGAACCGTTGAATGGAGGGGGAGAACTCCCTCGGAAGCAAGAGATCTACTCTATAGAAAGGCTAAGTCGATCCTCGAATTAGAGGGCAGTAGATTAAAGAAGACGGAGACAGGGCAGCTCTGGCTTGAGAGATTAGAGGCTTCCTTTGAATTAATAACCGAGGAAGAGATAGAGAAGTTCCTTGGAACGATGGAACCATGGGAGATCCTCGCCGAGGCCAAGGATAAGGGAATAGTCGTGATAGATATGAGTAAGGGTGAGAAGGAGCAAAAACTCGCAGCATTCTACTCGATAACGAGATACTTGAAGAGATTGATGGAGAGAAAGCAAAGACTAGATGTAGCATTAATAATCGATGAAGGCCCGCAATATGCTCCTTGGCAACCGAGAGGACTTGAAAGGGAAACGACTGACTTGATAATAGATCTCTGTGCATTGGGTAGAAGTTATGGATTGTCGATAGTGATCCTGTCGCAGGGAATGGCCGGTGAAATAGGATTAAACTCAGCCGTTAGGAGAAACTTGAACACGCAATTTATAGGCAGAATTCATCCACTAGACTTTGAAGAAGCTCAAAAGCTCGCCGCATCCTACTACATCTCACCTGAAACTCTCTTAACTCTTCCAGAAGGTCACTTCTATTTCTTGGGTAGAATGAACCCGTCTCCAACCCCACTGCTCATAAGCTTTGAAGTCGATAAATAGCTGAAAA
>JAGGRY010000013.1 GCA_021159365.1 Nitrososphaerota archaeon | reverse complement strand
CTATTATCCAAGCCAATCCGCCCAAGACTGCCGATAAGGCCTTTGCTTGAGCCGCTGCAACCTGGAACCCCATCGGAGCCAAACCTCTCGGCGCTAGAAGCGAATACGTCATGACCGTTGTTAGGAGTAGTGTTATCATCGTGAGCCCTGAAAAGAAGAAGTAGGAGTCTAATCTAGCCACGTTTAGCCAGCCTTTCCACCGCTTTAGATTCTCCGAGTCATTTATGTCGAAGGGCATCTCATCGGTCTTTAACTCGACCTTCCTCCCACCGATTAACCCTGAAATGTAGCCGATTTTACTGCCCATCCCCCATCCTTTATCCCTTGCATAGCTTGATATGAAGAGGTTGAAGCCGAATCCCGCTGGAATATAGGCTATTGCCGCCGAGATGATATACCAGTTTGTCTGATCTCTAGGTGGAAATCCGAATCTAGGTCTTAGGAAGCCTGCGAAGCCGCTTAAGACCGTGGCCCAAGCTGATGGTGAAGCTGAGAACGCCACACCTAATATGATCGTTGCCAATAGTAGGATGAGTAGGGGCCAGCTGACGACTTCAAGCGTTCTCTGGATCTTCCTACCGACGTGGATCACTAATAATCCGATGGTTAAGGCGAATAAACCCCAGGCCAAAACTAGATAGGAGTCTTGAGGTCCAGGCAATCTGCCTAGTTGAAGCGCGGCCAGCGCGGTAGCTGAACCCATGGCCCATCCAGGCCACACTACGGGTATGGCGATTAGGAGAGCCCATGCCCAAGCCCAGGTCAAGGGATTTGGTGGAAGCCTTTGATACGCCTTGTGGATCGGCTGGCCACAGTAAATCGTGTATTTCAAGGACTCGATAGCGACTACTGCTTGGATTATGGCTGAGAGGAGAGCCGCCCAAAGCAGGTATGGCCCATACTTGACGACCAATGCTGGGAAGAGTATCCATTCACCGCTTCCAATCGCTAGAGATCCTAGGATCACCCCTGGGCCAACCATCTTCAAGTAGCCGATTATTCCCTGACTCGGCGGGTCTGGAAGCCTCCTTTCCGCCATTTCTCTTCCAGTCACCCCTTAGAGAATTGAGCTATAAGGCTTAATTATAAGCTTTAGTGATCAGGAATATACATCATAGCTTTTCCACAAGGTCTAAAACACAGATATAGCCGATGCCTTAAAAGCCAGATAAACCCGCTTTCCAACCGTTAGGTTTAGGTCTTCTAGAGCATTTCTCGTGAGGTAGACGGTGAAGGGTAGTCCAGCATCGACTTTAAGAGAGATGTATGGTGGTTTCTCCGAGATCTCCTCTATAATTCCTTCGAGGATATTTCTAGCGCTTATCCTAGCCTTTTCGAGGAGTATGACGATGTTTTCAGGTCTTATGGCGACCATGACCTCGCCCAGTTTTCTAGTCGCTGCATAGATTCTCACTCCTCCGAGGTCTATCTCCGCCAATTCCCCTCTCCTCGCTATTACCTTACCCTTGAACAAGTTTTTCGCCCCAGTGAACGATGCTATTAGCTCGTTTCTCGGATTGTTGATTATCTCTATCGGCTCTCCGACTTGGAGGATCTCTCCATTGAACATTACCGCCATCCTATCACCTAGATCAACTGCTTCAACGAAGTCATGGGTTACATGGATAGCGGTAAACTTCAAGATCTTCCTAATCTCCTTAATGTATTCTCTAATCTCTTCCCTAGTCTCGGGATCTAGCGCGCTTAAAGGCTCATCCAATAAAAGGATCTTCGGCTTAATTATCAAGGCCCTAGCTAGCGCAACTCTTTGCTGCTCTCCACCGCTTAGGGTTGAAACCATTCTTTCTAGTAGATGGTTTATTCCAAGTTTGACGGAGATCTCTTGAACCTCTTCCTCAACCTTATTCTTAGAATAACCCCTAATCTTCAATCCATATCCGATGTTGTCCTTAACGAGCATATGTGGGAAGAGGGCATAGTTCTGTGGAACATATCCTATCGACCTCCTTTCGGGAGGAAGATATGTGACATCGACGTCATCTAAGATGATCTTTCCGGAATCTGGGTAATGGATTCCGGCGATTAGTTGAAGAAGAAGCGTTTTCCCAGCGCCCGTTGGCCCCATCACCACGAAATATTCTCCTCTTCGCACTTCTAGGTTCACATCCTTTATCTGAAACTCTCTCCAGCTCTTTGAGACGGACTTCAAGACGAGCAGCGGGCTTGATACGGTTTTCATTACTCGCTTTCACCATTATCTCATTGAGATATAGTTTAATGTTAAGACCACGATTATGCCGATTAAGAGTAGGAGAGCTGTTATCGGGATCGCGGCAGATAATCCGAATGCTTCAAACCTTTCGATCACTAGAAGGGCTATGGACTTCGGATATGGCGCGACTATCAATAAAGCTCCGACCTCGCTCACAGCCCTCGCCCAAGTCACTATAATTCCTGAGACAATCGACCTAAATGCTAGTGGAAGGGTTACCGTGAAGAAAGTCTTGAAATGTCCTGCTCCAAGAGTTCTCGCGACATGTTCAAAGGTCTCATCGACCATCGAGAACCCTGATCTAGCTGAACTTATGAAGATCGGCGCGCTTACAAAGAGCATCGCTACAACTATTCCCCAAAAACTATCTTCAACCACTATTCCAATCCTGCTTAAAATCTCTCCAATCGAGCTTCTAGAATGATATGCTAAGAGGACGAGTATTCCGGCAACGCTATGAGGAATAGCCAACGGAACATTCATCAGAGATTCTAGGAGATTCTTCAAGGCGAAATCTTTTCTAGCGAGGACATATGCTAGAGGTGTGCCGAATATCAAGGCTGAGAAAGTTGCCATCGCTGCCGCTGTGAAAGTTGTTAAGAGAGCGTTTAAGATCTCTAAGTCCATTAGAGCTTCTCCTATCTGAATCGGATTCGTCATGAAGAAGATGATCGCCATCGGAGCGAGAAGCGCGAACACAATCACCGAACCTAGTATCGAGAACGTTAAGAATAGGTTCTCAACCCTCCTCATATCATCACCCCAGCTCAATCTCCCTTGGAACATTTCCATATACTATGAATCTGTCTAGGAATGATTGACCATTTTTCTCGAAGATCTCTCTCCCGACATCGCTCAATAATAGATTTATGAACTTGATCGCCAAATCTCTATTCTCGGCGCATTTCGGTATCGTTAAACCATAGACTATGGATTTCCCCACTACCTCCTTCCGTTCATCAGTTCCATAAAAGAGATAAACGTGAACCCTTCCATATTCCTCATCAAATCTCGGATTGCTTAGATCTATCTGAGGCGGCAACTCTACATATTTTAGCCCATGTTGTATGGCGACACTCTTATACTCGAATGCGTAGTCGATTGCCCCGCTCTCAAGTAAGGCTATCAGGTCAACGGATTTCGATCTTATCACGAGATTTGATCCAGGTTTTGGTGCGAAATCCTTTGGAATGTATATGAGATATTCTCCATCAGATTTCTTCACGATCATATTCGACTTATCGACCACTAACTCCTTCAGCAGATCTAAACCATAATATTTCTCAGCTAAGGCCAAGACCATCGGCGACCTATAACCACATGGATCATCGTTTGGATTTGAAAATCCATACTTTACGTCTTCTCTCATCAATATCTTGAACCAGTTTTCGGAGTTTATCTCATCTGAGTATCTGCTCTTATCAGTGTAGGCCAAGACCATCTTATTGGATGCAAATGCTACATTGAATTCAGCGTAGCTCGGCATCATCATGTCGTTTATCAGCCTATAGTCCGCGGTCATCAAGATGCTGGCGGTCTTATGTAGTTCGGTGATCTTCCTCACCGCTAGGACACTTCCAGAGGGCTCCAAAACCACCTCAACCCCCGGATTCTCCTCCTCAAACCTCTCCGCGACCTGCTTTAATGGAACCGATAACGATCCTGCATGAAATATCCTCAACATTCGGCTCTTCCCTTGGCCGCCGATCAAGTTCATGTTCAAGGTTAAAGCTATCGCGGCGATCATCAACGTAATAATCAAGCATATGATGTATCCCTTCTTCATGTTCATCCTTAAGAGTTGTTAGGCGTATATAGCTTTTTCCGTTATCCGATAACGGATAAAAAGACGCTCCAGATAAAGTCTACTCCATCATACTTCAAACATCCATTCATATCATGCACATCTAGATGAAGCTCAAGAAGAAACCGGTCGGATGATAATCCTTAAATCCATCGTGAAGTAACGTCAAACTGAGGGATGTTTGTATGGCTGAAGAACACCTTAAGGAGATAAACGAGTTCTTCGGGAGAATGTCGAAGGAGTTCCCTGAGCAGGCGAAGGCCCTCATGACATTTGTGAGGAAGATTGAGGAGAAAGGATATCTCGATACAAAGACTAAGGAATTGATATCGGTCGCTCTAGCGGTTGTCAAGCACTGTAAGTGGTGCATCGCCTTCCACGTCAAGAATGCCCTTGAGGCAGGAGCTAAGCCTGAGGAGATCATCGAGGCTGGATGGGTTGGCGCGCTGATGGACGGCGGACCAGGAGCTATGTATATGATTCCCTTGGTAAAATTCGTGGATGAGCTCAGCAAAAAGTAACACTTTCATCCCCATTTTATTTTAATTTCTCACATCTTCTCAATTTTCGCCTAATAAGTCGTAAGTCTGTTTTAAGCTTAAAAGGTGGAGTAACAGGTTAACACAAGAGGGGGTGCGAGGGCTAAGGGAAAGAGTCCTCATCACAGCGGCTCTCCCATACTCCTATGCTCCTAGACATTTTGGGCATCTGGCGGGAGCATATCTACCTGCTGATATCTTCGCGAGATTTAAGCGGATGAAGGATGTTGAAGTTATCTATGTTTGTGGGACTGATGAGAACGCCAGCAGCATAGTTATTGAGGCCATGAGGAGAGGAATAACCCCGAAAGAATTATGCGATATGTATTATCCGCAACAAAAGGAGGTCTTTGAGAAACTTGGAATAAGCTTCGACATCTTCTCTAGGACCAGTAAGCCTATCCACCACGAAGTGGTCAAAGAATTCTATCAAAAGCTTTGGGAGAAGGGATACATCTACTCCAAGGATGTCAAGCAGTGGTGGTGCCCGAAATGCAGGATCTTTCTCCCAGATAGATTTGTCGTGGGGACATGTCCGAGGTGCGGTGCTCCAAATCAATATGGAGATGTCTGCGAGGTCTGTGGAGCATGGTATGAGGCATTCGAATTGAAGGATCCAAGGTGTTCCCTCTGCGGATCAAAGCCTGAGATAAAGACGAGGAAACACTTCTTCCTAAAGCTGAGCATCTTAGCGGATAAAGTCTTGGAATATGTTAAGGATAAGAAGTTTTGGAGAAAGGCTACCTATAACAAGACCATGGCCTGGCTTGAGAAAGAGGGATTAAGAGACAAGGATATAACGAGAGACTATGAATGGGGGCCACCAGCGCCATTCCCCGGAGCGGAAGGACAGGTGATCTATAATTGGGCTGAGAACTTGCTTGGATACATTTCCGCCACAAAAGATTGGGCGATGAATATCGTTAAAGATCCTGAGAGATGGAGGAGATTCTGGCTCGGCAAGGATACAAAACTCTACTGCTTCATAGGGAAGGATAACTTATTCTTCCATACGATTCTCTTCCCAGCCCTCCTGATCGCTCATGGAGACTACATCCTACCATATAATGTGGTTGTAAATGAGTTTGTGAATCTTGAGGGCGAGAAGCTCTCGACGAGTAGGGGCTGGGTTGTCTGGCTCCACGAACTATTAGAGGAATATGATCCGGATGTCGTTAGATATTATGCTGCCGCCATAGCTCCTGAGACGAGGGACACGGACTTCAAGTGGGAGGATTTCATGGAGAAGATTAATGGAGAACTCATAGGGACTTATGGAAACTTCATCCACAGAGTATTGACTTTCCTCTACTCGAAGATGAATGGAATAGTTCCAAAGCCCGGAGAACTCGATGAGAGAGACGAGGAGATTTTATCGAGTAGAATTGAGTTCGCCGGAGAAGTTGAGAGAAGAATCGAGGGATGCGAGTTTAAGGCCGGGTTGAAAACGATCTTGAGACTCGCTCAGGAGGGAAATAGATATCTGAATGAGACGGCTCCATGGGCGAATCCTGAAAAAGCGGATACAGCTCTCTACGTGTTGGTTCAAGTAGTCCATGCATTAGCGGTGATCTCAGCTCCATATCTTCCATTCACGTCTCAGAGGATACTGGATTATCTGAATCTCGATAAGAGGGTTGAAGATCTTAAGTGGAGCGATGTCGAGAAGCTCATACCATCAGGCCATAGGATCAATAAGCCTAAACCCTTATTCAGGAAGATAGCGAGAGAGGAGATAGATGAGAAGCTTAGAAAACTTGAATTGATTAAGATTCAGAAAAAGGTGGGAGATTAACTTAGAGGCTTTATCCCAAGTTCTTCCATTATTCTCTCAAGCTCTTCATCGCTGAAGGCCTGCTTCTTCTCCTCTTCCTCGACCTCCATCAAGCTATCGCTCTTAACTCCAGTCAAGATCAGGGATACTTGAAGAGTTGAGTCTAGTGAACTGTCTATCCTAGCGCCCCAGATCACTAGAGACTCGTCGCCCATGAGCTCGGAGATTATCTCAGCCGGCCTCGCCGCCTCGCTTATCTTCATGTCATCTCCTCCAGTCACGTGAACTATTGCGCCAGTCAATCCTTCATAGGTTATGTCGAGTAGAGGAGTTTGGAGAGCTGTGAATGTGGCCTCCTCGGCTCTATTCGGAGTCGAGGACTTCCCAACTCCGAGGGCCGCCAATTTTCCCCTCATCATTATGGCCTTGAAGTCCGCGTAATCTATGTTTATGAGACTCGGCTTGGCGATCGACTCGGTTATGCTCATGATCATGCTGCTTATCACTTCGTCGGCTATGCTGAAAGCCGTCTTCAAACTATACTGCGGATACAGGTCGAGTAGCTTATTGTTATCTATCGCCACGACCGTGTGGCATTTCCTCCTCATATCCTCTAATCCCTGAAGAGCTATCCTCTTCCTAACATTACCTTCAAACTTGAATGGAAGCGTTACAACTCCGATGACTATTGAGCCAAGCTCTCTCGCGATCTCGGCGACGACCGGCGCTCCACCAGTTCCTGTCCCTCCGCCGAGCCCCGCGGCGACGAATGTTATATCTGATCCCTCGAGAACGGATCTCAATTCATCGACAGATTCTTCTGCGGCTTGTTTACCCATCTCCGGATCTCCGCCGGCTCCCCTGAACTTCGTCACCCCCTTTCCTAAGATCACTTTGTGATGAGCGTTTATCATGTCTAGGTGTTGGACGTCGGTGTTCGCCGCGACAATCCTTATCCCCTTAAGTCCGGTTGATAATAGTCGGTCGGCGGTGTTGCATCCAGCTCCGCCTACTCCTATCAGCGTTATCTTGACTTCCTCTGAGAAATCTTTCTTGAAGATGAATAGATCCTCATTCACCTATCCTTGCCTCCTCCATTATGAAATCTCTTACAGCCATTCTAATTGCCTCAGCCCTATTCGGGTACATTCTCCTCTTGACGAGCTGATCAATAGCCTCTATGTACGCTTCAGGTAAGTGAACGGTAACTACCCTCACACCCATCACCTCCGAAGACTAGGCTGAAAATGATTCGAATAAAGCTCTTGATAATACATTCGTATATCGTTGGAACTTACCAATCGAGAATTTTGGCCCAAGCTCTCTTCAAAAAATGATTAAATCATGGGTTCACCAATTCACTTTTGCTCGGTGAAGGCGATCAAGCGATGGCCAAAGGATTAAAGTTTAGGTCGAGATTATTTGAAGAACTCGCGAATATAATAGAGAAGCTATCCGCAGAATCCTTAAACGGAGTTCCCATAATCGTCGAAGGTAGAAGGGATGAAGAGGGGCTTAGAAGAGCTGGAGTTAGAGGGGAAATAATTCAAGTAAAGTCGATAAAAGGATTGAGGAGATTCTTTGAGCAAAGAGATGTTAAGAGAGTTATACTGCTCCTAGACTTAGATTCTGAGGGTGAAAAATTGGTGAAGATCTTGATCCAGAGTTTGGAGGGGGTGGTCGGAGAAATAGATCTAAGCTATCGGAGGAGGCTTATGGAGTTTAAGAGATTCGGTTTAATCGAGATGGAATCTCTCGATAAGCTCTTGGAGCGTTTAAGACCTGTAAGAGGATGAAAAATTGTCATGCTTCTCCTTCTTCATCGGGACTATGACATTAGTGGATCGAATAGCGTAAATCGGTTCTCCATACTTATCATATCTTCCTGGAATTCTATAGATCTCGACGACAGTTAACTTAACTTTTAACGTCATATTCATGTCTGGAACAAGATAGATGTTCCAATCTTCTCTTGAATCCACGATCCTCACAGGTCTCCCAATCTTCGCAGCATTCATCATCTCTTCCCTAGTTAATGGACTTCCAGGCTTACCTCTGAGATGGATCGGCGCTATTGTGATGAAGATGTTTTGGAAGTCGGCGGTGAACTCATATTTCGATCCCTGCTTCCTCCTCATGAGCTTCTTTAAGATCGTCCTTCCCCTAACCCTAACACCATCTTCAAGATAATACGTGTTCCAAGTCTCTTTAACTATGTCAAATTCTAAATCTTCCCAGATCCTCGCCGCCAGCTCGCCCATAACCATTCAAGAGTTCATCTGATTGTTATTAAAAATTCTTCATAAATCGATTTAAGGCGTTTGAAATAAGGCTTGTTGAAGATGGGGGATTTAAGGCTTGAATGGATTTCAGGATGCTTTGAACTGGCACTTCTCCTAGAGTTGAGCACGACTCCCAAGCCCGGACTAGTTGATAGAATTCATGACTATAGGGAGACCTCATACCACCAATTTCTAGCATCAGCTGTGAGCTTAAGGCCTTGGATCATGAAAGCTGCAAGGCTTGGAGGTGGACGGGGTTTAGGGAAGATCATTCTCGGAGGGGTGAAGGCTTTTATGAACTCTCAAAGAGGTGGAAACACCCATCTAGGATCATGGCTCTTAATCGCTCCGATGGCCTCGGCAGCCGGCTCCCATAAGAGCGTTCCGATAAAATCCAGATCGTTACACTTTGGGATTAAGAGAATTCTTAGATCCATGGATTGGAGGGATACGATAAACGTATTCAAGGCGATAGCGTATGTCTCTCCAAGCGGATTAGGCCATGTCCCATATCTAGATGTATTAAGAGAAGAGACCTATGAGGAGATAAGGGAGAAGAAGATAACGCCCCTTCAGGCCTTGAGTATTTACAAGGATTATGACGTTGTGGCGCATGAATGGGCTACTGGATACTCTTGGGTTCTCGGAGATTGTTTAAGGATCTTGAAGAAAAATATTCGTGAGATTAAGGGCTTGAACGCCGCCCTAGTCCAAACATTTTTAGAGATCTTAGCCAGACATAAAGACACCCATATAGTTAGGAGAGCTGGAAGATCCGTGGCGGAGATGGTTTCCTCCATGGCCTCAAAAGTGCTCAAGCTTGGAGGAATATCGACACCGGCTGGAAGAAAGGCTTTAACCGAATTTGATAGAAGGCTTAGGAGAAGTAGAAGGCTTAGACCCGGATCCTCCGCCGATCTTCTCTCAGCATCTCTCTCAGCCCTATTATTGGAGGGATTTAATCCATGAAGATCTCCGATGTTTTGAATAATCTTAAGCCGTATGTGATCTATGAGACCTTGATCTCAAGCATCTCAATTAATGGGGAGCCGGATATCGCGCCTATGGGGTTAAAGTTTTCAGAGAAGTTTGAGGAATTCATCCTTTATCCGTTTAAGTCCGCGAAAACCTATCGAAATCTGGTTGAAGTCGGCGAGGGGGTGGTAAATATTACGAGAGATCCAAGACCATTCATCCTCGGATGTCTTCCAGAGCTTAAACATGAGCTTCTTAAAGATCTTGAGAGATCCAAACTCGTTAAAGCTCCAAGGTTAAGGGGCTCGGAAGCATACATCGAGTTCAAGGTTAAAGAAGTTAGAGAGAAGTCGATTAATCGAGTTGAGGTAATCTGTGAGCCCGTGACTGCATATCTTGGAGATTTGAGGGTCGAGCCATATAGCAGAGCTGTTTACGCTTTAATCGAGGCATCTGTGAATGCGAGTAGGGTTAAAGTCTTCTTGAACAAGTCTAGGGAACTCTTGAAGGTTTTGAATGGAATAAGCTACGCAGAATCCATCATTAGGAGAACTGGTGAGGGAAGCGAATATGAAAAATTATTGAATCTGTTAATTAAGTCTGTTGAGGAGATTCTTCGCCGGACCTCCAGTTCTCCACCAAGTCCTTAACTATCAATATTATGTTTAGGATTATCAGGCAGAGTAAAAGGATTGGGCCGAATGGGGGATAGATTTCGCCATTTAGAAAGAGGGATAGGTATCCTATTCCAAGCCAATATGGTATTTTGAGGCCACTCCATCTTCCAACGACGTTCTCATAGGGTATTGGACACCATATATCGATGCCTGGATTGGCGTCTCCCTTCGTATATACTCCCGACTGAGTCTTCTTCACTATTCGATGGACTATGAGCTGATCGGTTCCAGGTTTATAGTAGACTATGACGTCTCCAACCTTCAAATCTTCAGGTTTTACTCCATTAATCACTATCACATCCCCAACCTTTAAGACCGGATACATGCTCCCAGACTTGACGACGAGGAATGGGACGACTCTACCCGATAATCTATAGGTTAATGCAGTGACTAGAAGACAGAGGAGAAGTATCGTCACGAATAGGAAAAATGCATCTCCTCTGCTCATCACCTTCACCTATATTCTGGGGATCCTACGTCTTCTCCTCCTTCTACTAGTTCTTCTAAGAGATCCGGAGAGCTTCGAGATCGTTAGACCTGAAACCACTAGATCTATTGCCGCGAACGCGATTATGAGTTCGAAGCTCATAGGCTGTTTACTTGGATAGAGGAAGTTGAAGATCATATTTTTCTTAATCTCTAACATGTATGAATAGGTTTGGTTTTTCGCGGATACCGTGAAATTATATTTGCCTATTGGGATTATTGTGGTGAATATTCCCTTATCATCGCTCACGGCCTCAACGAGTTTCCCGAATTTATCCGATATCACGACCGTGGCGCCCTTTACAGGTTTTCCAGCTGAATCATAGATCCTCATCTCGAATGGATAGATGGATGTTGTGACAGGTATCTCCTTCATGGGTTCTCCAAGGTAGATCGTCTTCTCTCCTACGGATCTTCCCCTGAATTCCACCTTAACGAGTATATCGGTTTCAGGTAATCTCTCTGTGAATACGTTCTCCTCTTTTAAGTCATGAGTTGATGTGAGGTTTCCTTCCACGTAGATCTCGGCAACACCCTCCCTCAGCGGCTTTCCATCCCCTCTAAATATCTTGAATGTTGCTTGATGAACTCTTGATGAGAATATTACAGGCATCTCATCCATCTTTAGGTTAAACTCCTTCGGCTGGATATCAACTTCGACCCCTTTATAGAATAACTTGGCTGTGATCGTCGTGTTTGGTAGATTTTCGACCCTAACGCTTCCATCTTTCCCTATCTCAGCCTTGATCTTTTCATCGCCGAACATTAAGAGGACCTCTCCTCCATCGAGGGGGTTTTTCGCCGAGTCCAAGAATCTCAGTCTAGCATCTAAAACTCCTAAAGCCTTTATTCCCAGTTCCCTCGTATCCGGCTCTATCGTGATTCGATCCTCTAATACCTTGAATCCAAAATACCAGGCAAATATATTGTAGTCGTGGGTGGGCAGGTTCTTTATCAGGATATTTCCCTCTTCATCGCTTGACGCAGTCCTCTTCAATTTCCCAGCCGAGACTTCGAGCTTAACATTCTTCAAGATATCTTGACCATCGCGATCATATAGTTTGAAGATCACGTTTCTCACAGAAGCCGTTATGGAGACATCCATGTCGGATGATAGGGAGATCTCTTCTTCTCCAACAGGTATTCCGTCAAGATATACGTATATGTCATAGGGCATTGGGAGAAGTGGGGCAGATGAACCTGAGCCGTCTTCAGCTGTCTCAAATGATGTGACTCTCTCTCCCGTTGGAAGGGTTATCACGACGTCTGAGCTTAGGGGTTCTCCATCGAGGTTCTCAACCATGACTCTCACGACATATCCTCTAAGCTTCAATTCAATCTCTTGATTCTCTTCCTCCACCTTTACGTCATGAAATTCTCCAACCTTCTTATCCTTGAAATATAGTTGAATCATGTAATCTTCTGCGGCTGGTATGTTCTCCAGTTCTGCGACACAGTTAACTAGATCGAATTCTCGTTCAATATTCCCCCTCTTCAAAACTCCTCTCAACGACTTTATTATGGTTTGATTTGCTAAGCCCGTTGAATTCACCTTTACGGTTACGTCATAGAACTTTGCTTTTACAGATCCTTTAGCGGTCTCCTTCTCAACGGTATATTTGCTTGAATATACTTGTAGGTCTCCGAGATAGATTTTAAGAGTGAATTCCGCGAAAGGCGTGTGTCCAAACCTCAATACTCCGTCCACGGTTTCGACCTCTTCAACGGTCTTCCCGCCCTTCACGAGTTCTCCCTTAAGCCTGAGATCTTCTCCCTTAATCACATCTACTCCGTCATAGTCTTTTACGGTTATGTTTAGTCTCGCCGCGTTGACGACTATGGTCTTCGATTTATCTGAACCGCTTACATGGATCTCCTTTCCCTCGCTCTGATAGACCAGTATATCCTTCAGATAGGCTTCAAGATAGTATCTTCCATTCGGAACCAGCTTTAAGATCGCTTCTCCGTCAAAATCAGTCTCATCCATGGATATTGCTTCTTCTTCAAGATCCGGCTTCAGATATACTTCGACACCCTCAACAGGAGAACCGAATCTATCCTCAACCTCCACGTTAACCCTGTAAAGCGGTAAGTTGATATCTACAGCCGTATGGTTTTGGTCGGCTAACTCGCTATCGGCAGTTTTCTTAATACTCCCAAACTGGACGACGACCTTATATGGTCCTGAGGGAAGTGGACCGAATGAAGCCTTACCATTATCTCCGGTTAGCTTTGAGTACTTAACTAAAGGATTTTCATTGAATGTTATCGTGACATTTGCGCCTGGAACGGGATCCCTCTCCTCGGAGTCCCAGACCCTTATCGTCCAACTACTCAAAACATTTACGACCACTTTTCCAAATTCTGTTTCGCTATAATTGAAGTCGCCGCTATACACCTCGTTCCCAGGTGGGTAAAAGACCTTAAGCGTGTATATTGCTGTCCTGTTTATGTTGAAGCTGATCTCCCCATCCGAGTTTGTGGTCCCATTCAAGGTTATGGTATCATTTTTTATCTGCACAAATGCTCCGGCTAATCTCTTATCATCCAGGGTGTAAATTTTTATGGTTACGCTTGAATCCGCGTTAACCGTGACCGGCATTGCTGTGAATATTATGAGGATTATGATGCTCAGCATGATGACTGCTTTTCCCTTCACCATCATTAATCATGAGTAAAATTGGAGGAGATATATTTATGGCGTTCCCCTCGAAAGGATTTTAACGAGGAGAATTGAGGGTGTTTCAAGAGGAAGTTAGGGTTAAGACCGGTGGAGAGACGGATATCCTCGATATAAGTGACGAAGTTGAAGAAGTCGTTAGGAAATCAGGGATAAAGAATGGCGTTGTCCACGTCTTCGTAATAGGATCAACCGCTGCAGTAACGACCATGGAGTATGAACCTGGACTCAAAGAAGACCTACCCGGAGCATTGGAGAGAATTGCTCCCAAGAATATCGAGTATAAGCATCATTTGAGGTGGGGAGACTATAATGGACATAGCCATGTTAGAGCGGCGATAGTTGGGCCAAGCCTAAGCGTTCCAGTCAAGGATGGTAGACTCGTCCTCGGAACCTGGCAACAGATAATCTTGATCGAATTGGATGTTAGGGCTAGGAATAGGAGAGTAATGGTCACGGTTATGGGCGAGTAGGTTGACGCGCGGCGCTCGCAGCGGTCTCCAAAGTCCATCTAACCGCGTTCACTATCTCCCTCAGCCTATATTCTTCTCTAAAGTTTCTCACGACTATCTCCTTAACCAGCTCTCCATCCATTATGATGTCATAGCTTAATTCATGGCCTGGTGGAAGTAATCCTCTCTCAACTCTCTCTTTATCCGCCTTACTCATCGCGTCTAAGACCTTCCTGATAAGAAAGGATGAGAATGGCCTCATGTCTTTGGTTAAGCCTATCTCTGGATTCACAATAAATCTAAGTTCGTCTTGTCCCACCGCCACCCTCGCCAAGACCTCTCCACCTCTCGATCTAAGAACCCTAAATCTCCCGGTCTCCGGAGGCTTTGGGATGGGTTTTTCCTTGACCACCGCAGCCTTCTTGAAGCTCTTCTCGGCTAACTCTTCATCAACGAGTTCTATCAGCTTCTCAAGTAAGCTTATCTCATTTTTGAGTTCGCCTAATTTTCTTTCAAGGTAGTCTTTAAGCCTCGCAAGCTCCTTAACTTTTTCAGATTCCTCGGAAGCGCTCATCTCTTCGACACTTACCCAATTTTTCTAGAAGCTCCTTGCCTTTAATATGTTCTCTCATCCCATCTCCATCATAATCCCTGAGATTATACGATGAAAATATGGTTGGGTTAGCCCTTATATTGAAACCTTAAATACGTTTCTCGATAAGCTGCGATTGAGAGGTTTAAGATCCTCAAGCATCCAAGGAGATGTTTATAGAAAGCAGATAGAGATTTTAAGAATCTTAAGCGAACATGAAAAGCCCGTTGGATCATTTCTAATTAGGAAGGAACTCGCTAAGAGAGGATTCTTCTTGAGCGAAAGGGGGCGATAAGATATCATTTAAGACTCTTGGAAGAGAGAGATTTAGTTCTTGAAGTGGAAGCCTCTCAGATTCGTCGATCTAATATCATATGAGCATTCAACGGTTCATCCATTAGAAGTCTTCATGTATAAGTGCACCACATCAATTCTAAGAATACTTGAGAGCGGCTCTGGAATGATAACAGCGAATATGAGAGAGGTTCCGGCGGCCGCCATGATGGAGGCGGGAATACAGGTTGAGACATTTGCTCCTCACTGCCTCACGAGGACTAGAGATATGGAGATCGTCACAAAAATGGCACAATCCACCTAAGTCTAGATTCTAAACGTCAGACATCCTTAGAAAGCTTAATATACCTCAGGCTCCAGAATAGCTTTGTGCCCCTCATTTATTCATCTTCATTTAAGCACGTTAAGCCTTATAAGACCTCATGCCTAGGGCATTTTCCAAGCAGATCCGTTAAGGTGATCTTGGTTGAAGATGTGAAGAATGCTCACGAGATCTTCAGTGAATTGGACAGGCTGATAATAGCAGAGGACTGTAAGATCTTGAACATGATCCCATCGAGTCTAAATAATCCAATCATAGATCTATGTTATTTCTTAGAATGCGATGCCGACGCTGCGAAGAGAGCTATTGAAGCCATTAAGAAATTCGGCTTCTCAAAATCTGTTACAATAGTTGATTCGCCGCTGGATGATCTAGCCTTAACCCCCTTCTTCCCATTCATAGTCGCCGATAGAAGAGCCGTCATAATGAGAGAACCCATGTATAAGGGATTGTTTAGAGGATTTCGTAAAAGACTTGGAATCGGCGCCGCCAAGGTCTTCCTATCCCTCATGGGGACCGATGTTGGAAAGGAGGCCTATGAAGCATCCTCAGACATTATCAAAGGCATGGACGCCGCCAACGCTCTCAAAATCTTACTCATGATAGGGCAATCGTTTGGATTCTGTTTCTTAGAGTCGTTGAAGGTTGAGAATGATGCGATCATAGTGAGCTTAATCGAGAACTGGGAAGGCGCGGCCATGAGAAATGAGTATGACTCTCCGCAATGCTTCTTCACAAAGGGCATAATCGAGGGATTCCTTGAAGCCGCGACCGGAAAGCGATGGGATGCTGAAGAGGTGGAGTGCTTGGCGATGGGCTCCAGCAGATGTACTTTTATAATCCATAGACGAGTATGATGAATGCTTAAATACGATCTAGGGCAATAATCTAGTGCTATGCCCCTTCAAATAATTACGAATCTGATCAGCCAATTTGTAGCGTTTCTGCCGAGGATCATCGGAGCAATAATAATCTTGATAATAGGCTGGGCTGTGGGAAGGGGGCTCGGAGCAGCTATCTCGAGAATTCTTGATAAAGCTGGCGTCGATGATGCGTTGAGGAAGACTTCCGTCGGAAAGGCGATAGAGAGAGCCGGAGTCTCCATACCGAGGTTCTTTGATATCTTGATAAGGCTCTTCATCTACTTGGTAGCGGTCTTCGCAGCCGTTAACGTCCTCCAAATCGACGTCTTAACCTATTACATGAAGATGATCGTCGAATATCTCCCGAGCCTCATAGCTGGAATAGTCATCCTGATCTTCGGATTGATGATAGCCGATTTCATAGGAGACGCCATAACCGCCGTTGGGAGAGAGGCCAAGATAGAGTATGCCTCCCTAGCATCCATCGCTGTCCGCGGAGCACTTTATCTCGTCGTCATAATAATCGGCCTATCGACGATGAAGATCGATGTAAGCATTTTGAACGTGGTGGTCACCGCGATCTCTTGGGGAGTTGCAGGAGCGATAGCGATAGGTGGAGGTCTTGCATTAGGATTTGGGCTAAGAGACTATGTGGCCAAAAAAGCTGAAGAATGGTTGAAGAAAGCGGGTAAAAGCGCCAAGGCTTTAGAGAAAAAGAAGTAAACACTCAGCGCCGCCTTTTTATTTTATTCATAGACGTTAGACAAGCTTTCTACGCTTAACAATAATTCTCTTAACCTCACCCTGCGGATAGCCTATTATGATTAAATCCGCTAACCTTGGAAATATGCCCGTTTCCAATATTCCAGCAACGGATCTAAGCTTCTCATCGAGTTTCTCCAGGTCTTCCAGCTCTTTAACTTCAACATCAGCGATCAGATTTCCATTATCACTTATGATTGGCCCTATCTTCCCCTTCCCGATCCTAAGCCTTACCTCCATTCCCCAGCTATTCAAAACATTCTTCACATGAGGAAACGCGTATTCCAATACTTCAACCGGAATCGGCATATCTAACTTTGGCTTAAGCTTCATGAAGTCTCCGATATAGACTACCTTTTCAGCCGCTTGGGCCAGCACCTTTTCTCTAAGGAGCGCCGCTCCACCGCCTTTAATCGCATTTCCAGACTCATCTACTTGATCGAAGCTGTCGAGAACGAGATCCGGCCTTGGACACTCATCTAAACTAGTCATCTCGAATCCATCTTCAATTATCAACTGCTTAGCTTGAAGTGAGGAGGGAATAAATGATAACTTCAACTCATTCTGCTTAATGTAATTCTTGAGCTTCTCCATGAGCCGAGCAACAGTCGTTCCGCTTCCAAGACCTATCACCATACCATCCCTAAGCTCTTTTAACGCTTCAGCTATCGCTGCGTCCCTCGCTCTTAAGATCTCTTCGCCTCGATTCATGCAAGAATTTTTCAACCTCAGAACTAATAGATTTAAGCTCAGCTAATAGCTCCTCGGCGCTCGGCTCTTGATAACGCCTTAACGCTTCACGTAACCTGTTTAACGCTTCTTTATCCACTTCGGTTTCTATGGGGATCTCCTCATACTCCTTGATCCTCGAGGAAATTCTCCAGTAGAGTATCAGCGATATGCCGGTTGTGGCGATGAATGCGGCGACGATGGCTAAAACCTTCCACAATCCGAAACCATTCATTCAGAGATCTATAAAGAGGTTATCGTTTGAGCCAAGATCCATCCTCCGATCCCGATCAGCATCATGGATAACGCCAGCGAGATCATGTGTAGATGCCTCGTTTTTAGGACTTTGCCCCCCGCGGCCGTGAGATGGGAGACTGCTCCCAGAAAAACATAGTCCATCCATATGTGAAATGAATACATTATAAAGACTCCTAGGATTGAGGCGAGTTCAAGAGCATATGTTATTAAGCTTAATCCGATCGTGAACCACCAGATCAAGAAATATGGGTTTAAACCTGTGAAGGTCAACCCAACTAAGAATGATCTTAAAAACCAGGAGCTTCCCTTAATCGCGAAGCCTCGATAGTTTGCGCTCAGATTGTTTCCCTTCGTGAGTCCTCGATATGATGAATAGGCTTGGAGAACTCCGAATATGATTATGGCTATTGCGCCCGACAAACCTATCGCAAATCTCACCAACTCATTTGCCAAGAAACTCCAGATGCCGTAGGCTAGTCCTAAGACGAGGGGAAACTCGAAGGACATGTGGCCTAAGGCCACGATCCACCCACTTCTCCCACCGCTCTTCAAAGCATTCTCAACCGTGATGAAGAAGAGTGGACCTGGGGAGAAGACTCCTGAAGCCGATAATGAGACCACCAGAGAGAATAGTTCTAGAAGCTCCAACCTTCGCCAAAGTTGGGCTATCAAGCCAGATTTATATCCTTACCCCCTTTAGCCGAAAACTCAAAATATCCTAAATAATGTGGTATGAGATGGGATAAAGCGATCGAGAACTGGCCGCGGTGAGGTAGCGGTTAGCCTTCCGGCCTGTGGAGCCGGATGCCTGGGTTCGAATCCCAGCCGCGGCCCTCAGAAGTTCATCATCTTTTTAACGTTAATATATGTCTGATATAATGTGAAAGGGGATATGGGGAGAGTTTTTCACGCCCTTGTTGAGCGCGATGAAGAAGGCTGGTTCACGGTTAGGTGCATTGAGCTCCCGGCGGCAATCAGCCAAGGAAGAACTATGGAAGAGGCGCTAAAGAACTTACGCGAGGCCATAGAGCTTGTCCTAGAAGAGCTTGGAGACCAGACGGGGCAAAGAAAGGTAGTAGAGGTAGAAGTCTCTGTCTAAGCTGCCGATTTTGTCTTGGCGTGAGGTAGTCAAGGTTCTAGACAGACTGGGATATAGACTTGTCAGGCAGAAAGGAAGCCACATGTTATTCAAGAAAGACGGTAATCTAGTTGTAGTCCCCAAACATAAGGAAATAAGACCGGGAACTCTCCTAAACATAATAGACCAAATAGGGTTAACCAAACAAGAATTCATCAAATTGCTAAAAGACTAGACTCCATAAAAAATAAACCCTCTGATCTGAGAACCGGGTATTTGAATTCGAACCTGGCCGCGGCTCTATACTCGATTGTTGAGTATGTTCCTTAGGTGAAGAAGTTATTAATGGCTGAGTTGCTCTTGATATCTATAAGGTGTTGGCCTATGTTGAGTAGGGCGGACGCGTTAAGACTTCTTAAAGAGAATGTTAGGGATAAGAAGATTATTCTTCACATGATCGCTGTTGGAGCGATAATGAAGGGATTGGCGCGATATTTCGGAGAGGACGAGGAACTCTGGGAACTCGTGGGCCTCCTACACGACATAGACTATGAGAGGACGAAGAATGATCCATCAAAGCACGGTCTCGTTGCGGAGGAGATCTTAGGGTCTCTGGTCTCGGAAGAGGTTTTGCGGGCTATCAAGTCTCATAACTATGAGAATACCGGTGTCGAGCCGAAGACTAGGATGGAGAAGGCCTTGATAGCCTCAGACGCGGTCTCAGGCCTAATTATAGCCTGCGCTCTGGTGATGCCGTCTAAGAAGCTTGAGGAAGTTAAGGTGGAGACCGTTAAGAAGAAGTTTAAGCAGAAGGATTTCGCCAGAAGGGTTAGCAGGGAGAGAATACTATTTTGCGAAGAGATAGGGATTCCGAGGGAGAAGTTCTTCGAGCTGGCATTAAATGCATTGAAAGAAATCAGCGGAGAGCTAGGGCTCTAAAGACCTCCACCATCGAGATTATCACGCCGATCAAGGAGATCCCCGAGATGGATAGATTCCCGAAGAACGTGATCGAGGTTATGATGGAGTTTATGAGATGGAATCCGAAGAAGATCGTCAAGAGAATGCTCCAGATAATACGCCCTATCCTGTTAACCGCATATATGAATAATAGAGCTATCATGAGGTTGAGAGATAGATAGATCTTGGCAGATGATCCTTCAAGTTTTGAGGCCATTAGATATGCTTCGGGATTTATGATGGCCATCATCAGATTTCCGACCACAGTAATCGCCAATAGAATTATCAACAAATATTTGGTTAGTTTGTCTATCAGCTTCATCTACCCCTGAATCTCGGCTTACGCTTAGATAGGAATGCATCTATCCCCTCTCTCAAATCCTCCGTCTCAAACAGTTTTCCAAATGCCTCCGACTCGAATCTATATCCATCCTCAATCCTATAGGATCCAGCTAAATTTATGGCGTGCTTGAGCAGGCTGAAGGCTATTGGAGGACCTTCCGCGAGGTTTAACGCAAATTCCTCCACTTTTCTATCGAAGTCTTCAGGTGGAAAGACCATGTTTACGAGGCCTATTCTCTCCGCTTCCTCAGCGGAAACCTTCTTGCCGAGCATTAAGAGCTCCTTGGCCCTTCCAAGTCCTATGAGCTTTACAAGTCTTTGGGTTCCGCCGGCTCCAGGGATTAAGCCCAATCTTATCTCGGGCTGCCCAAGCATAGAGTTGCTTGACGCTAATCGAAAATCACAGGCCAAGGCTATCTCTAGACCGCATCCGAAACAATATCCCTTAATCGCGGCTATGATCGGCTTCGGAAAACTCTCAATATCGTCTATTATCTCCTTCCATCTCTTAGACTCTTTCTCAGCTTCGCCTCTACTTAAGCCCTTGAACAGATTTACATCTGCTCCCACGGAGAAGGCGGTTTCCCCAGCTCCTTTTATCACGACAACTCTTATCTCATCATCTCCCTCAAGGCTCTTCAGAATCTTGTCTAAGTCTTCCATCATCTCGCTGGTTAGGGCATTCAACTTCTCAGGTCTATTCAATATTATCCACGCGACCGGAGGCTTCCTGCGGAGAACTATCCTATCCACTTCCTTCAACCCGACTTTCACTTCCTCATCTTTAATCTTGAAGATTTCTCCGAGATATTCATCCGGCTTGTAATATTCCGGGTCATATGCCATCTTTCTTTTAAGTTCCTCAACAACCTTCTGATATCCAGCCTCTCTAAAGCATTCCATTATTCCTTTTGGGAAGCCTAATGCGAGCTTCGTCGCCCAATTAATCTCCTGTAAGGATGCTGCTCCAAGCTTTACAAGTCTTGCGATGATGTTCGCTGATGGAGCTAGGATCGTTAATGGATCAACGTTCTCAGAGAACTCTCTCGGTATCTCAACTCTTCCAGCTCCCTCACCAAGATACTCATAGAAGCCTTTTCCAGACGCTCTACCCCACCATCCTCTCTCATAATACTCCTTGATTAATGGGCATAGGAGTATTAGTTTCGGATCTCTTTTCTTAACCTCCCTCATGGCCGAGTACACCACATCTAATCCGATGTAATCCATGAGCTCGAAAGGACCCATCGGCAACCCAACCCGGTATTTGATCGCCGAATCAATCTCAGTTATCTCCGCTTCTCCTCTCTTAACCATCCACGCTGCTTCATCGAGAATCGGAAATAATACTCTGTTCACGATGAAAGCTGGGAGATCCTTTCTACAGATTAAGACCTCTTTTTTCAAGCTCTTCACGAATTCTTCAGCGATTCTTAGGGTCTCCTCGGACGTTGTTTCGCCGGGAATTATCTCGACCAATTTTACGAGCTGTGGAGGATTGAAGAAGTGTATTCCTATGAATTTATCAGGTCTATTCGTCGCCGAGGCAAGTTCTGTTATGGGTATGGTGCTCGTGTTCGTGGATATTATCGTATGCTGCGGAGAATTCTTGTCTATCTCCGCCAAGACCTTCCTCTTAATCTCGAAATCTTCTGGAACACTCTCTATCACTAAGTCGACGTCCTCAACAGCTCCGGCGATCTCCGTTGAAATTCTTATCTTACCTAGGATTCGCTCTATCTCACCAACCTCTATGACTCCCTTGTCCGAGAGCTTCCCCAAACTCCATCTAATCCTATTCAATGCTCTCTCCAATGCTCCTAAATCCATGTCCATGAGATTAACAGCGTAGCCCGCCATAGCCGCGACCTGAGCTATTCCATGCCCCATCCTTCCAGCGCCTATGACGGCGATCTTCTCAATCCTGCCGCTCATCCCTGTTAAATTCTTTTAGCATCCTACTTTAAATCAATATCATGATGTTGTAAATGGTTATAGGTGTGGAATGAGAATATTTCTCGGTGTATAGTCGATGGGATCGCCTGAAGATCTTTTGAAGAGGATTAGAGGTGTTGGAGGAATAAGACCTATTCCCCCATCAGATTTAGAACTTATAGTTAGGGAGCTTCAATACTTGAAGATGGAGATCAATAAGATTAAGACTGCGTTGAAGAAGCATGGAATAGAAGTCGATTAAATCCTCTTCACCTGCTCGTGGATAAGTTCAGCTCTCCTATAGGCTTCCTTCCTAAAATCCTTAGACAATAATGGAAGAAACCCATGATCTTCAACGACTATCGATGCTGCCGCGGATCCGACGGCTGAAGCCCAGCTGATCTCCTCACTCCTTAGAAATTCAGCTAGGAAGGCTCCGCCGAAGACATCTCCAGCGCCCGTTGGATCAACGGTCTTTGTCTTATAGGCGGGTATGAGAAATCTCTTAGATCCATCGCTAACGATTGCTCCTTTCTTTCCCATAGTCAGCAAAATGACCTTTGCAAGTTCATGAAGCCTATCAACTATATCTTTAGGTTTAATCGCATTCGTTATCACTCGACCTTCCTCTATCGAGATCTTCAGCGCCCATAAACCTGGAAAGCTTAGATCCATTTTCACAAGCTTAACTCTACTTGATTCATCCAATTCTCTGAGAATTCCCTGCGGATCAAGACACACCATATCATGTAGGCTTACAAGCTTCTTAACGTCATCGATATGTAATTCTCGTGCTACTGGGCCGAGATAGATGACGTCTCCATCGACGTCCTCGATTTTAATTCTCGGTGCACGGGCTTTTAGCCACAGCTCTCTATGGTCTCCAATATTCCTTATTCTAAATCTAGTCGTCTTCGCTCCCATAAGCTTAACCACTCCAGATACATCTATACCCGTATCCGATAGGATTTTCAGGTATTTTTCTGGGAAATCCTCTCCGATTACCGAGATCACCTTCACATTTGAGCCCATCGCTCTCGCGGCTAGAGACGCATAGCATGCAACGCCGCCCATGTTCTCCAATATCTCCTCATCATGGACTATCTCATCGATCGTTAAGTGTCCTACAATGGTGATCAATCTCAAATCACCATGGACTCACGCCATGCCCAAAATATAATTAATGTCAAAGATCATATATGAGTTTACGAATAAGCCCTGAGAAACCATTTTAACTAGGTCTCTTATTCTTGAGGTGATGGACCTTGAAGACTAAGATAGCTGTGACTATTGGACCGTCTTCCTGCTCCGTTGAGACGGTTAAGGCCATGGCCTTGGCAGGAGCATCCGCATTTAGAATAAACTTCAGCCATGGAAGTAGAGATGAATGGCTCAAGTTTGTGAAGGTTGTTAGGGAGGTTGAAGACGAAGTTGGACTCCATCTAGCCTTAATAGGCGATTTAAGAGGGCCATCGGTGAGGATCGGAGATCTCGATGAACCGGTAAGATTGAGAGCTGGAGATGAGGCTTACCTCGTTTTGGCCGATAGGCTACCGGGTGGAAGCGATAAGAGGATCCCGATCTCGAATAAGTCGATTCTCGGAAAGTTTAGGGAAGGTCATATACTCTTGATGGATGATGGAAGGGTGGTTCTCAGAGTCCTTGAAGGTGGTAGAGATAAAATTGCTCTCAAGGCTTTAACGGATGCAATTATAACCTCCAGAAAGAATATAGTGATTCAAGGCAAAGATCTTGAACTTCCAACAATAACTGAGCGCGAGATTGAAGCCGTTCGATTCGCTGTCCAAGAGAACTTTGACTACATCGGGTTAAGCTATGTGAGAGGAGCTGAGGATATCTCAATGCTCAAGGGAATGCTCTTATCACTTGGAGCAAAAGATGTCGGGATAATAGCGAAGATTGAGACCCCGACCGCGGTGAAGAGACTTGAAGAGATCATTGATTCCGCCGACGTAATCTTGGTTGCGAGAGGAGATCTTGGAATGTATTTTTCACTCGAGGAGATTCCAAGACTCCAGGAGAGGATCGTTAATCTATGCATTGAGAGAGGAAAGCCCGTCATAATCGCGACCCAGATTCTAGGATCCATGATCGAAAATCCTATCCCAACTCGCGGAGAGATAATAGACGTAGTCTCAGCAATTAAACAGGGCGTCGATGTATTGATGTTAACCGGTGAAACAGCGATAGGAAAGTATCCAGTTGAGGTCGTTAAATGGCTTTCAAAGATAATCGAGACCTATGAGCCTGATATAATCCCGCAGAAGCGAAGGAAGCTAAGGGATGGAGATGTTAGAGATAGGTTCGCGTATGGGGTCGTCTCCTTAGCCGAGTCCCTAGATGCGGTTATAGGAGTTTATACAAGATCCGGTAAGACGGCGATGAGGATAGCGAGCTTCAGGCCAAAGTGTAGGATCTTCTCCGCCTCAAATTCCAAGAGAACCTTGAGAAAACTCGCGCTTATCTGGGGGATAGAGGCCATTATGGTCTCCTCGAAAGACTATGAGGAGGGATTAAATGAACTCCAGTCGAAGATCGAGAAATTAATCGGAAAGGGAATCATGGTCTTAACCTATGGATTAAGGGAAGAAGTTCTCCACACAGTCAGGATAATTCAATCGAGAGCGTTCGGGAGTTAAAGAATTAACTCAGGCTGCTTAGCCCTGATAATCGGTAAAAGCTTCTTCAAGATCTTTCTGGTGACCTCTAAATCATCTCTACAATGTGCCTCGATTAATCTCACCGCCTCTTTATCGCCTCTTAAAGCCTTTAGGTAGATGGATGGTATATCGAATCCCTCAACTCTTAGATCCTTCTTTATCCCGAGGAATCTCGCGACATGATAGAGGTCTGATCTATGGAGTCTCAGATTGTTCCTAACGAATTCCGCTAAGTCGACATGAACGGGTTTCAGCAATTCTTCAGCTGGAAGTTTAAGCTTAATAGCCCTGGAGATGAGGAATGGTATATCGAATCCCTTTCCATTCCAAGTGAATATTATATGATAGGTTGAGACTTCCTTCAAGACCTTCTTTAAGATCTTAACCTCATCCACGGGTCTCTTAACATAAAACCACTTAAACTCACCATCTAGCTCCATGAGCCCGGCTCCAACTAAATGCCCTATATCGGCGTCGAGCGCCGTCGCCTCTATATCAAGTATACAGGCTCTAGGTCTGATCCTCCTACCAGCCATACATGAAATCTGCTTCTCCAACGATATTAATCGTTCAGCTGGATTGAAGGCTTAATAATATCTAGGTGAGAGTGTTTTAGGAGATTGAGTGCGGAGAGCTTAATTGAAGAGATCGTAGAAGATAGGGAGAGTGGGGCGTCCCAGCTCACGATCAAAGCGGCAAGTCTCTTCCTAAAGCTCTTGGAGAAAAAGCCGAGTATGAGAGAGGTTTCGAGATTCGCCAGGCTCTTAGCAGATGCTAGACCTAGCATGCCTTCAATCGCGAACTTAGCATACATGGTTCTCGGAGATGTCGAGAGACTAACATCGACTGGAATGACGTTGGAAGAAGCCGTGGAATCCGCCGTTAGATCCGCCGTCAAGGATTATCAGCGTAGATTAAGGGATACGATTAGAGAGGCTGTTAAACTTCTCTCAGGATATAGATGCATCCTAACTCATAGTTACAGCTCAACCATAGCGGCGGCCATCGAGCTATGCGAGGATTTGAAGATAATCGTGACCGAATCTAGACCTAGATTCGAGGGAGTCAAGCTTGCTGAAAGATTGGCGTCAAGCGGCTTCGACGTGACCTTGATCGTGGACTCCGCCGCTTCTTATGTCTTGGAAAGAGGAGAGGTCGACGCGGTTGTGGTGGGATGCGATGCAATACTCGATGATTGTTCCATCGTTAATAAGATTGGAACTAGGATGATCGCTTTAGCGGCGCGAGAAGCTAAAACTCCATTTCATGTCATAACTGATCTTTGGAAGGCCGCCGTTCATGGATTCTCATTCGAAGAGCATTCATCAAGGGAGGTTTATGGTAAAGAGATCGAAGGAATAAATGTTAGAAATCCATATTTCGAGAGAGTTCCGCCGAAGCTTGTATCGAAGTTCATCACGGATGAAGGTGTGTTGACTCCGAGGATGCTTAAAGAGAAGCTCTTGGAGCTATGGGGCAATCTATCGCCGAAGTCTCATCGAGGACTTCTCAGCAAAAACTTATCAAGTGATCTATTCAGACTTTAGGCCATGAGAAAGATAAGCTTTCCACTAATAGCTTTAAACTTCAAGACTTATGCTCAAGCGTTTGGAGAAAACGCTTTAAGACTTGCAAAGATAGCCGAAGAGGTCTCGGATCAATTTGGAGTGACGATAGCAGTGGCGCCGCCGATAATCGATCTAGCGAGAGTCGCCGCAGAGGTTGAGATACCGGTCTTCGCTCAACACGTCGATCCATATGAGCCTGGAAGCCATACAGGTTCTATTATAGCTGAAGATGTTAAGGCCGCTGGCGCTGTGGGATCTTTAGTGAATCACTCGGAGCATAGGCTTAAGCTCGCAGATATAGGTATGGTTTTGAAAAGGCTGAAGGAGAACAAGTTAATTTCCCTGCTCTGCACCGACACGGTCGAGACCGCCAAGGCCGGAGCTGCTCTCTCACCAGATATACTCGCGATCGAGCCTCCGGAGCTTATTGGAACCGGGATACCTGTCTCCAAGGCTAAGCCTGAGGTAGTTAGGGGAGCTGTTCATGCCGTTCAAAAGATTAATCCGGATGTCCACGTCCTCTGCGGGGCTGGAATCTCAACCGGAGATGATGTCGCTAGAGCCATAGAACTTGGAGCGGAGGGAGTCTTATTGGCCAGCGCCTATGTCAAGGCAAAGGATCCGAAGATGGTCTTGATAGGTATGGCTAGAGAAGCCTTAAGGGGCTGGGAAAAGAGGATTTAGGGCTCAACCACAATTCTTAGGTTCTCCCCATCTGAGTTAAACGCATAGATGTCTCGATAGCCTGAGAAAGGCGGAATCAAGATCAACATAACCCTCCCTATGAAATTGTGTAAATCCTCTAGGGAAGGCTTAGGTATCCCGGATGGATGAGAATGAGCGAGCCCAACTATCGTGAAGTCCATCGGCATCAAGTCGAATCTAAAGTAGACCGATGAACTACCATGCTCCGAGAGAGGTGCGAATAGAAGCTCCTCGATATACACTCCATCTCCCTTCTTCTTCCCCCGCAGGAGAGCGAGCATCTCAAGCGGATAGGCAAGTCTAGCCATCTCCAGCAACGAGTCGGCGACCCTCGAAGGCAAGATAACCTTCTTCACCATCATCGACGGACTTGGCCACAGCGAATAATTAGTCTTTATGCCTATATAGGGGGACGACGTCTCAGATTATGCTCATGACAGTATCTGCTTCGAGGAAGTTTGAGAATTTCTCGACCTGGTTCGACGACCTGATAATAAGGGCGAGAATCGCTGATAACAGGTTTCCCGTCAAGGGTTTCATAGTCTATATGGAGACCGGCGCATATATCTTAGAGAAGATAAAGAATCTCTTAGAGGATCTATTGGAGAAAACAGGCCATAAGCGGATGCTCTTCCCACTCGTCACGACTGAGGAGCTATTTAGAAGGGAAGCCGAGCACATCAAGGGATTCTCCGGAGAGGTCTTCATAGTAAGTGAGGGAAGAGAAAAGGGCGCTGAGAGAAAGCTAATAATCAGGCCGACCTCGGAGACCATAATATATCCTATGTTCAAGCTCTGGATTAGAAGCCATGCAGACTTACCTCTAAAGATTCATCAAAGTGTGAACGTGTATAGATATGAGACGAAGGCGACGAGAGCGCTTTATAGAATTAGGGAAATTCCTTGGAACGAAGCTCACACGGTTCACGAGACCTTGAGGGAAGCCGAGAATCAGGTTAGAGAGGCTATAGAGATCTATGAAAAGGTCTTGAAGGCTCTTGGAATAAGTTACTTGATCCTGAAGAGGCCGGATTTCGATAAATTCGCTGGAGCAGTCTACTCGATAGCATTCGACGCATGGAATCCCGATGGAAAGGTGAATCAAGTCGCAACGGTTCACAATCTCGGCAAAAACTTCTCGAAAGCATTTGAGATCGAGTTTGAGAAGAGAGATGGAAGTAGAGGACTTGCATATCAAACATGCTATGGATTCGGTTATAGTAGGGTTTTGGCGGCAATAATAGCTCAGCATGGAGATGATAGGGGATTGGTTCTTCCACCGATAGTCTCTCCAATCCAAGTCGTGATAATCCCGATACCCTTCAAGGGCCAAGAGGAGGAGATAATGGACTATGCATCTGAGATCAAGAAACTTCTTGAGAAGAAGTGGAGAACGACCTTAGACGATAGAAAAGACGTCACTCCAGGCGAGAAATTCTATCATTGGGAGCTTATGGGAGTCCCTGTGAGAATCGAGGTCGGGCCGAAGGAGGTCGCCGAATCAACGGTCACAATTGCGAGAAGAGACACCTTGGAGAGAGTTAAGGTGCGATTAGATGAATTGGAGTCAAAGGTTGAGGAACTCATGAACTCGATAATCTCCAATCTCAGGGAGAGAAGCATAAGGATGATGATGGGATTAATCGGAGATGCGAAGAGCATAGATGAAGTTAAGAAGCTTCTAAAGGAGCGGAGAATAGCGAGGATAGAATGGTGTGGAAGTGTCGAATGCGCTGAGAAGTTGAAAGAAAAAGCTGGCGGAGAGATCAGAGGCGAAAGATATGATATAGCTGAGAGACCAAGGAATTCATGTATCGTCTGCGGCAGAGAGGCAAAGAAAGTCGTCTACGTCGCGAGAGCCTACTAGATATTTGGCACGGGGTTAAGGATAAGGAGGATCGCCAAAGCCGCCAATGGAACCGTGATGTTATCATCCAGCATCCCAAACTCATAGTGTTCGATTAGGCTACAGAGTGCGGCGATTCCAGCCCCAGCCGCTCCGAAGATCCATGCCCCGATGGGTATGGTCACTATAGCCATGGCTAGGTTTCCCCACCAAGACTTTGTCCTCCTCTTGAACATGGTGTTCCTCACTATTCCGGTGATCGCGTCCCCGAATGACATGAATATTATTGGAAGAACCCCGAACCATGGATTCCCGGTCAATAGCCATCCAGCCGTGAGGCAGATTCCCCACATTATACAGAAGTGAACCTCATACATATTCTCCGGAACCTGATACCAGTAAAACAACTTTCCAGTCTTATGCGGTATGTAGTTTAAGACTGCTAAAAGCATCGCTAAGATTAATGGAACTATTGGGGTCTTGAAGTAGAAGGGAACGAGGATAGCGGCCAGACCTCCGGCTAGAATGTGGATTATCTTCCTGTTATAATATATGACGACCCTCTCCTCGACCCCTCGCTTAACCAAGGCTTCGTAGAAGAACTTCGTCAAAAATCCTACCAAAATCACGATCCAGACGAAGAGAACCGTGGCCAAGCCTATCTCTTCGACTGAGATCAGCATAGGATAATACTAGAAAAACCTGTATATAATTTTTATGCAATAGTCAAATCTATTTTCGACGATCAACGAGCATGGAGAACGAGCCTCATGTATAGGCTTAATGCTAGAGAAAATCTATGGTTCCATGGCCAAGTCTCTTGGCCTACGCTGCATAGACCTTAGATTCTTTGAAAGGCTCTCATCTCTTGGTGAAGATAGAAATTCCTCGTTCAAGAGTTATCTCATGGATGGCTGAGAGTTTGAGGATAGGAGTCTTCAGCGACACACACGTTGGGAGAAATATTCCCAAGGTTTTGAGAGACGCTAGGAGAAAAGCGTTCAGACACGCGTTCAAGCAAGCCATAGACATCTTCATAGAGAATAATGTAGACTATGTGATCCACGCTGGAGACCTATTCGAGAAGAGGAGCATGACCCCGGATGACGCCGTATTCGTTAAATGGGAGTTTTATAGATTGGTGAAAAGAATTGAGGAGAAATCTGGGAAAAAGATCCAGATAATCGCAGTTAGGGGAAATCATGATGGATCTCCGTTGAGCAACGCCCTAGACTTCATAACTCATCCAATGGCGGAATATTTCCAAGTCATAGGGGAAAAGATCCTAGAAGGCGCAAAGGAAGCATACATCGGAGATGGATTAAGCATAATCGGCATGGGATACCATCCATATGCTCGGAAAAAATTTGAGGAAGCATCGGAGATCTTGAAGGAGATTAAGGTCGATGGCTATAGAATTCTAATTCTACACAATTATGTTGAAACTGTACATAATGTTCCCCCTCAAACACCTGAGCACAGCGTGATAAAATTAGAAGACCTAGAGAAGCTCGACGTCGACCTCGTTATAACGGGTCATCATCATGAAAGACTTGGATTCAAGAAGACAGGTGGAAAACTGTTTTTAATCCCAGGTGCGACGGAGGCCATAGATCTCGGTGAAAGAGGACCGTTCGGAGTCTATATCTTAGATTTGAGGGAATCAAATCTGGTTGCTCACAAATTTGTGGAGATAGACCCTCTTCAAACGATAAGTGTTAAGAAAGTTATGAGCGATAAGCCCATGGAGCTCGACTGGTTCAGGAAGAGATCTCTCGAAGAAATTGAGTCATTTGCGTTAAACCTCGATAGAGAAGGAATCCTTAAGCTAAATGTGTCAGGAGTCGTTGCGGAAGATGAGCCGTTTCCACAACTGGATCTCCAAGAAGAGATCCAGAAACTTATGGAGAAATATGATAAGCTGATTCACGTGGAGATTTCAGAAGATCTCTCTTCAATAATTAGACCAGATGTGAGAAGCGTTGAGGGAAGAATCTCGAGAGATGAAATAGTTAGAGAGATCTTTGGAATACTAGGAGAGAAGATTGGAGAAGCCGCCGAGATCGTCGAAGATGTGGCCATGGCCTTAGATGAGAAGGCGAGCGAGAGAACAGGACTCCTGAAGGAACTCGATAGGAGGAGGTTCTCAGATAGATGGCTAAGACTCTTGGCAAGTTATGTAGGTGAAGAACTATGATAGAGGAACTTAGGCTCAAAAACTTCGAGGGATTCAAGGATGAGAAGATAACGCTCACGAGAGGATTGAATCTGATAACCGGGAGAAACTCAGTCGGCAAAACAACAATCCTAGATGCAGTAGTATATACCCTATATGGGAATGTGCCGAGCGTCGAGAACAGACTCTTGGTTCGGAGAGAAAAGGGAGTGAGAGATATGGAGACTTATCTGAGGTTCAGAAGTCCGGTTAACGGCTCAAAAGTCGAGATAATGAGATTCGCTGAACTCAGAAGAAATAGATTCACGACGAAAGAAGTCAGGTTGATAATCGATGGAGTGGAAGTTCAGGTTGAGGGACTTGAAGACTTGAGAAGGAGGATAACGAAGCTCATCGGGATAGGATACAGGGCGTTTAACTGGATAATATACTCGAGACAGGGAAGATTGAATGAGATACTTGAGCCGAGAAGAGAAGATATGGATGCAATACTCCAGATAACTCTTCTAAGGGAGATCTCAGAGCAATTGAACACGGTGATTAAAGATCTCAAGGGAATAGAATCGGAATATAGGATCATGAAGACCCAACTCATCCCACTGAGAGAAGAAAGAGTCGAAGAACTTCAACAAGAGGTTGATGAACTAAGCGCTGAGCTCGAAGATCTGAAAGATAGTTTGAGGCAAGCTGAAGATCCCGCCGTTAAGAGGCTTCTCGGAAAAGTTAGGGAACTAGAAGAGGCCAGGGCCATGCTCCTAGAAGCCGTGAACTCCAAGAAATCCATCCTAGCCAGATACGGATTAAAGGACATCGAATCCATTAAACGCGAGTTTGGAAGACTTGGAGAGAGATTAAAAGAACTTGAGGCAAATTCGAAGTCTCTTGAAGAGAAGATTAAGAGCTTGAGAGATGAGGAGGCAAAAGTCTTCGGAGAGCTTAAAGTTCTAGAAGATGGTCATAGAACTCGGCTGGAGTTAAAGATTAAGGGCGTGGCGAAATGCCCGACATGCGGTCAGAGAATAGATGAAGAAATCCTCTCATCGATAATCGAGGATGAAAAGCTGAAGATCAACGATTTAGCGAGAAGATTAGAGGATATGCGGAAGAATAGGAAAAGGCTTCAATCAGAACTCGAATTGATCGACCGGGAAATCGAAGAGATCGCCAGAAGACGTGAGAGATTGAACATGCTAATGAACTCCATCTCGGAGTATGATACGAGAATAAGTGAGAAAGAAAGCATAGTCAAATCCATTAGACTCGATGTAGAAGGAACCCTGAGGAGACTCGGCTTAGATCTGGATCCAGATGATCCAAAACTATATGAGAGATTGACCGAGATGTTTCAAGCCCCAAGAGAGATCGAAGAGAAGAGGAAGAGAATTAAACTCCTCGAAGAAAGATTGAGGCAGAGGCTTAGCGAGCTTGAGAAGGCGAAGAGTGAGCTAGACAGGTTGAGAACTCGTCTAAGGGAGCTTGAGAGAAAATCTAAGGTGGTCTCCCTTGCATCCAATCTCAGGGAGAGAATCTCAAACTTCATCAAGAAGAGGAGAGACGACTTACTCAGATCCATAGCTCTAAGAGCCCAGACTATATTCATGAGCTTAACTGACCAAAGAATCTACACATCCTTTAGAATAGATCCCGAGAATTACAGAGTCTATGTTAAGCCACATGGCTTATCAGATTATATACCTGCGAACAGAGTTGGGGGAGGACATCAAACTCTAATTTCACTCTCGCTGAGGCTTGCGATACTACATCATCTTGGAGTGAGATCCCTTATAATTCTCGACGAGCCAACCTATGGAGTCGATGAAGAAAATCTACAGATGCTCTTAAATCAGCTATCGAAGATCGCGAGACATGTCGATCAAGCACTCATCATAACCCATCATGGGAGGGGTGTGGAGGAAGCCTCAAACATTATAGAGGTTTATAGAGACCGAGACGGATTCTCCAGGGTCAGGATGAAATTCTAGACGAAGGCATCAATTGTCAAATGAATAGCAACTAAATCTGTTTCTATCTCAGCCTGGCCATATAAATCTGAGATATCATAACTATAACTTTTAGGTCATCAGCTTCTTTAGTGCTTCATCATGCTCTCTTAACTTTTACTCGATTACCGCGAGCCTCTCGGCCACGTCTAATCTCTTCTCAAGAGAGTCTATCCGGGTATTCACCGCCCTGATCTCAGTCGTCATCCTTTTTTCATTTCATCTATCTTGGTGGTTAGCCTTCGGTCGAGTTCCTCTATTCTGGTATTCAGAGCGTCTATCCTAGTGTTTATGGCCTTGAGTTCTCCCTTAATGGCCTCAAGCTCCGGCAGAAGAAACCTCTGAATCCAAGCAGGGATCCTAGAAGCCATCCTCTCCCCCTAAGTTCCCCTACTCATTCTTAT
>JAGGRY010000020.1 GCA_021159365.1 Nitrososphaerota archaeon | reverse complement strand
GATGCGAGGATCAGGATTATTAACGTACTTATCATTACCTCAACCGGCAGGGATCGCATACCAATTCCCGATCCCGCATCAGCCTTGCTTTGATTCTAAAATGTTGGATGTTATCGAGCTATAAGACTTTATCCATCTCATAAAGATGCGTAATTCGTGAAGACATCGCGTGTTAGAGAGATGTTAAGTGAAAAACCATCGATCAATTAAGAGAGATCACCTCTACGTCATTTTGGACGCTATCCAGCTAGAAATTGACATCGAAAGGGGAATTTTAAATTCAGCCGCTTGACGCTAATCATATAACTAGCGATTGATTGGTGGGCGGTGATAGATGGAAGGGGAGCTTCTATCGCTGTCAGCAGCTTTTTGCTGGGCTCTGGGCGCTTCCATATACAAGAAAAGCCTGTCAAATGTGAGCCCCTTAATTCTTAACTTGTTCAGAAGCTCCTCGGCGGCCATGCTCATCTTCTTACTGCTTTTTCCGCTTCAGAGTCTAAATCACATATCTAAACTGTCCCTAAGCCTGGCTGGTTTAATATGTTTCACATCTTTAGTAACTTGGGGTCTCGGCGACACCTTATATTTCCTTGGCTTGAAACTCATAGGCGTTGGAAAGACCGTCCCGATGACCTATTCGTATCCTCTCTTCGTGTTGCCGATAAGCATTCTACTACTAGGTGAACCATTAACCATACAGATAGTTATCGGAACTATATGTGTGGTCACCGGGATATGGATGATAACAGGAGAAGCGCGGGAGGAGACCCAGCATCTAGGGAATTCGAAGCTGGGGATAGCGGCATCCTTGGGGGCGGCGGCTTGTTGGGCGTTTGGAACCACTTGCTTCAAAATGATATTAGCGTATTTCGATCCGGTGCTTCTATCGTTTCTCAGACTAATCTTCTTGATCCCCCTCTTAGGGGCCATGTCATTGATGTCCTCTAGAAACCGGTTACTCATTAAGCAGCTATCTAAGCTTGACATAGGGTTAATGGCTTTAGGCGGCGTGATAGCGATAGGCATCGGTGACACAATCTATCTAATTGGATTAAATATGATCCAAGCGAATATCGCCGCGCCGCTAGGCTCGACTACGCCCCTCTTTTCAACAGCGCTCGCCTTAATGCTCCTTAGGGAACGCCTCTCAAAGAAAACTGTGGCTGCGGCATTGATTATGAGCCTCGGCATAGTTCTCTTAAATATTAAGGCTTAGCCTACAGTTCGCTCTGACTTGTAGAGTCTCTCCAAGTTTTCAGCTCTATTGAGTATTCATTAAAGTTCAGTTGGATGAAGCCTCTGAGATGTGTTTCTTAAATAGTGAACTAATTCAAGGATAGGTAGGTATGGCCGAGCTGGTACGATCGGATTCTCCCGAGATAGGAGAGCTCGTGATAGGGGTCGTTAAGAGAGTTGAGAGATATGGAGTATATGTCGATTTGGTGGAGTATCCGGGCTGGGAAGGATTCGTCCACATCTCCGAGATCTCGCTTAAATGGGTCAGGAACATTAGAGATTATCTCAGGGAGAGGCAGAGAGAGGTCTTCAAGGTCTTGAGGATGAATATGGATGCGAAGCAAGCTGACGTCTCCCTTAGGAGGGTTTCGAAGAAGGAGCGGACGCAGAAGCTCTTGGAGTGGAAGCGGACTCAAAGGGTCATGAGAGTCTTACATTTACTCGCTGAAAGGTCTGGAAGAAGCCCAGAGGAGATAAACTCCATGCTAGTTAAGCCCGCGGCTAAGCGTAACTTAACTCTATATGATGTCTTTCTGGATATCTTAGATTCTGGAAAGCTTCCAAGTTGGATGAAGTTGGATGAGAATCTCTCACAACTTCTACTCGAGTTGATTAAGAAAGAGATAAAGCTCAAGAAGGTAGCCTTAAAGGCCACTCTCAAGCTCTCAGTCGCCTCTGGAAACGGGGTTGAGGTAATTAGGAAGGCGATAAAAGAGGGATTGAAGACGGCTGGCAGAGGAGAGAATATCTCGATAACCGCCATAGGCTCTCCAAGATACTTGATTAGGGTTGAGGCAGATGAAGAATCGAGGGCTAGAGAGCTTCTAGAGAAGGTTGCTGAACGATGTATTAAGGTGGTTAAGGAGGCTGGTGGAAAAGCAGAGCTGGTGACGGGATAAAGGATGCGGACTCTAATCCATAAATGCGTTAAATGTGGGAAGTATACGTTGAGATCCGACAGATGCCCAAGCTGCGGTGGAGAAGTTAGATCTGCTCATCCTCCAAATATATCTCTCGAACATAGGTATTTAGAGAAGATCTTGGAGCTTAGGAGAACTCGCGGAAAATAGCTTTAATATGAGAGTCTTTAGGGATAATTGGTGCTGAGGGCTCTTGGGAAAGCCCGTGGATCGAGGTGATGTTGAGATAGTCTTGACCGAGGCCGGCGAGCGCGCCGATTTAAGGGGAGCGCATGTGATCGAGGCGTCTCCAAGCTTGGGAGCGGCCGGCTTGATCGCCATAAACTATCTGGTTGAGACCCTTAAGCCCGCCAAGATAGCTGAGGTTAAATCTCTTCACTTCCCTCACGTCAGCATAGTCGATGAAGGACTAGCTTCTCATCCAAGCATAAGCCTATATCTGCATAGAGATGGCGACTTAAAGCTCGTCTTCATCTCCAGAAACTTCCCGATAGAAAGCGAGGAAGGCGGATATTTGATCGCCAGTAAGCTTCACAAGTTCTTAGTTGAGAGAGGAGCGGTGAACTACTATCTTCTGTCGAGCTCTAGGATAACGGGTGAGAGAGCGGTCTTCGTTGCCTCATCTAATCCAGATGATATGAGAGGATTCTTAAACTCTGGGGCTAGGATGCTCTCAAATCTAGATAATATTCCAGCCGATAGACTCTCCTCCTATCTGCTCATGCTCTATATGAAGGACACCGGTCATGCATGCATTCTAGTATCAGAGGTCGTAACCTATTTCCCAGACCCGATCTCTGCGAAGATGCTGATAACAGTCTTAGCGAAAGGCTTGGGGTTCAGCGTAGATCTTGAGCAACTGGACGAGGAGATAGAGAAGCATAGGAAGATCTTGGAAGAGGTTCAGAGAGGATATGAACAGATGCTTCAGAAACAGAAGGGAAGACCGAGTAGAGAGCCGTTCTACATAGGTTAATCAACTATCTCGTAGATGTAAACATATGCATAGCTGCTGTATGGTGGACTCGATTGATAGACGAGCTTAAAGTGTTTTAGATCTGGAGGCTGATAAACATCGGATGTGATTCCACCTGCTGTCGTGGTGGGCTTATATGGTATTAGTTGACCTATGGTCGTCCCATACCAGAATTTCTCAGTCGGTACTCCACGTTCGGTTACATATTCACTTTCATTAAAGTGATATCCTTCTTGATTTGCTATTCTAAGCATCCAGATCCATTTGACTTCATCGCCATAAGTCCAGAGCCTCATTATCGTCGCGCCGCCAACTTGAGATTGTACAATATGGGTGACGAAGACTAGGACGTGGGTTGCGCCTAGCTTCTTGAAGACCCTGTAAGCCACGGTTTCATTGGACATGAAGGCATACGCTATCTCGCCGATTTGAGTTGAGTTTAGAGTCGCGTTGTCAATTATGCTCGTCCTATTGCCCAAGATCGTGACCCAGTATCCATAGTCCCACCAGCATGCCACAACCGCGTTCTCTGGAAGATTATTCCTCATCCATTCAAGAGCCTTAAGCCATGCATCGAGCTTCATCCTCAGCGGAGTGCTCGCAGAGACTATGGTTTGAGGAGTATACGCGGAATCTATTGCCGATATTGAATATCTGAATCCATAAGCGCTTGGAATAAAGTTTACTGTAAGTAGGCCGATGATCACGAGAGGTGTTAAGATATAATATTCGAGGCTTATGGGCTTAACTCTAGCCTTCATACGCGTTAAGAGCTTAAGATTTCTCGAAAAACTGCTTATGATCTCCGCTACACCGAAACCCGCCATCACGGCGACCATCGGAGCCATTATGGTCGATAGCCTAACCATCGTCGAGGAGAAATATATCGTCAGTATAGCATACCCGCTTAAGATCAGATCTTCATCCGTCCTCCGTCTCAAGGCGTAGTAGAATCCAAGTAATGCTAGGAGTAGCTGGAATCCCGCATCCGAGAACATTATAGCCCAAGTCGAGATTTGATTCTCGGCCACTGAGATCACTATCGGAAGCTTCGATCTAAGGGTTGGGATGACCACGCTGAAGAACTTTAATCCAGGAAGATTTGCTAGGCCAAGAATTATTAGAGCTATGAAGCCAACGACTCCGGCGCCGATGATATAGTATGGAAGCCTCTTTACATGTTTCCCTCCTGGAAGCGTTTGCGAAAGTTCGAAAGAGGCTAGGATTATGAGTGCAGCGAATCCTGAGAGGAGCGTTGTCTCGAATAGATATCTTATTCCAAGCTTTGGAACCATGATGGATATTATGGCATAAATGATGAATGTTACCGCAAATGACGTTAATAGTCTCCTCCTATATCTGCCTAGTAGAGCTAGGATCACGGTTATCAGGGGAAGATACGTTAATGGGAATTTGGCCGCTCCCCAGCTCGCCGAGAGATAACCTAGGGCGAAGCCCGAAACGATCGCATACGCCATCGACTCCTTCCAAGATCTTTCATCCTTTATCGCCTGAATATATGCCCAGATTCCGATCAGCATCAAGGGAATTCCAATACATTCGTCGTCGAACCATCCGAGCAAGCTTCTCTCGACATGCGCTCTGCTTAAGGCTAGTAGAAATGCGGAGAATAATCCTGCTGGTTTCCCGCCAAGCTCTTTTCCTAGGAGATATGCGAAGATTATAGCAACTATTGATAACGTCGGTGGAATGAATGCCGCTAATTCAAGTGGATTCAATTCTATTCCAAGGCCATGTAAGGAGTGGTAGATGAAGGCGGCGAAAAATGGCAGGCCTGGGAACGCTGTTTTGCCGACATTTCTTCCAAATGGATACCATGAAGTCATGTCATGCCATGAGAAGAATTTTATGAAACCCATCCATCCATTCCTAACGATATACATGAACTCCTTGTATTGCATCCATGGATCGAACTCTGTTAGGTAGAGTCCCCATCTCAATGGAAAGATTCTGATGAGAAAACCTATCGTGAGAATCATGAACATGATCGACGTCTCTAGGAGAACCATCTTCTCGGAAAACAGTTTATTCACAGTCTTCGTCAGTCTACTATCTCTAAGCATCGGAGCATCAGCTCCCATCATCCTATTTAACTATGACTTTTTGATCAGCGCTTATATCCGAAACCCTCGCCAGAGCAGTGGACAACTCCTTTAATTCTTCTAATGAAGGAGATGCATGTAAAGCATTCTAGGAATGAAACCTTCCTATTCGCAATGGGACATTCAACATATTCTCTTTTCATCCTTCTGATCATCTTTCTCCCAAGAGCTCCTTTAACGGCTTCTTCAATCTCTTTATTGACCCTTAAAGCCCTTTTAGCTTCATGAACCTTGACCAGATATTTTGCCTCCCTCAACTCCTCTCCGAACTCTTTGATAATGCCTTCTAAGTATTATGGTTATCGCAGATGATCCTACCGCTATGGTAAGCCACGAGAAGACCATTATGCCATAGTCAGGAGTATAGATTGCCGTTACCGTGTGAGGCTTATCCATCAAGATCCTCGGATGATAAAGTTTTCTTCCATCTTCAGTGATCCAATAGCTTAATCTCAAAACTGGTTTGAATAAGAGATCATATATCGGCGGGGTTATAGATCTGGGAGCGAAGAACCATACCTCCTCACCTTCTCTATACCATCCGCTCCCTTCGGTTCCTCCAAATGGTGACTTAACGTCAAGATAATGCCAAACATTGTATCTTAAGATGATGTTCATTGACTTGTTTATGACGAACTTATTACCCGTCTCTAATCGATACATGCTTAAGCTGCTTATCGGGATCTCTTTCTGAGCTATGAGTATGTGCTCTGAGTTATTGAGGAATGGTATGGTCAGCGGATTCTTTAAGGATACCTTGAATTGTAGACCATCTATTGAGGCCTCCGTAAACGAGTTTTCAGATAGCCCTAAAACCTCAACCCTAAGCTTGTAGATTGTTCTCGCGTCGAGTTTTCCCCAACCCCAATCATTTGACGGCCTCTTACCCATGAAATCCTCCCATCGAGCTGAGTAGGTTAAGGCATTGTAAATTTGATCGAATGATGCGTTTGGAAATAGTTGAAGCATTAATGCTATCACTCCAGTGACGTGTGGGGCTGCCATACTAGTTCCATGTCTAGCAGTATAATAGTCGCTGAAATTCATACTTGAAGAGAAGTTCTCGATTGGTTTGGCCGCAACTATCACAGAGCCAGGTGCAGCTAGATCTGGTTTTATCCTTCCATCTCTGCTAGGCCCTCTTCCACTAAAGTGTAGAAGTCTTCCCAGCTTAAGTCCGGATGAGACCAATTTTCCATCCATATACCATGAACTCTTCGAGACGTATCCTCCAACCGCTATCGCCTTTTTCGCTGTCGCTGGAACCGTGACCGTATAGCTCTCAGTTATATTGTATCCATTCCCAGCTATGAATCTCTCCCTTGAGAAGGAGCATGTATCGCTGCTTATCCAGCTATGCCAGACCGCCGTTCCATTTAACTTGATGGGCTCAATCATCATCGCCCATCCATGGGTTGAGAGATCTCCCTCAACACTTCTCACCGTTATTTCCCAGTCTCTTCCAGAATCATAGTAATTTAAGGTGATGTTGACGACCAAGTTTCCAATTCTGTAATTCTCAACCTCTTTTCCTTCAATGGTCCCATAAGGTGTTTTAAGGCTAAATCTAACTTCGTCATCGGGCTCGGTGACATAAGAAAGATCTAACTCCTTGGTGGCCGGCTGAAGAACCCACTTAACCTCAACTTCGCCTGTAATAGCTAAGTCTCCCATCGAGTGTATTTGATCGGAAGCCGAGTTTCCGGCGGCCACGACGAAGATCACGCCCTCATCTGTGAGCTCATCTATGACCTTCTCAAGCGGGGTGTGTCCATCATGGCCTCCATTATCCGATCCGAGGCTTAGATTTATTATGGGTCTTAATCCGAGTTCTCTCGCCTTCTCAACGATATAGGAGATCCCATCCAGTATCTTATCCTCCTCCATAAACCACTTAAGTCCCCCGCATACGGGGTAGCCCGTCTTAACCACTATGAGGTAGGCTCCAGGTGCAACTCCTTTATATGATGCGAGTCCCGTTCCAGCGGCTATCGAGGCCACGTGAGTTCCGTGACCCGTCTCATCTCTCTCCGGACATTTCATAGCCTCTATCTCCCACCTCGAGCACTCGTATCCATACTTGAATCCTCTTGGAGGTTTTCCATCTATTGTCTGATCCCAGATGCTTAGAATCTTCGTGGAGCCATTTGGAAACCAAAAATCGGGATGCCTATAATCTATCCCCGTATCTATTATTCCTATCACGACTCCCGATCCATTGACTTGTCCTCCTATCACGTCTCTAAAACCATCCCAAATCTCCGGCGCGTGGACTTCGGGGACACTGACGTCAAGCGTCAAATGATATTTTCTAGGTTTCCAAACGGATTTTATCACTCCATCTTTAATCAGCTTCTCCAGCAGATTATCACGAATCTTCACAGATGCCAAATCACCGGCGACCCCGCTTATCTCAAGATCTCCGAGAAATTGGGTTAAGTCAACTCTTCTGTCGAACTCCACCAAAACTCTCTTAAACTTTATCGGTTCATCTAATGCTGGATCATTCTTAATCGTTAACATCGTTAGGCATAGAAGCGATATCATCATCACCGCAAGAGGCGTCTTCCACATCGCCGACCGGTATTACTTACGGGATTATGAAAACCTTTTCAATGAATATTCATAAATTGAGCTATCCTGTCTAAATGTTATGATGGATGAGTCAGGGAAAAAGTGTTTGCCGATCGAGGAGGATAAAAAGACGGGAAAGCCCATCTGGATCGACGCTAGAGAGCTGAAGTTAAGGTATAGGATACCGATATCTGGGGTCGAACGTTTCTTTGAGGCCTTAAAGGATGGAAAACTTCTAGCGACTAAATGTAAGAGATGTGGAGAGAAGTATTTTCCTCCTCAAGCGTGTTGTCCAAATTGTAGATCGAGTGACATGGAGTGGATCAAAGTAAATGGTTATGGAAGACTATTAACGTATACAGTCGTTAAGGTTAAGCCTGAAAGCTATCAAAAATACCCGGATTATATCCTCGGCGTAGCGAGACTAGATGATGGATTTAACATCCTAGCCTGGATTCTTTGCGAGGATTTTAAGAGACTAAGGAGAGGGATGCGGGTTAAGATAGATTTCAAGAAGAAAGCTGGAGAAAATTATATGTCGTATTTCATTGTTCCGGTTGAGGATTAGCCTCTCCTCGTTGTAGAAACCACTGATAAGACATCCCGATCCTTTAGCTTATAGTTCGCGGGGAGCCTGAGACCTGTTCTCGCGTCGATTGCATAGAGGAGGCCTTTAGCAAGCTCGCTGTGAATTACTTGAGCAAGTTCCCTAACATCTGCTCCGTCAGGCATTAGATAAACATCTGGAAGCACGTTTCCATGTCTATCGGATAGCTTCTGGATATCATAGACGGGATAGACTGCGTTCATCTTAAGCAGCTTGAAGACGGCGACGTTTAACGCGAACTGAACTCCAGTTCTCATATACTCGTCTAGAACCCTTCTCCTAATGAAATCCAGCGCCCATCTCTGCCTCTCCGTCAACTTAGATTCATCAACTATCTCAAACTCTTCCTCGCCTGGAATATATCTTATCAACTTCTTCTGCTCAGCCCTTCTTAGAATTAACTCAGCCTCGGCGCTGCATGGAACCACTATCTTGTCTGTGAGCTGATCTCTAAGCTTCTTAAAATTATCGGGAGCTGTATCTAGATCCATCTTATTTGCCACGATTAGGGTGGGCTTGGATATCTCTCTTAAGGCCGTTGCAAATCTCTTATCGTCCATAGGAGTCCAGTTTTCGAAATCCTTCTTCTCGAGATTACTCTGGATTAAGGCCTGCCTTATATGCTCCCTATTCACCTTAACTCCCATCAAGACCTCTTCCATGGCTTCCGGGAGCTCTTTTCCCTTCCTCAAAGATCTGGTTATCCTATCGGTCGATCGATCTATAAGCTTCATGAACCACATCACGAGCTCCTCCTCAATATCATAGTAGTCTGCAAGTGGATCTCCAGTTCCCGGTTCTGTCAATCTACCCTCTTCATCGACGCTTCCACTCGCGTCAACGACGTGGAGGAGCACGTCTGATTGTGAGGCGACGGAGAGAAATTGGTTTCCAAGTCCTTTTCCGGCCCAAGCGCCCTTGATGAGCCCCGGCAGGTCTATCAGCTCTATCGGGATATGCCTCCATCCATTTATGCATTTAGAGTTCCTCGGATTATCCTTAACTCCGAACTCTTTACAGACGCATGGAGTCAGGACGTATCCGATCCCATAATTTGGCTGCTTAGTTGTGAATGGATAGGTTGAGATCTCAGCTGTCCCAAGAGTTGCTGCATTAAAGAATGTGGTCTTCCCAGTATTTGTCTTCCCTATTAGCCCTATCCTCACCATCGTCAATCCCTCACACAATAGTAGAAGGAGCTTGGCATTAAGCCCTTCTCCATAAACATCTTATCGAGGAGAACTTCCCCTAAAATCTTCCCATCACCTTATCAATATGTGCTCATATGCCTCGATCCCCGACGTGAAGGCGTATTTTACGTGTTGGAAGTCCTTGCGGAGCTCTACAACCTCTTTCGCGACCTCTTCTGGAGATTTTTTATCTATTAAGACCTTTTTTATCAGTTCGGCTATCTCGATCATCTCACTCTTATTCATTCCAAGCCTTGTAACCTCTTGAACACCCATCCTTATCCCACTTGGAGCCCGATAATCGGTTTTAAGCTTATAATCCTTCGGTATCAGGTTACGGTTTAAAATTATATTAGCCCTCTCAAGGAGCTTCTCAGCCTCCAATCCATTCATATACTCGCTTACATCGGCTATAATCGTATGAGATTCCGTGAACCCTCTATGCTCATAGAGAACCCTTATCCCTCGCTCATATAGAGCTTGGGCGAGAGCCTTAGCGTTCTCAACAATCTTACGAGCATATTCTCGATAGAATGCAAGAGCCTCTGCCAAGGCGATGGCGACCCCAGCGACCGCATGGAGATGATGATTTGAGTGAAGCCCTGGGAAGACTATCCTCTTTATGTCTTCAGCATACTTATTCCATGAGAGGACCATTCCATGCTGTGGACCTGCTAATGTCTTATGAGTGCTGAGGGTCATCATATCAGCCCCTTCTCTTAATGGATCTTGGAAGACTTTTCCAGCGATTAAACCGGCGACGTGAGCCGCGTCATAGACAACCTTTGCGTCAAACTCTGCTGCAAGCTCTGCGACTTCTTTAACAGGATGTGGAAACAGGAAGACGCTGGCGCCGAGCATGAATAATCTTGGCTTCAAACCTTTCTTCTCGATCCTCCTTCTAGTAGCATCGATATCTATCTCATAATTTTCTTCATCAAACTCGTATCGATCTACTTTAAGACCTCTAACGACGCCCGCTGTTCCACCCCACTTCTGTTTACCATGACTTATGTGCCCACCATATGGGATTGGGAGAGCTATCATGAGATCTCCGGGCTCCGTGAAGAGGGTATACGCTACTAGATTCGCCATGACCCCAGAGATTGGTCTTACATCTGCAAACTCCGCTTCATAGACTTTTTTCGCGAGCTCTAGAGCTATGGTCTCAACCTCATCAACATATTTACATCCAGCGTAAAGCCTCTCTCCAGGCCATCCCTCAGCATATCTGTTTCCAAAGTCGCATGCGAGAGCTTCTCGGACAGCTGGGCTTGGAATATTCTCACTCGCTATTAAGGGGATTACGTGTTTGAACAGTTTATGATGCTTATCTATCAATTCAAGGATTCTCCGAAAGTATCGCTCTCCCTCAGCCCGCTCCGAATCCATAAGGAGACTAAGGCTTAAGTTGCTAAAAGAAGTTACTCTCAAGGATCATCCGTGTACTGACGACGCCCTCAAATTGGAGAAGCTTGAAGCCGGAGAAACGGGAAAATAGGTGTGTAAGCGGAAAAGCGGTATCTGCTTTTTTAGATCATGAATCCAGCTATTATTAGGATTGCGATCAAGGTTATGTTTATGGTTAGTAGGAGAATGACCTTAAGACCGCATTTAACACTCATCATGTCCAGCCACCGACAAATAAGGTGGATAAGGATTTTTAGCTCTTCCTATTCTAGAAAAATCTGAAAATACTTGGAGAATATGTTAGAGTGATTAGAATATCTGGGAATCCGATCGGAGAATCTCGGAATATGATCTTCGGGATTCTCGAAAAGATCTATCAACCGATTCTAGAGGTTTAGAATGGGTCAGAGATCGAGAGTTTCATCAACCTCAGCCAGCAGGGGTGAGACATCATCCCCGCCTAGCTGTGGGCCGCACGCCGCATCCATAAGATTCTAATCCGATCTTATTTCTTTTTCTTCGCGTGCTTCTAGGACCGCCTTCAATAGGGCCTTTTGCTCGACTTCCACCTTCGTTCTCCAGCCTATTGTTAATACATCGTCTTCAAGCCTCTCGATGTATCCTCTTCTAATCGCTCTTTCGAGATAGGTTTCAGCCTTCCACTTAGGGAACTTCGTCTCCAAGACCTCTAAGACGTCTCTTAACGGGGCTTTACCACCTCTGCTTGATAGAATTGAGAGGGTTATGGAGAGAGCTGCGACTTCATCTATTCTCCATCCGGCTGCGACTAAATCGGACATGGTCAATGGATGTGATAAGACCACGTAGAATCTCGCTCTATCAAGGTTATTTTCTTCACCTTCCTCGAAAACGGTCTTGATTTCTAAGCCGAGTTGCTTAAGCCTGGAGTTTAGGGCATCGATAACTCTCATGTAATTCTTTCCGAGCCTATGCTTCAGCTCCCAGCCCCTAACTCCAGGTCTTCGATGGCTCTTGAATAGAAGCATTGTCGCCGCGATCATCAATCTCCTCGAAAAGCTCTCTTCTCCGCTCATTAAATCTCACCTCTTAAACTTATGACGAGAGAAGTTGGAGATTTTCGCTTAACTTGCTCTTTGTGTGGTATGAGCTTTACCTCATTCTTTAACGGATTTCTCTTAACGTCAACATATCCCTCGGTTATTAGGAAGCTTAAGAGATATGCGCGCTCAAATGTTTCATCGAAATTCTTTCCCTTGATGAATTCCCAATAATCTAACGCTCCTCCCTGTTCTTCGAATCTCCTAAGTAATTCTCGATGGAGAGCCTTGATCTTCTCCATCATCGCCTTCTCCTCAAGCTCAAGTCTCGCTTTAGCCAACTTCATCTCCTTATCGGTTATCTTCCAGCCAAACTCTCTGCTCCCACTTCTAGGTGGAAGTGAGAGGAAGTGCTCTAATCCTTGTCTAAGTCTTTGAGGGGTTATTTGCTCAAGTGAGATTATTGGATGCCAAGCCTTCAAGAAAGCCTTGACAAGCATCTTCTTATCCATGGCCACGAGCCTGGTCGAGATCATCTGAGCATCGATGAATAATGCCTTCGCCTTCTCTCTAAGCCATTTATGTTGGAGGGCGATTAAGGCTGAGATCCTATAGAGGGTTTCAGCATCGATTATATAATGATCTAGGTTTGGATTCTCCTCAACGATTCTTCTAAGCTTCTCCAACAATTCTCGAATATTTACTGTGAATGGATCTAATCCTCTCTTCTCGATGTTCTCGCATAATTTGATTATTCGCTCAAGCTCTTCCCTAGTGACCTCGATCCTCCTCATTCACCATACCTCCCTATTACGGATCTCCCGCCAACGTTTTGAACCAGCAGCACGTTAACATCTCCTTCAACCGGAAATCTTCCAGGAGTTATTATGATATATTGTGTGCTCGCCTCACTCTCAGCCGTCGAGATTAAGAGCTTCATCATCCTCTCCCTGTTAAGTGGATCCAAGTGGACATCGAATTCATCAACTGCTCTAAATGGAGACTTAACATGTTTCTGGAGGGCTAGGAGGAATGCAAGGGTTCCAACGATCCTCTCGCCTCCGCTGTGGGTATGGGCGTTTAGGAGCATGGGCTCTGTTCCCCTAAATCCCACATAGAGTTCTATGCTAGCTTTCTCCGGATCTTCGAGATTCTTTAACACGATTCTACCGGCTCCCTCAACCGTTGAAAGGATCGAATTGAATTGTGGTTCAACCTCTCTCATCAAATCTCTTAGGAATTTTCTCCAAAGTTCCTTCCTATACTCAACCTCTTCGAGAGCTTTGCGTAGATTTTCCTCAACTTCCTTAGATCTTATCTCCGTTTCGCGATACCTTGAGTCAGCGACTAGATACATATCTTCGGCTTCTTCCAAGACCTCTCCAAGCGAGGCTATCTTGAGGTTTATCACCTTGATCTCTTCAAGTATGTCCTGAGGCTTCTCCCTCGTCTCAACTCTTTCTCCAAGCGCGACCGCGTTTCTTCTCTTTTCGGCTAAATCTGATTCAAGCCTCTTAAGCTCGGATTGAAGCCTCCTGATCTCGGACTCATTTAATCTTAACTTAAACTTTGAGATTTCGGCTTCAACTTTTTCATCAAGTAACAGATCGAGATTCTTCTCGAACTCTTGAATGCTTACATGCTCTCCATCAGCTATTCTTGAAAACATGTTCAGAAGCTCTGAGCGAAGTTTAATCGCCTCAGCTTCATGGTAATCTGCTTCAGCTGAGAGCTTATTCGCCTTAATCTTCAATCCTTCAATTCTCTCTTGAATTCTCTTGATCGAGGACTCAACTTCAGAGACTAATGCCCAAGCATATTCGAGTTCAAGCCTCTTCCTCTCATCTTCAAGCTTCTTCTTCGCCAATAATTTCTCGTATTCCTCTCTCCAATACTCGACGGCCGCCCTCGCTTCTTGCAGAGATCTCTTTAGGCTCTTCTCCTGAGCTTGAATATCTCTAAGCTTAGCCTCCGCCTCGATTATTCTCCTTCTGAAATGGGATGCTCCAACCGCGTCTTCGACCATCTTAAGCTTCTCGACGTCGCTCTTCGCCGCGAATTGCTCGATCATGTTTTGATGCATTATTATCAGCATGTTGTTCGGGTTTATTCCAAGCCTCTGCAGTAGATGTTCGACCTCCGCCTTCGTCTTAAGTCTATTGTTCACGTAATGCCAGTAGTCTCCACTCCTCTTCAGATATCTAGTTATGACCAACTGATCTGAACTCAGCCACGGTATCGGCCTCTTTCCATCGACCTCCATATTATCGAAGATTACCGTGACTCTAGCGGCCTTCTCACCTCTTCTAATTAGATCGCTGAGCCTCTCACTTCTATCCGTGTAGGTTTGGCCCAAGGCCACGGCTATTCCGAGGAGAATCGAGGATTTCCCAGCTCCATTGGGCCCTGTTATCAGATTCATCCCAGGCTTTAAGGGGATTCTCGAATACTCATGGCTCATGAAGTTCTCCAAGATCACCTCTCGAATATAGGTACGTCTAACTCCACCTCTGCCTAGGAGCTCAGCAGCGGTCTTGCCCTCTATGCCCATTCCTCAACCACTCAAATCCAAGCTGATTATTAACGTTATGGCGTAGATCTTCACGTCACCAGATCTCAGATATTAGAAAGTAATACCTGAAGATCCTCAACCATCTCCATTAATAGAGCTTCGACGCGCTTACGGCTTTCATGGATCTTCATCCATCAACGATGAAGAATTATTATTAAGTGCTTTACCCATTTTAGGATTGGAGTTTTGTTCGAGGAAGGGCGGTGTTGGGCTGGTGGTGAGGATAGAGGTTAGGACGACCCTCGAGCGATTTCGCCGCTTCTTGATCCTCAATACATGCTTCTCCTTCATACCTAAAGGCTATCTGAACGACCCAACTATATTCCCGGAGAGAGATGCTTCTGAGGGAAGGATCTATGTCGAGGCGGTCTCCAAGCTCGATCTAGGAACTATAAGGAACATTAGATTCATTAAGGCCTTGGAAGTTTTGGGGATCATTTATAGATCTAAGAGTGGGAACACGCATCTAATCTGGAGGCAGGTTAGGGGAAATATCGGGAAGGTTTCAGGAGAAGCTTCACCGAACTCGATAGTGAACTTGATCGAAGCAGGAGTCCTTTCAAAATCAGTGGTGAAGAAGGTTTTAAGTCAACTCGCCGAAAAGGCTGAGGGAGAACAGGGTTCGAGCGAGTTTGTGATCAAGTCTTAGATTTCAATAATTTAAGCTTCCTCTCACATCTACTGCAAAGTCTATATGACTTATAATCTGTATCGCCTATCCAGTTGCTGAAGGCCATGACACATCTCTTATCCGGACAATGAGTTAATCCATGTAGGTGTCCGATCTCATGAACAGCTTCCTTAACAAGTCTCTCGATGAACAATTCTCGATCAGGCTTTAATCCGTAGAATTCTTGGGTAAGTCTATGGGTTGAGACTATTGCAACTCCTTGCCATGCCAATCCAAAGATATAGTTTAGGCCGGCGGCGTATAGATCTTCAAGAGTGATCAGAAGCAAGTATTCGTCATCGGCTCTAACATGCTTATAATTTTGAACTATTAGCCATGCATTATGCTGCCCTCTTGAAGAGTTCAGGAACTTTTCATCGAATAATTTATCTACGAACTCCACCTTCACCTCTTCTCCATAAATCTCTCTTAACGCCTCGGCAACCTTTTCGAGAGCTCCTGAATCATGTAGTTCGGAGAGAATTCTTATTCTCAACTCTTCTCTGACACCTCTTTACTTGGCTTCCTCTTAAGCCTCGCACCGCATCTCGGACATGGTGTTCCAGGTTGAGCTTCGCCTCTCCATCCACATATCTCGCAGTAGGTCGTCCACTTGATCACCCTCTTTATACCCTTGTGCAAGATGGGCTCAACCTTTAATCCCATGATCTCGGCCAAGTTCTGAATCGAGTAATCTGACGTAACTATCGAGACATCGGCTCCCTCATCCAATAACTGTAAAGCCAAGGCCAATAACTTAATATCAGTTTCAGAGAGATCATGCTCCCCAGCCTTTAACGCCGATTCCCTAACTCTCTCAACATAGTCGTGACTTGGTTCAAGTATCTTCACGAGGCCTCCTCCTCGAATAGCTGCGGCTCTAAGCTGGCCTCCACCATACTTCACCTCTTCTAGGACCTCTCTACATGTTACTAATTCGGTTTTACCTCCCTCGGTGAATCCTATGAATAGCGCCGTTGAATCTAAGACCTTAATCTTCGTATCCAAATCTCTTCTTGATCCTCCTCTCAAACCCTCTCTCCGTAGTCAACTTAATGAACTTAACAGTCCTCTCAGATCTCCCGACCTCTAAAACAGCCTTCTCCGATTTAACCGAGCGTCTAATCCATCCATCTATTAATACCTGCATCTCTCCTCCGCCTAAGACCTCAACTTTAATAGGTCTAGAAATCGAGACGATGATCGCCCTAACATCAGTTAAAGGACATACGGGCGCCAAGACTATGGCGTTTAACCGATCATCGAGTATCGGGCCTCCGGCTGAATATGCATGCGCTGTCGAGCCTATCGGGGTCGACGTGATCAACGCGTCTCCAGGAAATTCGAGGAGCTTAACCTCATCTTGGATTACCTTGAAGTTGAGGATGTTTCCAGGCTGATTTGAGGAGATATATGCTTCATTTAGAGCTTCTCCAATAACCCCGTTATTTAACTTGATGTAGAGCATCATCGCCTCCTCGACACCGTATTCGCCTCCGATTACTTTCTCAAGCGATTCCTCAAGCATGTCTGATTCAATTTCCATCAAGTATCCTCCACGGCCAAAGTTTACTCCGAGGATTGCGGCGTCGTCTGAGATCGCGTTAACCGCCTTTAGAATCGTTCCATCGCCTCCTAGCGCTATCACTATATCCGTATCTGATGGAATTTTCTTCTCCACAGCCTCTCTAGCATTCATCATCACCCCTCTCAACCCATTCTTTTCAAGGATCTCCAGGGCTCTCTTAGCCGCCTTAACCGCCTTGGGCTTCTTTTCTGAGTAAATGATCGCGAAAGCCTCACCCATTATCCCGCGGCTCCTTCTGCATCGGGAATCCATGAAGGTGATAATTCTCCTATTTTAAGAGGCTTTCACACTATTTATTTGGATTGAGGCTCGCCGCTCTCTTCAGTGGTGGAAAGGACTCGACCTATGCCATCTACTTGATGGAGAGACGTGGACATAATGTTGAATATCTCTTGACGATCTTTCCTGAGAGCGATGAATCCCTCTATTTCCATTATCCGAATATCGAGCTTACAAAGCTTCAAGCCGAGGCCATGATGAAACATCAGCTCGTGGAGAGATGCGGGATCGGCAGGGCCGAGGAGAGCTCGGCTCTCGCAAGACTGATCGAGAAAGTTTCGGGAATGGTCGACGGAGTTGTATCTGGGGCGATCGCGAGTAGATTTCAGCTAAAAGCTTTCAAGGAGATCTGTGAGAAATATGATCTCAACCTATTTGCGCCGCTTTGGGGCATGAATCCATTAACCATTCTCCAAAGGATGATCAGTGAAGGATTTGAGATAATCATAACTGGTGTTGCTGCCGCAGGTCTAGGAAAAGAGCTTCTAGGGGCTCGTCTAACTCCATCTTTAGTTGAAGAAATTAAACAGGCTTCAGATAGATTTGGAATTAATCCGGCTGGAGAGGGGGGAGAGTTTGAGACCTTTGTCCTCGATGCTCCGATCTTCAAGCGACGAATCGAGATTATTGAGGTGGAAGTCGATTGGAGAGGAGATAGAGGATTTCTCAAGATTAAGGGAGCCAAGCTTGCTGAAAAGAAAAATTATTAATGGAATTTACGTGGATTATGGTCGAGGTGATGAAATACGCGTCCAAATATTGATGATCTAATTCCAGAATGGGCTCGAAGATTCTACTCAAAACGTCTAAAAGATTTGTCAGAGCTATTCGGGGTCAATAAGCCGATTATAGGAATGGTTCACTTAATGCCTCTTCCAGGAGCGCCAGCCTATGAAGGATGGAGCATGGATGAAGTCATCGAATACGCTTTGAGGGATGCGAGGATTCTCGTCGAGAATGGGGTTGATGGGTTGATAGTTGAGAATATGTGGGATTTACCATATTATGCGAGTAGGAGGATTCCACCCGAAGAAGTCGCAGCACACGCTGTCGCAGCGCGAGAGATAGCCAAATCATTTAACATCCCAGTTGGAATAACATCAATCCATAATGGTGGGAGAATCGCTCTCGGAATAGCTAAGGCCGCTGGAGCAAAGTTCATTCGAGTATGTCTCTATACCGGGGCGATAATCTGGGATACGGGAGAGATCGATAATGGAAATGCGGCGGATCTAATGAGATTGAGAAAAGCTCTCTACGCCGAGGATATAAGGTTCTTCGCAGACGTCTATAAGAAGCACGCCGTTATGTTGTCTGGAATAGATCCCGAGACTCACGCGATTTGGACGGATTTCTATCTCGCCGACGCATTGATCGTAACCGGTAGAATGACTGGATCTGAGCCCGATGTCGATTTAGTTAAAAGGGTTAAGAGAGTGGTTGGAGAAACGCCTGTCATAATTGGAAGCGGATTAACCGCCGGGAATGCCGAGAAATTATTAAGATATGCTGATGGAGCGATCGTCGGAACCTACTTTAAGGTTAAGGGCATAACTCAGAACCCAGTCGATCCTGAGAGAGTTAGGAAGCTCATGGAAGTGGTGAAAAAGATTAGGACGGGAGGCACGTGATAGAGGACATCCAAGCCCTAATCCTAGGGGATATAAACATAGACTTAGTCTTTAAGATGGATAGAGACCTGAAGCCGGGGGATTCGATAGCTCTTAGAAGAATGATGATCTCATATGGCGGTGTTGGGGGAAACCTCTCCTCAGCTCTCGCGAGACTAGGGGTTCCGGTCTCTTTACTGGGAGCGGTTGGAGAAGATCGATTTGGAGACTTGGCTCTAAGAGAGCTTAGGAGAAGTGGGGTTAACGTTAAGTATGTGAGGAGAATAGCTAAAGAATTTACCGGAATAAGCATAGTTTTGATAGATCCTAGGGGTGAGAGAACTCTGATATGTGCTAGGGGCGCTAATGCAGCCTACAGGCTTAGAGGAGATGAACTTGAACTATTGAGGAATGTTAGACATCTCCACATATCAGGTTATATGATGCTGAACGATGATGGAGGTGCTTCATGTATCAAATTGCTGAGCTTCGCGAAGAAATGGAACATTTCAACGAGCATGGATCTCGAAGGAATCGCGTTAAAGGATCCGAGAAAGACGTTCAAGATTAAGGGTCTCGTAGATTATCCGTTAATGAATGAGTTTGAAGCTCGCTCACTTCTTGATGCTGAGAAACTGGGTGAAGATGAGGTTAAGTCCTTGAAGGATCTCCTTGAATCCAGAGCATTATTGATTAAACTCGGTGAAAAAGGGTGCATGGTGGTGGAAGATGATGAGATTCAAGTTATACCGACATATAGGGTTAGGGTTTTGGATTCGACTGGAGCTGGAGACGCATTCAACGCAGGATTCATCTACGGATTATTAAGAGGACTTAGAATAGGTGATGCTGCAAAAATAGGGAACGCTTTAGGAGCCTATAAGTGTATGGGGCTTGGAGCGCGGCACCATCCAAGTATGAGGCAGCTTCTCAAACTGTTTCCAGAGCTCGCCGAGCTGATCTTGGAGATGTAGCTACTCTCCCTTTACGTGGACTATCATACTTCTCCCCATTATCTTCCAATATTCAACCGTGGCTCCAGGCTCAAGTCTCTCAATGAGCTTCTCATCCTTCGGCATGGGAACTTCAAGTATTTCATAGGTCTCATTATCCATTACGCTCACCATATCTCCTATCGAGACCACCTGCCCGCTTCTCTTCTCGATTATCGGAACCTCAACCCTTGAGTCAGCTGGTCCAACCATCGTCCGCTTGACTCCGTCGAAGATCCCTATGGCCACGAGCCTGACCTTCGCCGCTCCATGCTTCCCAGGCTTACTCTTCTCGAGTTCAACTATTCTACACGGCTCTCCATCTATCACGATGTTGTGGCCGACCTTTAGAGACCCCAATTCAGCAGGCTTACTCATAGCAAATGCTTGTAGGGATGCGGAGATATAAGGATAGCTCTTGGCTAGACTTCTATCTCCTCAACATTTATGTATGCTATATTCATATTTTTCTCTCTTCCAGGAATCACATAGATCTTGTCTGGAAACTTCAAGGCCAAGCTATTGAAGGAGCTGTGGATCGTCTTTAGATCTGCGAACTTGCCTCTCTCCATCAAGACCATGATAGTTGAGCACTCCAAGGTCGATAAATTCACCTCATCCCCGAATAGCGTCCTCAGTCTCTCGTAGACCTCGATCATCGTCTTTAAGATCTCATACCTATTTGCAGCGGAGAAATCTTTCGAAAATAGCTTCACGAATTCGCCGAAGAAATAGTTGTCGAGCTTCGCGGGCTTTAGAGATGTTAATTTTAGCACCTCGGTTCTGAGCTTTAAGTAGCTCTCTCTAATTTCATATTTTCCTCTTCCAACTCTCTTTAAGATTCCGCAGTCGACAAGCCATTCAAGCCTCGGAGGAGCTATATGACGATATTTTGCATATTGACTGCTCTTAATCCAGCTTACCTTATCATCCATCTGAAGCCTTCTCTTCCTAAATCCTTCGGCCTCCTCGATTTCCCTTATTATCTGCTCCTTTCTCCTGCCGTCGAGGGTTGATAGAACCTTTCTCAGGGAATTTGGATAAAATTCCTCCATGATTTGGTTCATGGCCTCTTGTCTCGTAAAGCTCTTTCTATCAATAACCCATCTCAGGACATGTTGTATCATCGGGTAATCCCTATTTAATAGAATCCATAGGAAGAAGAATTTTTCAGCATCATTTAGGGCGATGAGATCGTTAAGGCTTGGGATACTTCTACCTTCAACAAACTCCCTGAACTTATCCGCTGAGTCGAGGCAGAGATAGATCTTACCGAATTCCCCGATGGTCTGTGAAGCTCTATCGATGAAACCCATCTCGGCGGCTAAGGTAACATAATTTCTAGCGTTGACGTATCTCGTTATAAGCCCCGTAGGCTTCTGCGTGAGAGGTTCATAGAATTCGAGGTTTCTCAGCATATCATAGAGTATGCTTGCGAGAAAGTCGAAGCTCTTCTGAGAGCCATCCTCTAGGAGGCATGCGATCAACCTCAAATAGCCAAGTCTACAGGCGTCTCCATGACTCTCCAGGATCATGCTTTGATCACCTCCTCATAATCCTTGATGATCGTTAGAGGCTCCGCTGAACTCCAATCAACTTGGATATTGTTTGGCTGAAATTCTCCCTTCGCCAATTCTAGGATCACCTCTTTACTGACTCCATCCCCCTCCTTGAGATACCAGAGATACTTGTTCGCTTTTGGAATGGAGTCTGAGATTATAGATTTAACTTGGAACCCGATCTCCTCAGCTATTGGAGCGACTAATTCCGCCATGTCAACGACCTTTCCCTTCAACTTCACTCTCCCCAAGACTATTATCGCCGCCCTATTCCACTTCAAAACTCTGAATATTTCCTTCAAAGCGTCTGTCATGAATCCCTCAAACTTCTTAATCGACTCCGTTTGGAAGAGCATCCTCCTAACTTCCTCATAAGTATATCCTAGAAACCAGAGCCTGAGCCAATTATCCCAGGCATAGGTCTGCATATTGAAATATGGCGGAGAGGTTACCACGAGATCTACGCTCTCATCCTCTATCGGCAGACTCCTCGCATCATTCATATATGCGAATCCTTTGACGGATGGAATTCCATCTTTAAACACCCTCTCAGCCTTGATCCTCAAACATTTCAAGACATCTCTCTTCGGCTTCTTAACACCATTCTCCTTAACATATCTCTTAATGTATCCGGGCGCCATCGAGAACGAGTGAGAACATCTAACGCTTAGATGGATCTTAGTTGGGCCGTGGAGTATTCCGAGCATCATCGCCTTGATGAAATTCGCTAAATCTTCATCATCAGTCTCATCTATTAGGTCTCTAACAGCAAGAATCTGCCTTAAAGTATAGTTGCTGTAAAACGCCCTGACGTCATCATCGACCTCCGAGACATCGTAACTCGACGGGTCAAGTCTTCTCTCAGCGTAATCTATCCATTCTATAACCCTTCTCTTTGGGACAGGTCTAACCTTAGCCCTCGTGAGGACATATGCCTCTGGAGACAAGTCGTTTCCAACGCCGATCCTCCCATTAAGGCACGCTTCAAGAGGTGCTGTTCCTTTACCGCTGAATGGGTCTAAAACCACGTCTCCAATCCTAGAATACTTCATGACGAAATAGTGGGCGAGAGAAGGAGGAAAACTTCCAGTCCTAGAACAGATCCTATGCAGCGCTATTCCCCAACCATCTCTAGCGTACTTCCATGAATCCCTTATCCCGTAGCTCAGAATGTATCTATATCTCCCCAATGCGGGTTAAGGTCGCTGAACAAATGGTTTTAATGGTTAGCTTTAATTGAATGCGAAATAATGCTCTAAGAATATATGATGATGAACTGAGAGATTATTTGTTGAAGTTCATGTCATTCATTTCAATCTGTGATGTGGCGAAGAATCTGTTCTGAATACTTTTAGAGAATTACCTAGAGAATTCCAGAGATTGTTCGGAAGAAATCAGGGAGTATCAGCTTGAGATCATGTCTAAGGTATTAGATGAATTGATTTAAGGATCATGGTTATCGAGAAGAATGCTAAGATTATAGAGAACAATCTTCTGATCTGATGGGTCTTTAATCTTAAGCCTGTTCTACTTCCAAGCTGGGCTCCGCTTATTGACCCCGTTATCGCCACGAGTCCCGTGTCCAGTTTTACGAGCCCATTCAAAATGTAGATCGATGAAGATGTTACCGATGTTAAGGAAATCATGAATTGACTTGTTGCTACCGCGATTCTCATAGGAACGCCTAGAATTAGAAACATTATTGGAACCTTTAATGTTCCTCCGCCGATTCCGATCATGCCGGCTATCAATCCAGCGGAGAATGCCCCTAAAAGTGATGCAGTCCATTTAAGACGCCCCACTCTTCCAGCTATTCCATCATGTTTTCTATTTTCCTGCTTAACCCACATTCTATAAGTTACATAGAGGAGAACTAATCCGAAGATTAATTCTAAAATCTCTGCCTTGAGCTTCAAGGCGATGTTCGGACCTATAATTGCCCCAAGTATGGTGACCGACTCAAGGATTACTCCTGTCTTAAAGTCTACAAGCTTCTTAGAGATGTAGATAGTTGATGAGGAGATCGCCGTCCCAGAGATTGCCACCAAGCTTAAAGCAACAGCTTCATGCATGGGGATCTTTAGGAGGAGGACGAAGATCGGGATCATCAGGAACCCCCCGCCAACTCCCAGCATCGAGCCTAGGAAGCCTGCCGTAAGGGTTGTGAGAAGAATTAAGAGATGCTTAAGCACAAGTATCCGAGTTCTTATCCCCACTAAAATGGATTGCGAAAAGGATAAAGCTACCTTAAGATGACTCATGATTGAAGCCCGGTAGTCTAGCGGCCAAACCTGGTCAGAAAAAGGGCTAAGGATCCCGGGCTCTGGATCAAGGGAGATGAGGAGAACCCCGGGGACCCCGGTTCGAATCCGGGCCGGGCTATCAAAACTATATTTTATTCTCCTAAATTATCTGCGGCGCCTCAATCGATGACGCTTAAGGCATTCCCAACGGAGGAAGTAGAAAAAATAATTGAAAAGATGCCTTGAATCGGTATAATCTTTCATTTTAAACAGAGTTCCCCCAAGATACCTAGAATCGTGTTGAACTATTGTCTCAGCTCTCTAATTATCTCAAGGTCGCGGCGTAAATAGTTAACGCTGCGGCTTCTAATATTATCGTTAGAATGATAATGGCGTTTATGAGGCCGGTTTGATACATGTATGCCATTATTAGCGATCCTGTGAACCATGCAAACCCTATCGAGGATGAATAGATTCCATACGCGAGAGATCTGACCTCGATTGGAGCTATATCCGCGACGCTCGCCCTCATGATAGTCTCGATAATTCCCATGGTTAATCCCCATGGAATAGATGCTAGATATAATCCAATTCTGCCCTTAATCATGAATAATGCGGGGGTTATTGAGATGGCTGTTAATGGGGCCAGAACCACGGACTTCAATCCAACTCGATCATAGAGCAAGCCTATCGGTAAAGCTATGACCGCGTCAACGGCCATCGCGATTAGATATAGTATTGGAACTTCCTCGGCCATCAGAATTCCGGCCCTAACGGCGTCTTGAGCATAATATGCTATTACTCCCCAATAGATGAATCCTAGTAAGGTGAAGATCGAGCCAATTAAATAATTCCAAAATCTTTTATCAAGTCCCTTCAAACCCTTCTCTTCGGTAGCGGCGCTTACCGCCTTTGGCCTAGGATAATTCACGTAGGCGGAGAGGAGCATAACTATCATCATGATTATTGGAATCCATAAGATGTTGAACGCAAGTCTATATCCGGCTTCTAAAGGCTTGCTCACGTATATTGCTGCACCAATTATCGCTGGACCAGCTATCGCCCCTATCTGATCCATCAGTTCATGCAGTCCGAACCATCTACCTCTCTTTGCTTCATCGGTCAATTCTGAGAGAATCACGTCCCTAGCCGGAGCCCTTAATCCCTTTCCAATTCGCTCGATTAGGAATAATATGATCGCGATCTCCCAAACCCCTGTGAACGCCAAACAAGGTATCGCTAGGTTTACTAGATAGCCGAAGAATATCAGAGACCAGTAAGCCCTTCCTGAAGCCATTCTCTGCGCCAGGACCCCGCCTAAAAATCTCATCAAATTGCTTAGGAATTCTCCAAGTCCCAGAATGCTGACAGCTATTGCTGGAGCCGTTAAGAAGTTTAGATATGCTCCGCCGATAGATCTCGCCCCTTCATAGATTATGTCCGCGAAGAGGGAGACGAGAGAGAGGGAGATGAATGTAGCTAATAATTTTCCTTTAAGCTCCATTTTTCGGGGAGTGATGCTCATTCATTAATTTATAGATTATCAACCTTGATGGAATGTCCGAAATTTTTACGAGTTCAAGTTACTCCCACTTGAACCAGTCGATTTCATCCTTGATCCTCTTCCACTCTGAGATCTTGAATAGTCTATGATAGATTATTACTGTCATGGGGATTTCTGGGATCAACAATGTGAGGACGACCGTGTGCCCTATGCTGAATATGATTAATCCGCTGATAACCATTCCTATGACGATCCAAGGAAGCGATCCATAAGCTCGGCGGGCAGAGTATAGCGCAGTATTCATGTCTCGTGATCTATACATGATCATGCCGGATATTCCCGCTATCATGGAAGGTATTATTATGAAGATCAGCGATGCGAGAGCAATGGCGAAACTCAGCTTAAGACTTAGCAGAATCAAGTTGATACATGGGAGTATTATTAGGAAAAGTGAGAGAAAAAGTGTGAGATTCTTTCTTCCCTTGAAGTACTCATAGCATCGATCTCCGAGTTCTCTAAACCTTCTAGGAGCTGTAGGTGAGGATAAAATCGAGGAGATTATGCTGAAGGAGGTGTCCAAGGTTCTCTTAACAGCCTCTAAAGCGCTTGATGCAGGTCCCTTCTCCAAGCTATCCATTAACACCTTTAATGTCTCCCTTTTCCCAATAGGCTTGAATAGGTTTAGATTCTCGATCACCTGTCTTGGATTTATCCTTGAACATTTCCTCTCCATTTGATCATGCAGATCATCATCTATGGATGGGCTGATTATTGCGCTGTCGCCGACATAGTGTAAGATTCTCCCAACGAGCTTCGCGGCATCCTCTCTGCTTCCCTTAAGCCATCTATGTCTGGCCTCAACGACATACTTCTTCAAGAGACTTGGATCTGGTTCATGATGTTTAACCCTCGTCTTCCTAACTCTCAGCCTCCCACGATAGGTGAGGTAGACCTTATAGCTGTAGTCTGGGACTAGATCTGGGGATTTGGCCCCGAAGCAGAGGTTTGGAATAAGTTTTTCATCCACTCCAGCTAGCTTCGCCGCCTCCCTCGTCAAGATCTCATGGGTCTTCGCATACATAGTTCCTCCTTAAAATAGAGTGACGCTCACCGCGAATAAGTTTTGTTTCTTCAAGCTGCTGTGAATTCATAAACCTGCTCCAACATCTTAAATAATTGGTCTCTCATAATCTTCTAAGGCGGAAAGATGGCGAGGATGCATGCCCGTAAGCGGGGGAAGTCGGGGTCGAAGAGGCCTATTAGCAAGGCTCCTCCATCATGGGTTAAGCTCACCCCCGAGGAGGTTGAGGCGCTCGTGGTTAAGTATGCGAAAGAAGGTTATCCTCCAAGCATGATAGGGATCATTCTGAGAGATCAGCACGGAGTTCCGCTCGTCAAGCAGATAACTGGGAAGAGGATAACCCAGATCCTTAAGGAGAATAATCTCTTACCGGAGATCCCTGAAGATCTCGCAAATCTACTCGAAAGAGCTAGGAGGATGCACGTCCACCTAAGCAAGAATAGGAGCGACAGATATAATAGGCATAGACTTCAGCTCGTTGAGTCCAAGATCCATAGACTCGTGAAATATTATAAGAGAAGGGGAATTCTACCCCCTGATTGGCAGCCAAGGCTCATCTACGCCTACAGATAGTTTGGGTCTTAAATGGGCCTCGGCAGATGGGGTTCATCTATATAGGGCGAAAATTTAGATTAGAGTTGAGCAATGAGCTTGGATGAGAGCATTTATCGAGAATTCCTCGGAGAAGTTGAAAGAGCTGCTGAGGAGATTCGGAGACTCATAGATGAGGATAGATCGTTCGTGATTTTCTGCCATAATGATGCCGATGGACTCTCATCCGGAGCCATAGCTTCAATAATGTTCTTAAAGGAAGGGGCGAGATTCTTAACTAGATCTGTTGGAGGCATAGACGATATCTTAGAGGATCTCAAGGACTTCTCAGGAGATTTCATCCCGGTCTTCACGGATATTGGAAGCGGCTACTTGGATGAGATAGTTAAGGTAGTTGGAGATTCGCCCGTCATCATACTCGATCATCATGAACCAGTAGGAGAATCCTCTAAAAACATTATTCAGGTAAATCCGCATCTCTGCGGAATAAATGGAGCCGATGAGATAAGTGGAGCTGGAGTGACCTATCTCGTAGCGAAGGCATTAAACGAGGAGAATGTGAGCTATTCCCCGATCGCTGTCGTGGGAGCTTTAGGAGATTTACAGGATAGAATTGATGGAAGATCTCTCCATGGATTAAATGAGCTCATAGTCAATGATTCTATTGACGCCGGATTAATGAAGGTCGAGGAAGACCTATTATTTTATGGCAGAAGTTATAAGCCCATCCACATAGCCTTGGCCAGCACGACGAATCCATTCATTCCAGGAATCTCTGGAGATGAATCGAGAGCATATAGCTTCCTAATGGATGTCGGGATCAAGGTTAAGGAAGGCGATAGATGGAAGGTTTTGGCCGAACTCGATGAAGATGAGAAGAAGAAACTCTATAATGGATTGATGAAGCATCTAGCATCACTTGGGCTTCCGCCAAGTCTAGCAAGAGGAATAATCGGAAAGGTCTATGAACTCGTTAAAGAGGAGCCTTGGACCTATCTGAGAGATGCCAGAGAGTTCGCCTCTCTCCTAAATGCCTGTGGAAAGACTGGAAATGACTGGGTTGGAATAGCGGTTGCCATGGGTAATCGCGCTGAACTCCTGGAAAAAGCCCAAGAACTCCTAGAGGATTACAGGATTAAGCTCGCCAGGGCCATAGAGTATGCGATGAGAGATGAGAGCAAGCAGGAACTTAAACACACAGTAGTCATAGACGGCGGTGACGTGATAGATCATAAGCTGATAAGCTCGGTTGCTTCAATGATCTCTTCAACTGGAATCATGGGAGAGGATAAGGTCTTAATAGCCATGGCCTCAGCTGAAGGTTCGATAAAGGTGTCAGCGAGAGCTAGTAAGAAGCTGATTAAGATGGGCTTGGATTTGGGTAAGATTCTGAAGGAAGCTGCGAGAATCGTTGGAGGTCGAGGAGGAGGCCATGACATAGCGGCTGGAGCCGAGATACCAAAGATTAAGAAGACGTTATTCGTGTTGGAAGTCGATAGGATTACGGGTGAGATGCTTGGAAATTCTAAGTGAAGCTGAGCTAAGGCTGACATTTGAGAATGAAGAAGAGGCTGAGATAATCGCGAAGAGTCTTGAACCAGATAATCGACCTCTCCCAAAGGGATTAATGCTCAAGATGATCCATGATGGAAACGTGATCCTATTCAAGATTAAATGTGAGAGAAGCGTAAGATCTCTTCTCACAACCATGGACGATATACTATGTATGGCGAATCTCGCGTTAAAGACCATAAGATCTCTAAAGATCTAAGCATGTTTCCTCCAAACTATCATGAGGAGAATTAGTAGGGCTGAGAATATTCCAACGCCCCCACTTGGAGGTATGTTGATCATTCTGGCGAACAGGTATCCAGCGATCATGAGGCCAATGGCTGTGAGATATGAGATGGAGGAAGAACCTCTCTTACTGAATCTCAGGGCCACGGCTCCGGGAACGGCCATGATCACGTGTGTAACCAAGACTCCTATCGTTGAGGAAAGTATTGAGGCTGCCAACGCGATCAAAGAGTAAAACAGGTATCTGTAGAATCTTATGCTTAATCCAAGAGCCTTCGCTCCATCTTCATCGAATGCGATATACTTCAACTCCTTAGATATTATGTGAATCAATGGAATCACTATGATCGACGCCGTTAAGATCCGCGAAAAATCATCGATAGTTGCTATGGCCGACGTCCCAGTGATGTATAGCCATGCCTCAGCGATCGCCGTACTCGATAGATATGCGGCGAGAAAGCTGAAGACTATCGTTATCGTCGTGGCTATTGAGACGCTTAAGGCTATTGCTACGTCTTCGGCGAAGCCCCTCTCGATGAGCTCAGCGGCCAAGATCGATAAACCTATAGCCGTTAGAGTTGCGATTATCGGCACTGGGATGTTCATCCCCATGACTATATTCAAGTAGATTCCGAGGATCGCTCCACCGAGAATTGAGTGAAGCATCGTTAACGCGAACATCACGCTTCTTGAAGTTATCATGGGCATGCTGATAGATCCTATCAGGATCCCGCTCAGCGCCGCCAATCCATATGTTAAGAGGATTACGTCAAGCATGATCTTCACCGAGAATGAATCCAGCTGGAACCTCGGTTAATCCTGGATACGCTCTCCTCAAATTTTCAAGCCTTAAGACTTCCTCAGCCCTTCCAACGGCGTAAACTCGTTTATTCAATAGGATCACGGTCGGCTCAAGCTCTATACATGGACTTAACTCGTGGGCAACCAAGAATATGTCTATCTTGAATTTCTCATGAAGTTGATAGAGCAGCTCAGCTATCTGACATTTCATATCGAAGTCTAGCATCGAGAAAGGCTCATCGAGCAATAGGAGCTTCGGATTCTTGATCAAAGCTCTCGCTATCAAGGCTCTCTGCCTCAATCCGCCGCTCAGCTCCGTGAAAAGCGCTGATGGATCATCTATCTCCACTAAGTCTAAGACCTCTCTGATCCGATCTTTAATCTCCCTTGTTATTATTCTAGGCGGTATAGTCTTCGATAAGGCTCCCATCGCCACTAATTCCTCAACTGTTATCGGAACCCTCTGATCGATGTTCACGACTTGGGGAACATATCCTATCAGCTCCCTAACATCTCTCGAATTCTTAATCGGATCATATCCATAGATCTTGATCCAGCCGCTTTGAGGCTTCAATAATCCAAGCATAATCTTGAGAAGCGTAGTCTTTCCAGCACCATTAGGCCCCATCACAGCGCAGTAGAATGGTGATGGAATCTTAAAGCTTACATCCTCTAGGGCTAACTTCTCCCCAAATCTGAACGTCACCTTATGAGCTTCAACGCTCTCTTGCATAACTTCTCACCTTCAATAATAATAAAGCTAGGAGGAATGTCAATATAATGTTGGCGGTAATCGAGGGGACTAACATGGATCTCCATAAATCGCTTTCACCAGCCCCACCTGTCACCAACTCGGACCTATACTTCAATAACGTGGCAGCAAAGAAGGAGATCATGTGAGGCTCATTTGAGAGACTTAAAACCGGAACCACTACATATGGTATCCTACGTTCTTTTAATAAGCCGAGGAACTTGCCCTGCCTAGATAGCTCTAAGTCGCTGATGAAAACTAGGTCAGCTTCCCCGGACATGATTTCATTCTCAATTCTCGATACATCTCCCTCCGTCACCTCTATTGAGAGCTCTGGAAGAACCCAGTCAACAACCTTAAGACCTAGATCCTCAGCCACATACTGCATTGGCGGTCCAAGTAAGATCACCTTAACACCTTGGACTCCAAACTCTCTTATCTCATTCTTGATCGAGGATAACTTGGAGAGATATTTTTCTAAGTTCATCTCATAGTATCCTCGATTCTCCGGATCTATCTCGATGAGCTTTTTCGTAATCGCCTTCGCCATCGCTTCCAAGCCCATTAAGGAGAACATATACCCATGTGGATTCGGGGTTCCAGTCTTCAAGTTATTCAAGATCTTTAAGCCTTCCCTTACATAATCTCTATAATCTATTATCGGGCTTTCCAAGACCCCTCTATTATGTAGCTCCCAGATCTTCTTCTCGATTAAGAGGTGGGTTGGTCCGCTCAATACGATTAGAGAAGCATTTGAGAGAACCTTCATTAAGAGTTGCTCGCTCGGCTCATAACTATGCGGATCCGCTCCAGCTGGAATAATACATTCTACCGAGACTCTTTCTCCACCGATCTCCTGGACAACGGGTTTAAGCTGAGGCATGCTCACCGCGACCGAAATCTTATCCGCATAGACCGGATGAATCATTAATGTTCCCAGAGAGATCAGCAGGAGAATACATGTCTTCACGAGGCGCACAGGCACGGCTTAAACCTGAAAAACTCTCCATATAAGTTTAATTCCATGAAGATGTTAAAACATCGAAAGTAGATCGCATTCGATCAAAAGTCTCCGAAGGTTCTTATAATGGCTCTCTCAAGGCTATCCTTGAGATGCCGCGAAGACCTTCAGCCGAGAAGAAGGCTCCCAAACAGATCTACACCATATATTCTCCAAGATACTTTGGTTATAAGGAGATTGGGACTACTTGGGCTTCCGATCCTAGTCAAGTCATCGGGAGAACTATTTGGGTCAGCCTCTACACCCTCACGGGAGACTTCTCGAAGCAGTATCTCCTCATAAGGTTTAAGATCGTTAGGGTTAAGGACTCGGTTGCGGAAACGATCTTCTATGGCCATAAGTATGGGAGAGAATTCGTTAGAAGTTTAGTCAGAAGAGGGTCGAGTAGGATAGATGGGATATTCAATCTGACGACGAAGGATGGATTCGATTTAAGGGTTCAAACAACCGCGTTTACCTTAAGAAGGGTTAGATCGCATTCGATCAAGGCGAAGCTCATCAGAAAGGCCATGAAGAAGATATTGGAAGAGGCGGCGAGCAAACTTACCCTTTCACAACTTGCCCAGGAATTCGTCTTAGGAAAGACTGCATCAGATATCTATCAAGAGGCGAAGAAGATAACGATGCTTAGACATGTTGGAGTTATTAAGAGCAAGGTCTTAAAAGTTCCAGAGTGGGTCTATACAGAGGAAGGAGTTGAAAGAGAGCTCAAGGAAGTCGAGGCGGCGGCTTAGAGATCTGGTGGCATTCGAGGCGGCGAAGCTGCTCTATAATGGAAAGTATAAAGAGTATATCGACGCTAAGAGAGCCGCTGCGGAAGATCTTGGGACCTCGATTCTTCCAAGTAATCGTGAAGTCGCGTTGAAGATCCTTGAATACGCTTTGGAGGTTGAAGGAGATGATTATTGGATGAGGTTAAAGGAGCTTAGGGATGAAGCATTAGAAGTGATGGAGGATTTAGGCGAATTTAACCCGAGACTCGTTGGAAGCGTTTGGAGGGGAATAGTCAAGCCTAGCAGCGACATAGACATCGAACTCGACTCGGAAAATCTAGAAGAAGTTAGGCGGAGGGTCGAAGAGTCTGGATATAAGATTTTGGGGATTGAGCGGATCGATGTGCCAGAGCCTCTGAGACATGGAAGCCTATGGCGGATCAGGATTTTGGGAAAGAGAGGCCATGAAGTCGAGATCATCTTGAAGGAGCATCAAAATTATCTGAATCCGCCTAGATGCGACATATTTGGAGACATCAAGAAAGGTTTAAACATCCCCGAGCTGAGAAAAGTTTTGAGGAAGATGCCCACGGCCCTGTTCATACCAGAGAGGGGAAAGCAATGGAGATAGATGAGAAGACGTTCAAGAGATTGTTCCCAAACCTATACAGAGAGATCATGCTCAAGAGAATGTATGTCTCGATAGATGCCGTTCGAACAGATATCGAGGAAGGGGAGAGAGAAGCTGAGAGACGTAGAGAACCTGGTATGCCGACTCCGATAGATTACCTTAGGAGATGTGAGAATGATGAAGAAGCATTTGAGGTCATAAACTATCTTGAGAGGAGGGGAGAGATAGATCATGAAAAGGCTGAGAAGCTCAGGAAGCAGGTGAGGGAAAGAGGTGTTAGGAGCTTTGGAAGCAAGAAAGAATGGGGATATTATTCAACAAAATATCTCGGAGGAGATTAATGGGATTTAAACGAAATGTGAAAACTTGCATTAATTGAATTCCGAGCTATTTTAACAATCTTCATGCGCGCCTGCTCGCTGAGACTATTGAGATTATGTCTCCCCACTTCAGCTTATAGTCTTCTCCAAGCCTTACCTTCCTTCTAGCATCTATCGCATATAGGAACGTTTTCCCCAGATCTGTATGAATCATATATGCTAGATCCCTTGGAGTTGATCCCTTTGGGACTATATAGACATCTGGGAGGACGTTTCCATCATGATCCGTTAACTTCTCAGGATCCTCAACGGGATATACTGGAATATATTGGAGAAGATTGAAGTATGCTCTATTCACAGTTTCCTGAACCCCAGTTGACCCCCATTTCTTCAAAACATTTTCTCTTATCATCTCTAAAGCTCTTCGCTGAGCTGGATTGAGCTTTGAATCATCTATGATCTCGAAATCTGAGTCTCCTGGGAGATAATTTATCAGATTTTTCTCCGCCGCCAATCTTAGGATCCTCTCAGCTTCTGCGCTGACGGGGATCACCTCATAGCCCGCTTCCTTGAGCCTCTTAACGCCGTCTTCCGCTTCAAGCATGTCTATCTTATTCGCGGCAACGATTATTGGCTTACTCCTCTTTCTAAGCTCGGTGATGAATTCGTGGAGCTTTTCCTTGCTCCATCTTGATGGATGGTTTGGATCCAGGCTTAGGTCTTGGATCGTTTCATGTATCATCTCCATGCTTATCCTTAATCCTGAAAACTTCTTGTAGAGCTCGTCTTCAAGTTCTCCAACCCTATTCTCGACAATCCTACAGATTCGCTGCCAATCGGAGGCCAATAATCCCTCGAGCCAATAATCAAGTTCTTCCTCGACGAGTTTAACGTCCTCAATTGGATCGCTTGTCCCCGGCTTCACAGGGTTTCCATCTGGATCTGTTGCTCCAGCTGCATCGGCAACCACTATTAGGGCTGATGCCTGCCTTATCTCATCGAGGAATTGCAGTCCTAGTCCTCTTCCTTCATGTGCTCCTCGAATTATCCCTGGACAGTCTATCAACTCTATCGGGATGAATCTTACTCCATTGATGCACTTGCTGTTCTTCGGGTTATCTTTTACACCGAGCTCTTTACAGACGCATTTTATCCTGAGGTAGCTGACCCCTCTATTCGGCTTGATGGTTGTGAAAGGATAGTTCGCTATCTCGATCGGCGCAAGGGTCATGGCCGAGAACATCGTGCTCTTTCCAACATTAGGCTTTCCAACTATTCCAGCTAACTCCATCAAGAATCAAGGGGAATAAGCAGTAAATTATCTTTGCTATAATCAATTCTAAAACTGTGAGGACTGATGAAAGCGGATGCGAGAAGTAAGAATTTAAGTCCTGGTTTTTCTCTCAAAATATGATGCATCATGGCTAAAGCGAGAATAGATAGGGAGACGTGCATCGGATGCGGGGCTTGCTGGGCCCTCTGCCCGGACTTCTTTGAGCAGAACAGCGATGATGGAAAGAGCCAGGTCGTCGAAAAATACAGGGTTGGGGGAAATCTTGCCGAGGGTGAGATCCCAGCCGAGCTCCTCAATGACGTGAAGAGCGCTGCCGATGGCTGTCCAGTTCAAGCAATAACCGTCGAAGAGTGAGGCAATAATTCCGAGAAAACTACTCTCTCTTCTTTTTACTTCTTCTAGCGATATGTTTTAAAAGCGGGCTTGGGAGCTTGATCTCTCTATCCTTCTGAACGGCTGGATGATATGGGTCAACCATTATGACTTCAAACCACTTATACATTCCATCCTCAGCAACCCAATATGCTCCGAGTGGATAAAGGTTAGGATACTTTTTCTTGGCGCGCTGGATAGCCTCCTCCTTCATCGAGACATTAACTTTATGCTTTACGACTCCGAGGGCTTTAGGTCTTCTGCCGGCTCTCGGCCTAGGCTTCTGGAATCCGCCTCTCCTAACTCTAACCCTTAAAACTATGAATCCTTGCTTGGCCTTATAACCCAACATCCTAGCCCTATCTAATCTCAGGGGCTTCTCAACTCTAACCACCGCGGGCCCTCTTCTCCACCTAATCAGCCTCTGCTTCATCAAGGTCTTCAGCTCTTCGGGCTTCTTCCTCCACAACTCATTGAGCTTAGCGTAAAGCCCCATCCTTTCAACCGTCAGATTCAGGCTTAGCCATTATTTAAGCCCTAAGAAGAACGCGATTCTCTTCCTTAGAACTAGGTTTCGTGATTGTAAAAATCATGATTAATGAAATGTTCGAAATAATCTAAATGACCGCGTGAAAAGAATCTGAAATCTGAGCACGCGCACTTTATCATAACTTTTTTAAGTCCTTTAAAATAGTATTAAGCCGACGGGAAGGCTATGATCCTCAGCGATCGAGACATCAAAGAATTCATTAAATTAGGAAAGATTCGATTTGAGCCTGCTATAAAGCCTGATCAAATAGGCGCTGGATCGGTGGACTTGACGTTATCGAGAAAGTTTTGGAGATTTAGGGAGGACGTCGATTTGATAGACTTGGCCACGGCTAGATTTGAAGACTTGATGGAGGAAGTGGATGTGGACGAGATCACGATCCCACCTCATGGAATGATCATCGGAATGACCGCCGAGAAGGTGTACGTCGACTCAGATCTCTGCGGCTGGATTGAAGGAAGAAGTAGATATGCGAGGCTTGGAATAGCTATCCACTCGGCGAGCGGATTCATCCACCCCGGATCATATAACCATCAGATCCTTGAAATATCGAATATAACTCCTCATCCGATAAAGGTTAGAGCTGGGATGAGGATAGTTCAGATAGTCTTCGAGCTCACGAGAAGCAAGGCTGAGAAGCCGTACAGGATATATGGGAAAGTTGCGAGGGATCAGTGAAGAAGGGATGCCGAGAGTTGACAGCATTCTAATCCAAGTCCTATGTCATGCGACGGAGGATGAAGAGAAGGTTATGAAGGCCGTCGAGAACATAATTGGATCAGAGGCCATGGAGAAAGCTTCGGTCATAAGCCAATCATTAACGGGGCATTATGGTGATCCAATTCTATTCATCAAGCTTACAATAGATGATTCAAAAATCGCTGAAAGGGCTTTGGCGAGGATATTATCAAACCTATCCGAATACGACTTGCAGGAGATTTTGAGGGAAAGATCGAAGCTTGGAAAGCATGGTGGAAAGATCTATCTTAGATTCGATAAGCAAGCCGCATATCTTGGATCTTTTAGGATTATGGATAAGGATCCTGTCAAGGTCCAGGTCAATATCAGGGGAAAAGTGGAGAAGTTGCTTGAAAAGCTCATGGGCGAGAAAACATGAGAAGATATGTCGACTTATGGGTGAGATGTGAAAGCATAGAGAAATGCTTAGAGATGATAAGGTGTTTAAAGAGACTTGGATTCAGCTCCGCTGTCTTAGAGCTTCGAGGAGAATGTCTGGAAAAATTTGATTACTTGAAAAAAGAAGCGGAAGAAATCGAGCTAAATCTGTATAGGAAACTTGTTCTCGAGCCGTCAAGTCGAAAGGAACTTTTGAAGCTGCTTAGAGAGAACAGGGGACGATTTGAGGTGATAAGCGTGATCTGTAGAAATCTTGAGACAGCTCTCGTGGCCGCGAGAGATTCAAGGGTCGATACGATCATAATTCCAGTAAATCCCAGATATAGGTTTGATAAGGGGGTTGCAGCCTTACTCAAGAATAGAGTTGAGCTTCCATTTAGATACTTTCTCAAGGATAAGGGTGGATTCTTAAGAACAGCGTCTGAAATTGTATCAGTCTTGGGAAAGAGATGTGGAATAATCGTCTCGTCTGCAGGTTCATGTAGCCTTGAACTAAGAAATCCGAGGCAACTTGCTTCCCTACTTCAAGTCCTAGGATTCGATGAGGAAAGGGCCTTGAACTCGATCTCGATTGAGGCAACTAACTTAATCGAGGAGAATTTAGTGAAATTATCGAAGAATTACGTTATGAGAGGTGTTATGAGGCTTGGCTAAGAGGTTGAAGAGGAGATATGTTGTCATCATGGCCGAGCCCAGACTTTCGGGAGATAGCATCGTAAATGCTGTAAAGTCATCATATAGAGAGTTATTCGGATTATTCGGTTTAGCCATATCTGGATTTAAAGTCATGAAAGTTTACAGAGACGAGGGAGTGGCGATTATCAGATGTTTCCTGAAACATCTCCCCAACCTACTCTTGGCAACCGCATCTGTAACGAAGCTGGATGGAGAAGATATTGCCATAAGAACGTTGGTCATCAGCGGAACTATGAGAAAAGCGAAGGAAGTCGCGGAGACCTATCTCTGAGATCTACCACACCAAGGACAAAATAGTTTTCCGTTTAATGGTTTGCCGCAGAACTTGCAGATATCTACTCCAGGTTTAGGCGGCGGCTGTTCGATTTCTTTCATGGAGCCGCCCCTCTCTTCGAGTTCCCTCTTCTTCTCATATCTCCGCGCTACTATCACCGCCCCTTCAATTAGCACGATGAAGACTCCAAGCAGGAGAAGATTTGTGAATACTCCTCCATCTGGAGTTATTATCGCTGCGACGATATATGCCACTCCATAGATCCACTTTCTATTCCTTGTGATAACTTCAGTACCTATGATTCCAACCCTGACTAACAGGACGAGTATGACTGGAGTTGTGAAGATTATGCCCGTCGCCACGGTTACTATGAGTACCGTGTTGTAAAAGTCCATCACATGTATTATCGGCTCCGCTCCCACGAGCGCGAAGAATATTACCATAGCCTTGAAGGTGGCCGGGGTTATGATGTATAATCCGAAGAGCAGCCCACCTATGAAGAGTCCCAAGAAGGCGGCCATAAATGGATATATCATCCTCCTTTCATGTGGGTAGAGCGCTGGATCGACATACTTGAATATCTCATATCCTATCACAGGACTGCTGAAGATTAAGCCGAAGATGAGAGATGCTATGAAGTAGAGTTCAAGCGGAGCTGTTATCGTTAAACCTATAAGCCTCATATCTTTCGGCAGAACCATGTTCCTCAAAACATCTAAGACCAAAGAGACCATGGGCTTATAGGCGTAAAGGGCTTTCTCCCAAGTTATGTTTAGCTCCGCTGGAAAGACGAGCATCACTATCGTTAGAACGCCGATAGTTATCAAGCATACCTTAAGCCTATCTCTAAGCTCGATTAGATGTTCGAGTAGGGTCATCTCCTTCATGTCTCTCAGCTTCTCTCCCTTCTCAGGCATCTCTAACTCCCCCGAGATTCTAGGCGAAAAGTTTTCTCCTAATTTCCTCTAAAAGCTCCTCCTCGCTCTTTCCCTTTGGATCTATTCCAAGATCCTCCGCAACCTTGACCAATTTTCTCCTCTTTTCCTCAGATCCTCCGCGCTTGAACTCTCCAACTAGTCTCCCTAAGCCTCTACTAATCTCAGTTATAGTTCTCGGTCTAAATAAGATTATCAATAATATTAGCAAGACTAGGAGTTCGGGGCCGAGTAACGCCATTTCACCTCACTTACAGAAAGCTACTTCTTTGTCTTCTCAAGGATCTCCTTAGCGATCTGGTCTTTGGTCTTACCCTCAGTCTGAATACCTAAAGCTTTGGCAACTTCGATCAACTTATCCTCAGTAGCTTGAACTTCCTCAGTAGCAGTAGTTGCAAGAGATTTAATGGGTTGAACGGCAGCCTCCTTAACCTCAGTGGCAAACTGTCTTCCCTCCTGTTTTACTTCTTCAGCCTCTTTCATCGCTTTCTCAAATTCCTTCTTCGCCTCGCCAAAGGATCTCGCGATCTTAGGTAGTTTTGATGGTCCCCATAATAGGAGGATCACGATTATCGCGGCGACGATTATCCATTCGATTCCCTGAATCATGATTCTTCAAAACTTATGCCACCTAACTACTATTTAAGGCGAACTCATTGAACAAGGGGCTTACATGAGGAATCCCGCCGAATTTCCCCATATTTTTGAGAGATTTAATGGTTTACGGACGCCGGCTTCTATGCGATCGCGGTTAACACTTCAATTGATTCAATCTTTATAAGCTTCTGAAGTTATTTGTGGGCGAGGGATGGCTGCAACAAAGGAAGAGTTTAAGCTGGTCGTCAGATTCATGGGAACAGACCTAGATGGGTCTCTAAAGATTCCATATGCCCTCACGAAGGTGAAGGGAATCGGGGTCATGCTCGGATACGCCTTGGCTAGAGCAGCTGGAATCGATCCTGAGAAAAGGCTCGGATACTTAAGTGAGGAAGAGCTTAAGAGACTTGAAGAAGTGGCCAAAGATCCATTAGCTCATGGAATTCCCTCATGGCTCCTGAATAGGAGAAAAGACCTACTAACCGGTAAGGATCTACACCTCTATGGCTCAGATCTGGTCTTCGCCATCAAAGAAGATATCAGAAGAGAGATGAGGATAAAGTCTTGGAGAGGCGTGAGACACTCACTTGGATTGAAGGTCAGAGGCCAGAGAACTAGGACTACTGGGAGAACCGGAACGGCTGTAGGAGTCTCGAGACGTAGAGGTAGATGATCACTTAAACAGTTCTCTCGCAAGTTCTGCTCCTTTAACCAGATTTACTTCCTTCTTGAAGGCTATATCCCAGCTTCTAGTTCTTAAACCGCAGTCATTGCATGCCACGATCTTCGATTCATCTCCAAGTCTCTTCGCCGCGTAAATCAGCCTATCTCTGACGAGTTCTGGGGATTCTATGAAATTCGTGTGAACATCTATTACTCCGACGGCGATCTCAAGCCATGGAGTATATTCCTTAAAGTAGTCTAGCAGGTGATAGCCCTTCCTCTTTTCATCGTCTAAGCCGAGTTCGAGTGTATCCCTATTCGCGCATTCGATCGAGATCTGATCAAGCCTCGCCTCGGCAATATGGGGGAAGAGCATTCGATAGTCGCTGTAACAGACATGTAACGTTATTTTCGCATTGATTCCCTTGATGGACTCGTTTAAGGCCTCAACCATTAATGGGACTTCTTCAGGCTTACTTGTGACCGCGGGTTCGTCTATCTGAATCCTCTTGGCCCCAGCCTCGACCAAAGCTAGGATGTTAGGCCTCAAGACGTTCTTCGCTAAATCCATCACGAGATCTTCTTTCGCCCTTCTCCTAGCCTTGATCGGGTCTTCGAGATCCAGATATCTTTTAAGATAATGTTCGTCGAAAGACCAATCTGCCAAAGTATATGCTCCGGTTATCGGTATCTTCACCTCTTTTCTCGCATGCTTCTTGACGAAGATGAATTCATCTAAATGATATGGCTTCTTCAGCTTGGGCTCTCCCATGAACGCTCCTTTCCTATAGAATTCGTTATCCCAGACCTTTACGACTCCGAGGAACTTGAAGTTCTCGACATAATTTAATGGGTATTCATACATCTCTATCCTTTTCTGCTCTCCATCCCAAACGACGTCTAGCCCAGCCTTCTCGAAGAATCTTATCGCGAAGAGAGATGCGTAGTCATAGAGCTTATCCATGTTCTTATAGGCCTTATCAGGATCGCTTAATAGGTTTAGAAGTTCATTCAATCCCTCGACTCCAAGCAGCTCACCCCACCGCTTAGTCTCTTCAATCCTCTCCCTAGTTATCTTCTTCAGAAAAGGAGCTTTTGAAAGACTTCCAACTTCCTGCGTTGGAAACAATTTCGCCAATTCACTCAGCCTCCTCAAGCTCGTCAACTATTCTTTTCAAGAGCTTGACCTTTTCATCGGCTACATTTCTTGGAAGATGCTCGAGGTCGCAGCTCGGAGTTATGTAGATCACTTTAGGCTCATTCGATTCGAGATAAGCTTCAATCTTCCTTCTCACAAAATTAACATCCTCAATTAAACTATTCCTCCCATCTACGAATCCCAACCCAACGCCTCGATCGATCCTATATTCTCTCAATTCCCTCAGCTTGGTCGAGGTCATATCAAATCCGATCACATTCACTCTCGTATCAAGAATTTGTGGAAAAGAGTTTAATGCATCCCCGAATGGCAGGTGGATCATGGTTTCAGCCGAAACCCCTTTAAAGCATTCATCTATCGCGTCTGTAGCCATTTCTAGAGAGTCTTCATCAAGTTTTCTCCAGACGAGGGAAGGAGCGGATAATTGAACCTGTCCAAGCTTGATCTTCATTTCGATCTCCTTGATTTCCTCATTCATGGCTTTAGAGACCTCGAAAAGAACATCATCAAATCTCCTTCTCCTAAGCTCTGAAAGCGATGTGAACGTAAATGGATCGGGTAAGATCAGCTTAAATCTTCCATCGGGGACATCACTCGGATAGATATATTCTTTTAAGATTTCATCCGTTCTCTTAACCTCGTCCATAATCACCGGCTTCTTATAGAATAGGTTGTTGTCAAACCACCTTGAAAGTCCATCTATCTCAACTCCGTCAAGTTTCTCGGCTAGCGGTCTCAAAAGATCATGCCATCTAAGCATTCCATCGATCACGTATCTATAATTCAAGTCTAGTTGGAGCTTGATTATCTCCCTCGACTCCTTCTGAAGAGTTCCATTCAATTCATCTAAACTTATCTTTTTACGAGAATATGCTCTAAAGGTCTTTATCAGCTTCTCGCTTCTAGGATGTATTCCAACTAGGAGTGGATGAAAGCTTGTCATGGTCGATTATATTCGTGAAAGACCCAGATATTAACTTGATCATCTTCAAGCAATTCTAAGCGGAGGTTAAATCTTTATTGAAGTTTCAGTCCACGATAATTTGGGTGAGATGAAGTATGCTCGAAGACATCACAGACTACTCGCGTCAAAGGTTTCTCAGAGTTGGGGCACATAGCCACGTCAAGGGACTTGGACTCGATGGATTAAAGGCCAAGCCTGTTGGAGACGGACTTGTGGGCCAGATAGAGGCGAGGGAAGCGGCTGGGATAATCGTTAGGATGATTAAGAGCGGGAAGATGGCGGGTAGAGCTGTTTTATTCGCGGGTCCACCTGGAACTGGTAAGACCGCAATAGCCTATGCAATAGCTAAAGAGCTTGGAAAGGATGTTCCATTCGTTGCTTTAAGCGGATCGGAGATTTATTCATCGGAGCTTAAGAAGACGGAAGTCTTGACGCAGGCCATGAGGAAGGCCATAGGTGTGAGACTTAGAGAGAGAAGAAGAGTATATGAGGGAGAAGTCACTCAACTTGAGATAAAGACCAGAAAACATCCATACAATCCATATCAGGAGATCCCAGATCATGTCGTGATAGGATTGACGACTAAAGATGATCGAAGAGTCTTTAGAGCCGGAGCCACAATAGCGTCATACATACTCCAGCAAGGAATAACTGTTGGAGACGTTATAACGATAGACGCCGAGACCGGTAGAGTTACGAGAATAGGAAGATCTGAGGAAGCCGCTGAAAAATACGATATCGCCGGCCTTGGAGAGAAGCCTGTCCCGAGGCCAGGCGGCCCGGTTGAGAAGGAGAAAGAATTCGTCTATGTCTTAACCCTACATGATCTAGATCAGCTCAGCGCTCAATCGAGGGGCGGCGGATTATTCAGCCTATTGTTCGGCGGTCCTCCAACCAAGGAGATTGACAGCGAGGTTAGGAGAGAGGTTGATGAAATGGTTAAGAAGAGGGTTGAGGAAGGAACCGCCGAGATTATCCCAGGAGTTCTATTCATCGACGAGGTTCATCTATTGGATATCGAGGCGTATTCATTCTTGAATGCGGCCATGGAGAGCGAGCTCGCCCCGATTATGATCTTCGCGAGCAATAGGGGTATAACGAGGGTCAGGGGAACTGACATAACTTCACCTCATGGAATTCCACTCGATATGCTTGACCGAATGCTGATCATAAGCACTAGGCCGTACACGAAGGATGAGATAAGGAAGATACTTGAGATAAGGGCAAGGGAGGAAGGTGTTAAGATCTCAAAGGAAGCCATGGATAAGCTCACCGAGATAGGAGTTCAATCGACTCTTCGATATGCCGTCCAACTGTTGACGCCGAGCTATGAAACCGCGAAAGCCGAGGGAAGGGATGAAGTCTCGGTAAAGGATGTGGATCGAGCGCTAAGCCTATTCTCGGACGTCAAGAGATCGGTTGAGGAGCTGAATAAATGGAAGGAGAAGTTCATGTATTGAAGGCCAAACCTTAATACCCATCACCGCATCTTTATGAACCGTTGAGGATTTGCGGAATAGATGAAGCTGGAAGAGGATCTGTCATAGGCCCCATGGTTGTAGCGGGAATCTTAATAGATGAAAAAGAGATTTGGAGATTGGAAGATCTCGGAGTCAAAGACTCGAAGAAGCTCACCCCAGAGAAGAGGTTTAAACTCTCAGACGAGATCAAGGAGATAGCTGAATCGGTTAAGCTCGTGATCGTTGACGCGGAGACCGTCGACAAATCCACCAAGAGGCGGGGAGCGATGGGATTGAATAAGCTTGAGGCGGAGATCTTCTCACGAATAATAAATGATCTAAAGCCGGATATAGCTTACATAGATCTACCCTCAAGAAATAGAGGGAGCTTCGAGTCTTTGATTAGGAACATGTTGAAGGTGAGATGCCAGCTCATCCTTGAACATAAGGCCGATGAAAAGTATCCAGTAGTCTCGGCTGCATCGATTCTGGCAAAGACCAAAAGGGATGAATTGGTCGACGAGTTGAAATCATTTTTCGGAGACTTCGGTTCAGGCTATCCATTAGATCCAAAGACGAGAAAATTTCTCCGCA
>JAGGRY010000052.1 GCA_021159365.1 Nitrososphaerota archaeon | reverse complement strand
ACTTCCCTCAGATCTCCGGTTAAAATGTTAACTGCGTCACAATTTCTACATTTATCTCATGACAAAAACTTATATCTCATGACAGGAACAGTAAATTAATGTCTGAACAGATTCTCCTTTTCTCTCTTATAGTGGTCTTAGTATTACTGATCTTTGTGTCATTAAAGTATTTGAGGCTTAGGATTTTTTTTCACTCCGAGCTAGCACTCAAATATGCTGAACTTGAACATATACTAACCCAAGAGGCTGAATATAAGTTCAATCAATGGAAAGAAAAAGCGCTAACAGATGAGGCTAAAGCCTTATTCGAAAAATGGAAACAAACTACTACAGAACAAATAAGAAAAGATGCCATTTTAAGGTCGGCGCATGTTTTAATAGGTAAAATTGGAGAGCAAATAGCACCGTTGTATCTAATTAGTGAACTAGGAGTAAACCCGAGGGACCTTAAATTCATAGGGGCGCCGATAGATTTCATAGCGTTTAAAGGCTTATCAGAAGGATATCCTGATAAGATAATTTTCATTGAGGTCAAGACTTCTCAGAGCGGAACGTTGAGTAAAAGAGAAAATATGGTTAGAAGGTTGGTGCAGCAAAAAAGAGTTGAATGGTTTACATTTAACTTAAGGACGAAAATCGATGGTGCTTTCAAAGAAGTAGAAAAAGTCACGAACTCAAAGCCTGCGCCGTCGTTGGACTCTGAATCTTAGCGAATAGTCCTTAAGCCGCTATTGAGATCGATGCGCTTGTTTATGAGCATATTCAGTTATCTCTTCATGATCTCATCTTAACAGGCATTCAAGATGCCTAATAAAACTGAAAATAATTAAAACATACTGAGCATACAAATAAGAAAGAATTTTGTGAAGAAGCTGCAGATTCTGGAGTACCATTATCATTAGGAGTCTATCTGGGTCGCCAAGGAAACTGAGATATCAAGTGGGAGATCAAGTCCACCCATGAATAAGCCGATCACCAGCCCTTGAGCAACCGTTATCAAGAATTCACGTTTATTGAAATAGATCTTGCTCGCCTTGGCTTCTTCAAGCATTAAAGATAGATCATCGATCAAGGTCATGAAGGGCGACTAATTAAGCCTTCTCAGCTTAACCATTCAATTCTCTTAGCAATCTCCTCTTCACTCGGTAAATCAGCCTTGTAATTCACTTTATTCCGAAGCCAGCCCATAATCGAATAAACCAAGCCGACTTGAATCCAATCCATGCCATCAAGATATGGAAAGAGATTTAATCATCTGAGAACATATCCAAAAATGAGGGAAGATGAAGAACGGAGAGAGGAAAAGTTTAAGAAAGCGGAAGCAACCTGAGTTAATAGGCCGGGGTAACTCAGCCTGGTTAGAGTGCGGGGCTCATAATCCTCGATGGAGAATCTGGTCGGAGGGTGCATCCCCGAAGTCGCGGGTTCGAATCCCGCCCCCGGCATTTCATTTTTGTATGAGATCTTGATTGTGAAGAGTTGTTAAGTGGATTGTCGACTCGATGATGTTATTGTCTTGAATCATTCCCTTGAAGGAATCAATTCTTCGTTTAATTTTCTATGTAGGCTCATAGATTCTCCTTGCAAAGAGATAAACATCAAGCCTGACAAAATCTATCTTCAACTTTTTCGTTGATCCATCTTTTAGCAAGTTCTCATCGTCTCCATCCATGCCTCATGCGCATTCTCCTCATCCTCATTCTCCTTAAAGCCCCTCTCCAACCGCCCCATGTTCCCATCGACGCAGGCTGAGGCCACGGCTGTGGATATGTTTTAGATGGGACCGTCCCTTGAAAGATCTCTCTTGGCGCAAAATTCGGACACGCTGGCCCGTTTGGCGAGACACGGATTCCATAGAGGGTGCAGAATCCATCCCTATAATTCATGCATTGTGAATGGGTTGCTCGACCTTGCACTTTCATGGATTAACGTGCATTTGCTCAAATATAAACCGTGGCGAAGCGATCAGACTCTCCCAATAAACGTCTATGAGGATTCTCAAGAGATACGCATATTTAGGCGATAAAAACAATTACTTACTGAATGGGGGAGTTATGGTACTTCGCCTATGGATGGTCTCTAAATAAATCTTTGATGAAGAAGTGTATCGGAGGATGGATAGATGCCCGGAAAGCGGAGTTAAGAGGATTTAAGCTAGTCTTTAACGCATATTCGAAGAGCTGGAGAGGTGGTGTGGCAAATCTCATTGAAGATGAGGCGTCGAGGGTTTATGGAGTAGCCTATAAAATAACGAGTGAGCAGCTTAAGAAGCTTGATAGACTTGAGGGGCTTCCAAGTAGGGCTGCGAGGATGAGCGTCGAGATAAGTGTTGAGGATGTCGGCCGGGTCAAGGCCATAACCCATATCGCCGTGAATCCGAGAAGAGGCTGGATCGTTCCATCGAGAGATTATGTGAGCGCCATGCTTAGAGGGCTTAAACAACATGGATTCAGTGACGATGTCCTGCATGAGGTTAAAAGAGCTGCGAGGACATCCACAATACCTTAATTTAGCGATGACATGCTTTTATCTGCTAAAAGGTGATGAATGAAGGCTTCTATCAGGGGGTCTTTGAAGCACTCCAGGCATATGGTTATGTTGGAGCATTTCTGATATCGGTTTTGGGAAGCCTGATACCATTCCTCCCAGTCCCATATCTGATCCCGATAGTTCTCATGTCGAAGACATTGGATCCTCTCCTATTAGGAATACTTGCCGGAATAGGTGGAGCTATTGGAAAATTAACGTCTTATGGGCTTGGGAGATTCGGTCGAAGATTATTGAAAGAGGAGAGAAGAAGGAAGATGACGATCCTTGGAAGGGCTATCGGAAAATATGGCGCATTAGCGGTGTTCCTCTTCGCCTTAACTCCACTTCCAGATGACATAATCTACATACCGATAGGCTTGGCCGGATTCGATCTAATCAAGTTCATGTTTGCAAATGCTTTAGGGAAGATAATTCTCTCATGGATCGTCGCCTATGGTGGAAGACTATACTTCGATTTGGCGGGCATTTTCCTCGGACAAGGTGGCGGATTAACTGCAACATTCATAGCCCTAATAGCCATGATAATAATAACAATACTCCTCTTGAGAATTGATTGGGAAGAAGTTATGAAGTCCGCCGAAAGATCCGGATTCATGGCCGCGATCAAATCCATGATAAACTCCATGATATCGAGCAAAACTGACAAAAACTAATAAGATATTTATACGGCGGAAAGCTTCAATCGAGCATGGGAAGAACATACAAGTGGCTTGGAGGAATCGGATACATCATCATGCTAATACCTTATGTTAACTTCATCGCCTTAATATTAGTCGCGATAGCTTGGATCATGATGGGAAAAGATCTGAAGCAGACATTATTCACGGTGACAGGAGTATTGATGATAATCGCATTCGTGATGAGTATAGTCTCCGCCGGAGTAATTTTCATGACGATTCCCGGATTTATTCCCGGAACTATGCAGCCATCCCTTAAAACGCCCCCGACAGAATTCTTGAAGAATATCCTCGCGTTCACTGGAGTCTTCGTGGCCATAGGCTTAGCTACGGCTATCATCGGATTAGCGGAACTGATAGCTGAGATAGCGTCGCATTTTAGGGCTTCGAAGATCTTTCAGAATACGTGGTTTAAGGTTGGTGGATGGCTTAGAATAGCGACTATAATAGTGGCGGTGATAGCGATACCGATCATGATCTTTACTGTTATGAGCGCTCCTAAGATGTTTAAAGGACTTTTGCCGGGCATGATTGCTGGAAACATCTTCATCTTACTCATGAGAATTCTCTGGCCTATATTGATAGCGGCGATTCTAGGATTATTGGCGACGGTTTTCTCGATCATAGCATTCTTCACGATACCCGAAGAAACACCAGCCTAGAACCTCAACATATTTTTAACATGCATAAACTTATCTAAGGATAGGTGATAGATTGGAGAGTTGGGGAGGAATATCTTCAGCCGAGATGAGGGCCGTAGATGAAAATGCGGAGTGGCTTGGAGTAGATAGAATCCTCCTGATGGAGAATGCTGGATCAAGCGTCGCGAGAACAGTCTATCAATGGCTAGGAGGACTGGCCGAGAAGAAGATAGTAGTTATATGTGGAACAGGAAATAACGGCGGAGATGGATTCGTCGCCGCTAGACACATGGCCGGCCTCGGAGCACGGGTCACAGTTATCTTACTAGGTGATCAAAGCAAGATCAGAACACCTGAAGCCAAGAAGAATTTCGAGATCATAATGAAGATGAGGGGGACGATAGAGTTCAAGAACGTGAAGAGCTTAGAAGATCTTGAGGATGTTCGGAGAGACATAATGGAGGCCGAGGCGATTATAGACGCGATCTTCGGGACTGGTATCAAGGGAGAGATAAGGGAGCCTTGGAGATCCGCGATCAACTTGATTAACTCTGCGAGAGGACTGAAGGTGGCGGTCGATATACCATCAGGAGTCAATCCAGATACGGGGGAAGTCAAAGACATAGCAGTTGACGCAAACCTAACAGTTACGTTTCATAGACCGAAGCTAGGGTTACCTGCCGCCGGAGACTATTGCGGAGAAGTCGTCGTGGCTCCAATAGGAATTCCCCCTGAAGCCGAGTTAATTATGGGACCTGGAGACGCCAGACTTGCCTTAAACATGATGAGAGATAAGCTTGAAGTAGTCTTACTCGATGATGTTTCGGAGGATGTCGTCGAGATTCTTAAGATGTTCAACCTCACATATAGATTTGGAGGAGATGCTAAAGGAAGGATCGCGTATCTTGGAACAAAAACCGATCTCGTGGATTCATGTAGAGATGCATCTACAATAATCTCCCTCAACCTACTCGATGAAAAGATCCACATGGCGACGATAATCGATTGGAAGGAGGCTGAGAATAAAATTGGATTAAGAATTGATCAATCATCTGGAAAGATCTGCGACGAATTGACGAAGAAAGCTTCAGACTTAAATAAAGTGATCTACATCTATGGAGGGAAAACGGATTTTCTATCAAATGGATCAAGATGCAAATTGAGTTGGATAGATAGACCTCTAAATGAAGTTGGATTAAACGCCCTCATAGGACTCTCGATAACCTTCACGGCATATAGGGTTGATCCATTTAGAGCTCTTTCAGCAGCCGGATACCTCGCCGGCCACGTGGCGGAACATGGATTAAGCTCCCTACTAAATGAAGTGAATAGGTTAAAGTCTTGATTCCAATTTCTTAAACGTCTCAAGAATCTGCTTATCGAGGGGCTTATGCTTCCTCTTCCGCCTGATTCTTCTGACGATATATGGGCCGATTGCGGAGAAAGCCCTCTCGGCAAGCTCGTCTCCCTCGCCCACCACGTATCTTCTCCAAGAACTTGGATCATGTTTGAATGATGCTGGAGCAGTCCACTCTATATCGAATTCGCTCATCTCATCCGGTTTTAGGCAGACGGCGACTCTATCGAGCATTCTGTGAAGCGATAGTGGAGCTGTGAAAACTCTCTGCAGATCTATCTTGTTCTCCACGACCACGCCGCTTGATGGACTTAATCTATTGATCACGTATTGAGTTATTGAGTATGATATGTCGAGTGGATCTATCTTTTTCCTGATCTCTGGGCTAAATGCCTCTCCATGGATGTGTATGTGAGCTCCTCTACCACTCCATTTGAAGAAGATTGATTTCACGATTCCAAGCTTCTCGAGGATCTCCACGATCTCCTCCGCCTTCTTAATCACTTTCCTCCAATCTCCATCCTTAGAGTCTATATCCCACGTCGGCATAGATGATATCATGTTCCTCCTATCCAGCGTGTCTTCAACACTCATCAATCTTGAGTAGCTGTGAGCCGTCGCATAAAATGATCTTGGCCTCAAATCCCTAAACTCTTCAAGAACCCTTAGCACATCGGCCTCAGAACTTATCGTTAAAGGTCTCCTCGACCTCCGCTCATATCTCACCATAACCCTAACTCCCTCATCATCCACTTCCTCACAGTGAATGGCAACCCACCTACCATTACAGTATTCGGCGATCTCCTTCCTAACCTCCAGTCTTCCGTAATGAGACTTTATGAGGTCAGCTTCATCCACAGGAACTCTTCCTCCGATCAAACAGGATCAGCTTCGCTAAAAATGTTTTAAGATCTTACCCCAAAGCATCCAACCCGCAAATTCGATAAGTAGGCAGAATTTTGTCTCAAAATCTTCCCCTTAGCCTACGTTTATCGGCCAAATTATTGCCGACATCAGAGCATGCTCCGCCGGCGAAAAGTATTCATAAAACCAAGCCATTGTTTTTATCGCCTCCAACCAATAAAGCTGCTCCGGTAGTATAGTCCGGTCAAGTATGCGGGCCTCTCGAGCCCGTGACCCGGGTTCAAATCCCGGCCGGAGCACCAATATCTTAGGGCTTTGATCACTGCTTGGATATTTGTTGATGGAATGGATATGTGGATGCAATGTTATTCGTTGGAAAAAGGCTGGATGAATCTTACTTGGTTCATAGAAGTTCTCCCTCAGATCTGAGCTTTGCTTCAAGGATCTTTCTCATAACCTCTGATGGAAGCTTATAGTCTTCAACTCTTCTCCTAACTCTGCCTAAAACGGTCATCCCTATTCCAGGCTTGATATCTATCTCATAGAGGTACCTGCTATGGTTCGTCTGCCTCATCTTCTCGACCACGATGAATCTCTTCAGCTCTCCGCTTCTTAAGATTCTCCTAAACCTGATTATTCCGTCGGCTATGTGTTCGACGCCCCAGCCGAAGCTTTCAGCGGTCGTTATCGCGTATTGGCTCACGGCTATTATCGTGAAGTTCCACTTTGATAAGACCTTCTTGATGAAGTAGCTGTATCTCCTCGCCATCGCGGGCTTATCAAGCCAGAATGCGGATAAGCTATCTATCGCAACCCTGGCTCTACCATATCCGAGTTCCTTCTTCGCTTCAATTATCTTATCGACGAGCGCCTCCATATCTAGGCTTTGGAGACTCCATCTATCTTCTCTGCCCATCAAAGCGTCGATTACTATGAGCTTCTTTTCTTCAATGGCCTTCTCGAAGTTCATGTTGAATTGAGCAGCTTGTCTCATAATAGACTCCCTGCTCTCCTCGGTTGTGACATAAATACACTTGTCTCCATCGAGAACTCCCTGATAGATGAAGTGAATCGAGAAGATCGTCTTCCCACATCCAGGCTCTCCCGTAACCGCGACGAAGAACCCCTCAGGTATCCCTCCTTCGAGGAGCTTATCGATTCCCTCGACGCCCGTCTTCAACCTAACAATCTTCATCCATTTAAGTGAATGGTTTCAGAGCATTTGAGCTTTATCATCACGGCTTTCCACATCCTTATCCATGAATTTCTCAGAGATATACGTCGAGAACCTCTGATTTTAATGGATGAAAATCGAGACAATCATGTAGATCACATCCCCTAGGAGGATGAATATCAGGAATCCCGCCGTTATGAACAGGAGTAAGGGTAGGCCTGGAGTAACCCAGCAGTCGTCTCTCTTCGGCTCTTCAAGCTCAAAGGTCAGGATATTAAAACTAAAGTATCTCTTTCCATCCTTCTCCTCTTCAAGCGGTAGCCAAAACTTCCTTCTTCTAGCATCCTTCACCCTCACTCCCAAAAAGACTGCGGCAAGCTTTCTAATCCTGCTCTCGTGTTCAAATCCTTCAAAGATATTTTCACCTCTTAGAATAGTTGATAGATTTAGGATCAGCATGGAGATGGGTACCATCAGCGAGATCAATAAGCCGTTTGAGAGGGAAGCCAAGCCCGTGAATGGATGAAGCCTCATCTGAGGATAATAGAGTGGAAGCCCTATCGAGATGACCATAACGGCCTTCGCATCAGCTCCACCGTAAAGTCCAAAATAATAGAATGCATAGGCGAGCCCGCATCCAACCCCGATCGAGATTAAGGTGAGGGTTAGGTATCTAAAGTTCCAAGTCAAAAACAGGTCTAATGCCGTTAAAGCTCCTCCGATAATTCCAGATATTATCCAAACCTTGTCATCGACCTCTCTTGAAATCCAGTCGCTATAAGATGAATAGAGCATGGTCGCCGAGATTAAAGCTATCCTTATCGTATTCAAGATCTTAAACTCACTCACCAACAATCCTATCAAACCTCCTCAAAACCTCAGGCAGAAAATCTATAATATCCGTCGCTAATATATGCAATCCAAATCTGGATGTTGCAAGTTCTCCAGCTTTGCCATTTATCCAAGCTGCGGATGCTGCGGCCTCAAATGGATCATTTCCCCATGCTAAGAAGGCTGCGACTATTCCGGATAATACGTCTCCAGTTCCGCCGACGGTCATGGCAGGCGTCCCAGTCTTATTCACCACAACCTCGACTCCGTTTGATATCACGTCGAATCTACCCTTCAAGAGTATGGTCACCCGATTCTTCTCAGCCTCCTCCTTAACAAGCTTAACTCTTTCATCGAGTTTACTTGGAACATCTTTTCCAAAGACTCGTTTAAACTCTCCAGCATGAGGCGTTAAGACAACTCTTCCGCCGGAGACTTTTTTAAGGATACTCGAATATAAGGCGGTTGCATCGAGGACTATCCCTTTTCCGAGTGCGAGAGCTTCTTTAACTACAAGTTCTATTCCAGCTTCTCCACCTGAAGCCAGTCCAGGGCCTATGACCATGGAGTCTATTTCTGGAAGGATCTTCAAGACCCTTTTGGCCACACCTCTCGTGAGCTTCAGATCCGATAATGGTAGAACAATTATGTTTGGTGAGAGAGCTCTAATCGCGGTAGCAATTTTCTCTGGGGCTGCAATATATGCCAAATCGACTCCACATCTTAGAGAGGCCATGGCTGAGAGAAACGGTGCTCCATGATATAACCAGCTTCCCCCAATCACCATCACCTTACCGTTTTCTCCTTTATGTGAATCTATTCTCCTAGGTCTAATACAATTCTTCACGAAATCCTCGTCGACGATTTTAATCAATCATCTCAAAGATCGAGAATATCTCTTAAGATATAAGCTGATTGATAAAATAGAGGGTGGGGGTGATTTATTTCTTCTTCGCCGACTTCTTCGGAGCAATCGTTATCTCTATTGTGCTGACGTTTCTCGGCCTTCCATCCTGTCCAACTCTGCCTTCCTCGGTCCCAATATTCACGCTCTCAATAACCGCATCCTTAATAAATCTCCTTCGAACAACCTCGGCGACGTCGACGGCCTTGCTTATAGCCCTTCCACGAGCCTTTAAGATCACCTTTCTGCCTTCGGTGAGAGGCATGGTCGTGGCCAGAACGTAGTTCATCGTCGGTTTTCTACCTATTAAGACAACCGCGTCTTCAGAGGATGGAGCGCTCATCTAAGTCCACCTCGCATGGAGAGGTAAGGTCTCCTCAACGTAAAAAACTTTTTCTCTAAGCATTTCCAAGGTTGAAAGGCTTCCCATCGCTCAAAACTCTCTCAGGAATCCTCGACTTCCACCTCGAGAGAAAACTTAGGTCTTTATTTCTGTCTCTTAAATCGTCTGGAAGCATTCTCGGAATCTCTTCCTCGATCGGATACCATCTCCCACACTTCTCGCAGATCAATATCCCGCTTACTATCTCCTTGCCCCAGCAATCTTCGCAGTTCAATTCTGAAAGATCCTCTATCATGGCTTGATGATAGCCGCAATATAGCTCACATCTCCTAATCTTTTCAGGTCTTTCTATCTCAATCTCCTCAAATACTATGAGCTTTAATGGAAAGTGTTTGCACATGGGACATGCGAGAAGATCCATTAACCTATACTTCAACCATCAATCCACCAACAATTCAGGAACGAGCTCTTATATTGATCTTAATGCGATTTTTAGCTGGAAATCTATTATAGGTGAGAAAGGGATTTTTGGAGGAGCGGATAGATATGAGTGAGGAAGATACTAGAAAGTTGAGGATAACTCCAAAGACCTATTTTCCAGTCACGTTATCGATAATCTTAACTTGGATCAGCGTACTCCTCACGGGATATGCGGGAATAATCTTTCCAAGACCTATCATAACTCCTGTTGAAGAACCTTCTCCAACAGCTCCACCGGCTCAAGCTCTCTCGAATCCAGCACCGTATCTAAACACATTGATAGTAATTGGGTTAATAGCTCTCTCAAGCATAATCATACTCTATATTGCGAGCAAGAAGCCGAGAATTCTAAAGTTTTTGATAGCTTGTCTGGCCTGGCTTGTCTCATTCAGCATAACGACTCTCTATCTTCTAAATCTATCATTGATCCTAAATCCATGGATCTTCAATCTCTGGATCCCTTTAGCATCCATCACCGCGACGATAATAACCTATTTAATATTTAGAGGAGGAGAGTTTCCCGCCTCTTTCGCAGCGTCTTACATAGCTTCTGGAGCTGGAGGAGTTATAGGGATGAGCATACCGTATTGGACCTTCCTAATTCTCATAGTCGCCATCTCAATCTATGACATCTTAGCCGTCTATAAAGGACATCTCTCTCATTTGACCAAACAAGATGCTCCGATACTCAGGGGATTGGCGGTTGAGATAGGAGATCTAGTTATAGGGCTTGGAGACCTCTTCTTCTATTCCTTGACGATCTCCGCTGTGATATGGAATTATGGGATCACCTATGGGATAATAGCATCGATTATGATCTTAATAGGCTACACGATAATTCTATTTACATTGAGAAAAGCCAAGCATTTGCCAGGGCTCCCGATACCGTTAACCCTAGCTCTCGCAGCAACTCTCTTAGCATCCTTACTCTTTGGGAAATAATTATAAAATTTTATAAGTCAGTGCTTGAAGAGAAAATTGATGTTTCGCGGGAAAGCTCGTGCGGTAAGCAAGGCCGTAGCAGCTGTGATAGTCGCTGTGATAATTGCGGCGGCGGGCATTGGAGTCGGATTGTATATGGCAACTCAAGCAAAGCCCACAACTGTTACCACCGTCGTAACGACCTATACCTCTGCTGTAACCACTTCGCCCACGACGACTACTCCTGAGAAGCCTCCTATCAAGAACCCTGATACGATGATTGTGGCGACCATTGGCGAGCCTGAGACTCTTGATCCTGCTTGGGCATACGACACCGCGAGCGGAGAGGTGATCTTCAACATCTATAACACTTTGGTCTTCTTCGATAGGGAGCACTTGGATAAATTCGTTCCAATGATCGCTGAAAAAGTTCCATCAGTTGAGAATGGATTGGTTAAGGATAATGGGTTGACGATCATCTTCCCGATAAGGAAGGGAATAAAGACCCATGCGGGTGGAGAGATAACTCCAGAAGATGTCGAATACTCATTTGAGAGAGCCATGATACAGGACAGAGATGGAGGACCTGTCTGGATGATCTTCGAGCCCCTGCTAGGAGTCTTTAGCCTAACTGAGCTTGGAAATATCTCTGATCCAACCGAGGCCGCTAAGGTCGGAAAGATGATCGATGACGTTGTCGAGGTTCAAGGAGATAATGTGGTCTTCCACCTAGCTAAGCCATTCCCATTAATGACGTTCCTACAGATCTGGAGCCAGACATGGGCCAGCATAGTTGACAAGGAGTGTGCGGTAGAGCATGGAGCATGGGATGGAAGTAAGGATAATTGGGTGGAGGTCTTCAAGAAGTATCATAATCCTGAGACACCTGAACTTCAAGAGGTTGACTGCGGATCAGGCCCATTCATGCTAGAGAAATGGGAGCATGGAAAACAGGTCTCATTAGTAAGGTTCGATGACTACTTCCAAGGTCCAGCGAAACTCAAGAGAGCGATCATAAAGAAGGTCGACGAGTGGTCGACGAGAAAGCTCATGTTCCTAAGAGGAGACGCCGACATAGTCTATGTCCCAACCCAGTACGCCGAGGAAATTGAGGGAGCGCCGCATATCCGCGTCTATAAGAACCTGCCTCAGTTGTCAGACATGGCCCTATTCTTCACCTTCGAGATAGATCCTGAAAGCCCATACATTGGAAGCGGAAAGCTCGATGGAAACGGAATACCACCTGACTTCTTCAGCGACATCAACGTGAGAAAAGCCTTCGCATATTCATTCGACTGGGACACCTACATCAAAGATGTCTGGAGGGGTGAGGCATTACATATACCTGGACCTATACCGAAGGGACTACCATACTTCAACCCAGATCAAGAGACCTACAACTTTAACCTAACGAAAGCCGAGGAATACTTCAAGAAGGCATGGGGTGGAAAAGTCTGGGAGAAGGGATTCTACCTAGAGTTACTCTACAACATCGGAAACGTTCAGCGTAAAGCCGCGGCCGAGATGCTCAAAGAGAACATCGAGAGCCTCAACCCGAAGTTCAAGATCTATGTTAGGGGCGTTGAGTGGCCGACCTATCTAAGAGCAATGGTGAAGGCCCAGCTACCAGCCTTCATCATAGGCTGGCTCGCCGACTATCCAGATCCACATAACTTCGTCCATCCATACATGCACTCCAAAGGAACATTCGCAGCTTGGCAGCACTACAAGAATCCACACGTCGATGAACTTATAGAGAAGGGTATAAGGACGACCGATCCAGAAGAGAGAAAGAAGATCTACTATGAACTCCAGAAGATATACTTCGAGGACTGCCCAAGCGTGATGCTGTACCAGCCAGTTGGAAGACACTATGAACGCGACTGGGTTCAAGGATGGTACTATAACCCGATCTATCCAGGAGTCTACTTCTACGTCTTATCGAAGGGCTATTAAGCCCATAAAACCCTTTATTTTTTGAATAAAGTTAATTAGATAGCATTGTGAGGCGAAGAGCGGACTAGCATGAGCGCTAGTATGAGGACCTACATCATAAGGAGATTGCTCCTAATAATCCCGGTCCTGATAGGTGTAACCCTCTTAATCTTCGCGATAACCCAGCTCTTCAGCCCGGTGGAGAGAGCCTCCCTCTACATCAGAGATCCTAGACAAGCTAAAGATCTACCATCGATAATTAAAAAATATGGATTGGACTTACCTGTTTACATCCAATACTTTAGGTGGATAGACCAAGTTCTTCATGGAAACCTAGGCTGGTCCGAATCGACGCATATGCCCGTCCTAAAGGCGCTTATAACGCATTTTCCGGCGACCGCTGAACTCGCACTCTACGCAGCTCCCTTAACGATCATAATTGGAATTCTCTTAGGCAAGCTCGCCGCCATAAAAAAGGATACAGCAGTAGATCACGCCACCAGAATCATGGCGATCATCGGCTGGTCTCTACCATCTTTCTGGCTTGGAATAATGCTCTTGGCGATCTTCTATGGGGGGCTCGGTATATTCTCGCCGGGAAGGTTAAGCGTTTGGGCCGAAAATTTAGTTCTCTCTGGAGAGTTTAAGGTCTATACAGGTCTATACACGATAGACGCGATCTTAAACCTTAATGGAGCAGTCTTGCTCGACGCCCTAAGCCATCTAGCCCTACCGGTCACAACTCTAGTCACGATAAACATAGCGCTCTTGATGAGGATCATGAGATCAAGCATGCTCGAACAACTGAATAAAACCTATGTGATAGCGGCCAGGGCGAGGGGATTAAAATGGAAGACCGTTATAGATAAACACGCAACTAAGAACGCCTTGATCTCAGTTGTAACGATCTCAGGCCTATTAACAGCCGGAATGCTATCAGGAATGGTGATAACCGAAACCGTCTTCGAGTTCAAGGGCATAGGATATTGGGCGGCTCACGCCGCAACCCAGCTCGACATACCAGCTGTTCTAGGATTCGCATTATTCGCCGGCACAATCTTCGTCATAGCGAATCTAATAGTAGACATCTTGTATGCATATATCGATCCTAGAATTAGGTTGGGGTGATGAGACATACTCGAGAAACCTTCCCTCGAAGAAAGCCCTCGGATGAAGGAGCTGAAATTCATTCTCAGAAGGATAAGGGAGACTCCGCTCTCAATCGTTGGATTAGCGATAGTGATCTTCTTCACGATAGTCGCCATAGCCGCTCCAGCTCTTGCGCCGCCGAGACCTGGAAGAGATCCATACATGATCCCGAGATACGGTTATTCTCCGATTCCAAAGCCTCCAAGTCCAGAGCACCCATTTGGTTTGACTCAAGGCCAATACGATCTTTATTATGGAGTTATTTGGGGAACTAGAGCAGCATATAGAATAGGTGTGTTGATAATCGCCGTCAGCGCCTTAATAGGAATAATAGTAGGAGGACTCGCGGGATATTATGGAAGAATAATCGATGAAATCTTGATGAGAGTCACAGACATAATCTTCGCATTTCCAGGGCTGATTCTAGCGATGGCCTTAGTAGTCGCATTCGGGCCTGGACTTGACAGCGTAACCTTAGCGATGATCCTAGTCTGGTGGCCGGGATACGCCAGGCTAATCAGAGGCGAGATTTTGAGAATAAGATCGGAAGACTTCGTTGAGGCGGCCAAGGCCATAGGATGCTCTGATCTAAGAATAATCGTCAAACACATTCTGCCAAACGCTATATATCCGCTATTGATAATGGCTTCATTGGATATAGGGTCGGTAGTCTTAACTGTCGCCGCTCTAAGCTTCTTAGGACTCGGAGCTCCCGAAGGATATGCCGACTGGGGACAACTTATCTCGCTCTCAAGAAACTGGATAACCGGTAAACCTGGAGAACCATTCGCTTACTGGTATGTCTACACGATTCCAGGCCTATTCCTATTCCTATTCGTCATGGGTTGGAATCTTCTTGGAGATGCTTTGAGAGATGTGATGGATCCCATGATTAGAAGGAGGTAAGGTGAAGTGGAGGCAATTTTAAGACCCGACGAACAGCTCAGGGTCAAAGACCTAGTCGTGAGATTCTACACTTATGAAGGAATAGTCAAGGCCGTTGAAAAAGCAAATCTAAATCTCAAAAAAGGAGAGACCCTAGGAATAGTTGGAGAGACCGGTAGCGGAAAATCAGTTACAGCACTAACAATCTTAGCATTAACTCCTCTACCTGGAAAGGTTGAAGGCGGAAGCATCCTATTCAAAAGGATCAATGGAAAAGTCGATGACATACTCAAGCTGAGCGAAGAGGAACTCGTCAAACTCCGGGGAAGAGAGATTTCAATGATCTTCCAAGAGCCAAATGCGGCTCTCGATCCATTATACAGAGTCGGGGAACAAGTTGCCGAAGCAATTCTATCTCATAGATTACCTGAGATGCTTGACAGAGCCATCGAGTCCTTAAAAGAAGAGTTGAAGAACGGCAACGGGGGATTTTCATCGAAACTTCAATTATGGGCATATAATGAGATGAAGAAGAATCCTGATGCACTTAAACTGAAACTTGTGAAGAAGCTTCCGATAATAGGGAAAACCATTTCGAGAAAGCTCAACCAAGTCGTGAGAGACGAGATAATCGGCTTACTCAGATTAATGGAGATCCCGGACCCGGAGAGAGTTGTCGACTCATATCCACATGAATTAAGCGGTGGAATGCAGCAGAGAATAGTGATAGCGATAGCCTTGGCTTGCTCACCCTTACTCCTATTAGCCGATGAGCCGACGACAAGTCTAGATGTAACAGTTCAAGCCCAAATCCTAGATCTAATCACAAGGCTTAAGGAGAGATTTGGAGCATCGATAATTTACATAACCCATGACATGGGGGTCATCGCCGAGATAAGCGATAGAGTCGCAGTCATGTATGCCGGAAACGTCGTCGAAGTCGCCCCAGTTATAGAACTCTTCAAGAAACCCCTCCATCCATACACGAAAGCATTACTAGAAGCTATACCAAGACCTGGCGCGAGTTTCAAATCTATTCCAGGAACTGTTCCAAACCTCGTCAATCCACCATCTGGATGCAGATTCCATCCAAGATGTCCACATGCCATGCCTAAATGTATGAAAGAGGTTCCAGAGCTACGGAGAATAACTAAGGAGCATTATGTTGCATGCCATCTTTATGGGGGTGAAGGCTATGGGAAACATAGTGACAGCGATTAATCTAAGAAAATATTTCCCGATAGTTGGAGGAGTATTCAGGAGGAAGATAGGAGATGTGAAGGCGGTTGATGGAGTGACATTCACGATAAAAACCGGAGAAACCTTTGGACTTGTAGGAGAATCCGGATGTGGAAAAACTACTCTAGGCAAGACCCTGATAAGGTTACTCGATCCAACAAGCGGAAAAATACTGTTTGATCCAGAGGGAAATCTGCCGGAGGATCCGAAGATAGGAGAGCGGATAAACAATTACGATATAAGTTCGATTAAAGGTAGAAAGCTTAAGAGCCTTAGGAGATATATGCAGATAGTTTACCAAAATCCATCAACATCTTTGAATCCAAGGATGCTCGTCAAGGATATCGTCGCTGAACCACTGGTAGTTCAAGGATTAGCGAAGGGAAAAGAAGCCGAAGAGAGAGTGCTCCAAATACTTGAAAGAGTTGGATTGGCGAGAGAACATCTCTATAGGTATCCGCATGAATTTAGCGGAGGTCAGAAGCAGAGGATAGCGATAGCTAGAGCTCTAATAACTCATCCCAAGTTCATCGTCTTGGACGAACCCACATCATCGGTGGATGTCTCGGTTAGGGCATCCCTCCTGGACCTATTTAAGGAGCTTCAGAAGAAGATGGGATTAACGTATCTATTCATAAGTCATGATCTCTCAATGATCGAAGCGATAAGCGATAGAGTCGCAGTCATGTATCTTGGAAAGATTGTTGAGATCGCGGATCCAAGAGAATTATTCAATAATCCACTTCACCCATACACTCAAGCACTGTTCTCAGCGATACCGATACCGGATCCAGAAGTTAAAAGAGAGAGAATAATCTTGGGAGGAGAGCCTCCAAGCCCAGCTAATCCGCCATCAGGATGCAGATTTCATCCAAGATGCAGGTATGCGAAGGATATATGTTCAAAACAAGAACCAGCTTTAATCGAGGTTAAGCCGGGGCACTACGTCGCCTGCCACTTATATTGAGTCGATGTAACTTAGCTACAATTCAAGCGCCCCTTTCCTTCATACGAATCTCTTTAGATGCATGTTCAGAGTCGCGAGAAGAAGTTTGAGTTCTTTAAGTCGAAGTTAAGCACTCCCTAGATAATCTTCGAGAATAGTAGCGAATGTCTATAATTTGTTGAAAAAATAGCGTTTTTCGCGAAATTCCATGAATACTTCTATATAAGCTGGCTAAAAAATTAATATTAGGAAGTGATAGCAAATTGATGCCGTGGTAGGGGCGGAGTCGGAGAGCGTGCTTCCGAGAATCGATGAGATGACGATCGAGGGATTTAAGCAAGCGTTCAAGCGGATAATTAAGCTGAAGGAAAGTTGCGGGATAAAGCCTATCCTAGATAACCCGAGTGACTTATTTGAGAGGGCGAAGCTCTATGGAATCCAATATAGGAATGGCGCTTGGGGATGGGCTTCGAATATCTGGCATAGATCGGCGTCCGGAACCATGGTGATAAACAGCGATGATGAGCTGAGATATGAGCATAAGGTTTTGATGCTTAGAGTCTTGGAGCATATCCTAGTTCAAGGACCATTAATTAAGGTTGATGGAATCGTCGGTAAGCCCGGATCCAAAGTTGAGCTAAAATGTAGATTATACTGTGACCCACAGTTTCCAGATATAGCATATAGATGGAGTCAGTTAGTCTTTCCAGGAAAGCCGGATGAAGAGCCGGATGTCGAGGTCTTCTGTATCCCACATTATTTGGGAAACCCGAAGATCCCTGGAAGAGATGAGATCCTAAAGGTCTTGAGGTTTCCAAACCATAATTATACGATAATCACCTGCTCATCATATCAAGGTGAAGTTAAGAAGGCTTTCCTAAGCCATTGGATCCTCCATGCATATAAGGCGGGTGGAATTGGGGAGCATGCAGCTCTTAGAGAATTCACAGTTAAGCGCAAGGATGGATCGAAGAAGAGAGTTGTGATGTGTATATGGGGGTTAACCGGTTCCGGGAAATCAACTCATGGAATGTATATCTGGAACTCTGAAAACGTCAAAATCTATCAGGAAAAGTTTGGAATAAATCCCCTAAAATACGTTAGCGATCAAACGATAAAGAATGACGATATAGTGGCTATCTTCGAGGATAGGGTGATTGGATCTGAGAGAGGCTCTTGGACGAAGACCGAGGGAGTTACCAAGGTTCAAGTAGCTATTTGGAAGGCAGCCATGTCTCCTAGAGCCTTACATGAGAACACGGAATTTGATGAAAATGGAAACCCATCTCTAGCTGGACAACTTTACCAATACTTTGGGATGAAGAATAGGAATGCTCGGTCGGTCTTCTATCTAGAAGATACCGGATACTTCAACGGAGACATAGAGTCTAGTGGACCATTGAATATGGCGATCTTCCTAACCCCAGGATACTTTACAGATTATGCTTGGGTTAAGATAGTTGATCCAGCCTTCGCGGCCAAGGTCTTGGCAGACGGTAGAACAATTGGTCATCCAGCTCAATCGAAAGAGATAGCGGGTAGAGTTAGATTTGTGAGCAGATATTGTCTTCCATTCACGATGGGTGTGACTTCAACGGCCCACGTCATTAGATTCTATAAAATGTTAAAGAATAGGGCTGAGAGCGGTGATCCAATAGACGTCTATCAATTTAACACAACTGGAAGGATAGTTGCGAAATATGAGTGGAAGAAGATTAGACTCGGAGATGAAGAGATAGAGGTTCCCGAGCCAATATTCTCCTATACCGAGAATGGCGTTAGAGTTCCAGTGGGCGGAACATCGCCATCCATAGAGGAGACCGAGTTATTCATCCTGCAAGCAAGTAGAAACGCCGTCGAATACGAGCCTCATCCAGTCTGGGGTGAAAAGGTTTTAGTCCCTGTAAAGGTTGAGGGATTGCCGGATGAGAGATTGAAAGAGCTTAAGCCGACGACCTATCTCTCTCTAAATGAGATCAAAAGGCTTCTAAAGGCTCAGATAAAGCTCAGCAAATACTATCTCGACCAACAGTGTCCAGGACTACCGCCGGAAATCTACAACGCCATGGACTTTGATTGAGCTATGGCTTTTCCAAGCTTAGGATCGTCACGTAGGTGAAGTGTCCAGTTCCTCCAACGTTGTGGATTAAGACCTGACCATTCTTTATTGGAGCTTGTCGATCTCTTTCAACTTCTTGTCTAAGTTGTCTGACTCCTTCATAGATCATGGCAAGCCCTGACGCTCCTATCGGATGCCCCTTTGCCTTAAGTCCTCCGTCAACGTTAACTGGTATTAGTCCTCCGATGTAGGTCTGCTCTTCTCTCGCCAAGAGATATCCTCTACCCCTCTCAACGAATCCTAGATCCTCATAGGCCATGATCTCAGCTATTGTGAAACAATCGTGAACCAAGGCCAAGTCGAACTCCTTAACCGGATTCGACCTATCGATCCCAGCGATCCTATAGGCTTGATCCGCCGCCTTAACAGCTGTCTCAAGCGATAGGAAGTCCTTCCTTTTAGTCATGTTTCCAGTTCCAGTCGCGACTCCCTGAGCCTTAATCCAGATAGGCGTATCCGTTAGCTTCATCGCCAAATCCTCGGAAGCCACAACCGCCGCTGCAGCTCCATCAGTTATCGGCGAGCAATCATAGAGTTTGAGGGGCCAAGCGATGTATCTCGAATTCATGACATCCTCGACTGTTATCCTCTTCTGGAATTGGGCTTTAGGATTCAGTGAGCCATAATAATGGTTTTTGACGGCTATCTTTGCAAGATCTTCTTCAGTCGCTCCATACTCTTGCATATACGCGGTTGCATAAAGAGCATAATAGGCTGGGAAGGTTACCCCGAAGTGCTCGAACTCCCAGAAGAAGTTTCCACCTCTACCCAACAATTCAACAACTTGAGGGGTTTCAAGCTCATTCATCCGCTCAACTCCAACGGCTAAGGCGAGATCAGTCACGCCCGATGCGACGGCCATATAAGCAACCCTTAAAGCCGCGCTTCCGGTTGCGCATGCAGCTTCGATTCTCATGCTCCCTATTGGGGTGAGACCAGCATATTCGCATATTATCGGCGCCGGGAAGAACTCCGAACTCCATCCGCCGACATTTCCAACTGCCACGAACCCTATGTCATGCTTCTCCACTCCAGCGTCATTTAATGCCTCTCTAATGGCTATCCAAGCGAGTTCAGGTAATTGATGCTCAGTGTCTCTCCCAAACTTGCTCATCCCAACTCCTATGATTCCAACTCTTCTCATCCCTAAATCCGGATGAGCGACTAAATTTAAGTTCTAAATTTGATCAATAGTTATTAATTCAAGGCTGAGTGGTTGAAAGGGGATGATTAGAGCCGTGATCTTCGACCTCGATGGAACACTCCTCATCATGAAGCTCAAGGTTAAGGAGACTAAGGAGAAATTCATCCAGAGATTAAGGGAGATTGGAGTGAATGTCGATTGGATCGATCCCAAGATCCCAACAGAGAATATCGTCTCAGAGGTCATAAAAAAATATGGATTCTCAAGAGATTATCTGATGAAACTCGTAGATGAAGCCTATATTCCATATGAGCTTGAGGCTGCTGAAGCTGCGGAGCTTAGAGATGGAATGAAAGAAGTACTGACAGAGCTTAAGGCCATGGGGTTCAAGTTGGCCGTTGCATCAAATAACTCGAGACATGGAGTACATCTAGCCTTAGAGAATACCTCGATAAAGGAACTCTTCGATGTAATCGTCACGAGAACCGACGTTAATAGAATGAAACCAGATGGGGCGCTCATCGCTGAAACCCTCAGGAGACTAAATGTAAAACCCTCTGAAGCGATCTATATCGGAGATACAACCCATGATATCTTAGCCGCGCGCAAGGTCGGTGTCAAGAGTATAGCTATTTCAGGAGGAGCCCATCCAATAAACCTGATACTCAACTCGAAACCCGATATCCTGATTAAGGATGTTAAAGAGATCCCGAAAGTTCTTAAAAGGTTAATGAGTCGAGGCAGAGAATCCGATGAATCTACTCATAAAACCTAATAATGATCAAGCCTAGAATTGGTTAGAACCATGGCTAAATCCAAGGAAATGCTCGCCGCTATCTGGATAATTTTACTCCTATTATCCTTCCTATACTTCTCCCCTAGTTTTGAGGGAGCATCTGAAAAATTGGAGAAGATCTCGCAGATGATAAGGCTCATGACCGTCAGACATATACCTGATATCGTGACCATTAAGGTGAAGGTCTTGAGAGCGGACATGAGCATATCGGCCAACTTCACGGGAAACGAAACCAATTACGAGCTTAAGCCCGTTAAAGGAGCACTTATAGTCGTTGGAAAACACATGCCAATAGTCACCCCTCATATCATCAGAATTCCCCAAAGCTGCGGATTCACCGGAAACGATGGCGTGGTTATATTAAGAGCCCCAAAGGGAAATACGACCTTAATGATAGCCGAGAACGCTAGATATTATGCACCGTCAGATTTTTGGAAAACTCCAATCACCGTCGATGAAAATAAGACCTTCATCGTGAAGATATTCCTGTACAGATTAAAGCCAACAAAGATAACCGTTCACGGAAATCCATTCAAGCTTAAAACTCCGATCACCCTTTCATTCAATCTCCCCGCAACTGGGAGATATTATGTCGGCTACCTTTCAGTATCTTACTATGATATCTGGCGCAATCTAAGATTCTATCGTGAAGATCTGAACTCATCCATAATATTGAGCAATCCAGATCAGGCGTATAACATGATTAGAATGAGTTATTCCATCGAGTATCCCGGCGGAATGCCTATGGATAAATCGCTTGAAGTAGATGGGCCAACGGCGTATGTAATCCCGAGCTTAAGTTATCTACCCGTCGAGCGGATAATCTTGGAGGAAGAAACCTCATGAATCCACAGATGACCTATGATAGAATTATGTGGATCTTAATCGATGCAATCCTCGCGGTAATCATAATCTCCTTCACATTACGATTATTGAGGCTTCTCAAAAGGCGGGAAGTGAATAAAGCTTCGGAGGAGACCATGAGGTGGACGATAATATTTGATCAGCTACTTAAGGAGAACGATGACTCAACTGCTGTGAAGGAGACCTTTAAGATAATTCTTAACGATCTAGAAAAGCTCACTAAATTAAAACTCTCGAAGAGCTTGACTGCTATGGAAGTCGTCGATAAAGTATGTGCAAAGTTTCCGGATAAAGTTGGTGAAAGATTAATCAAACTCTACAAAATATATGAACCTGTTAGGTTCGGTGGAAGAAGTCCGAATAGAGAAGATGTCTGGGAGTTTAGATCCAAACTTGATGAGCTTGAGAAGATATGTAAAGAAATGGTAGGTGAATCGAGGTGAGCTGGATACTATTCTTAGTCTTCATATCATCTATATTCCTGGCCGCAACGTTTCTTATACCAACTTATCCACCTTATAGGAGAACTCCATCAAAACGCAAGAAAACTGCTAGAAGTGATTTAATCGCATGGGAATTTGAGAAGGTGAGAAAGCGGAGATGATTATAGAAGACCTCGCCGCGAAGTTGACTGAGGCGGTGCATCAGATAATAGCTGGAATGGATGACGCTATACACGCCCTCTTAGTAGCATTACTGTCCGAGGGACATGTTCTCATCGAAGGTCCTCCAGGAATCGCCAAGACTTATCTTGCGAGAGCGTTCTCCTCAGCTCTAGGTTTAGAGTTTAAGAGAATTCAGTTCACGGCGGACATACTTCCAAGCGATATAATAGGATCCCAGATCTACAATAGAGCTACCGGAAAGTTTGAATTCAGGAAAGGGCCAATATTCTCGAACATCGTCCTCGCAGATGAGATAAACAGGGCTTCTCCGAGATCTCAATCAGCTCTCCTAGAGGCAATGCAGGAAAGACAGGTCACCGTTGAAGGAGTCAAATACCCGCTTCCAAGACCATTCTTGATAATAGCCACTCAAAACCCGATTGAGTTTGAAGGAACATATTATCTTCCCGAGGCTGAGGTTGACAGATTTCTAATTAGAGTCGCGATGGGGTATCCAGGTCGAGAAACAGAGCTTGAGATGCTCTCGAAAAAACTCATCCATGGCGAGAAAGTAGATGTTAATCCGATCGCATCTCCACAAGACATTCTTAAAGCGATAGAAATTACATCTAAGGTTAGGGTTGATCAATCGATCATAGAATACATTGTTAAACTCGCGGAGGCCACCAGAAATCATGAGAGAATAGCCTTAGGTGTTAGTCCAAGAGGTGAAGTCGCCCTCCTTTACGCTTCAAGAGCCGAGGCGGCGATAAACGGGAAGGATTACGTGATTCCAGATCATGTGAAATCCGTTCTAAAACTCGTTGTCAACCATAGGATAATCCTGAAAGGCGGGAGCATGAACCCCCTTGAATCCATAGATGAAGTGATGAAGATACTCGATGAAATACTTGAAGAGGTGCCTGCTCCAAGATGATGCTCAATAAGAGAGCTTTATACGTCTATCAAGTTTCAGCAACATTCTTTCTCATCTCATTAATCTTAAATCTTCAGCCAATAATAATCACAACCTTATACATAATGACTTTTATCACATTATACGTCATCATCGCATCGAGAGAGCTCAAGAAGATATCAAAAGAAGATTTCGTATCGATTCTATCCATAAGCCCAAACCCAGCGGCTATAAATCATGAGGTAAAAATTAAGGGATCCATCTCCTTGAGGAAGTGGAGGAAACTCCCAGTTAAGATCGAGGTCGATTCAGGAGACCTATACTTAGTCAGGGGTTCAAACGTTTGGACAGGGGCTTTATCCGCTGGAAGAGAGATCCTGATAGAATTCACGGCGAAATCTGATGATGTGGGAATTCGATTTATAGGACCTTTAAGGGCCGCTGTATTTGACCCGCTTGGAATACTCGTGAAGGAGTTTGAGATCTATCCAAGAACCGCCATACTCTTCCTAAAATCTAGTAAACTCATCTCACAACCGATAGCGCGTTCTAGATCAAGATATCCGTCTCCCGGATTATCGAAAAATCCGTTCATAGGAATAGAGCATGAATATAGGATTAGTCTCCCAGAGATCCATGAACTCCAGGCGAGGAGAATAGATTGGAAAAAAGTCGCAAGGTCTGTAGAAGGGGAGGTTTATGTCAAGCAATTCGATAAACTCAAGAGAACTGACTTGGCGATATTTATTGGAAGCGGATTTGACCTAGAATTACCGGATAATGGAATCGTGGAAGCAGAAATCCTCCAGCAGACACTCTTAGTAACTTTATCTCATATAAGGGAAGGAACGAGAATCTGGCTTGCAAAATATCTAGGAGAAGGAAAGTTTGCAACAGCTCTACTGGGTTACGGCTCATTCGGCTTGAAGCTGATCGAAGCTGAGGATATTCCAAGAAACCTGCAGATAATCTATCTCACGAGATTCGTCGACGAATATGAAATCACCGCGATTAAGCAACTCGTGGAGTCTAGGCGGATCGATCTGATATTGATAGCTGTAAATTTAGGAGGAGAACTCATCAAATACTATGGTAGGGAATATGCATCAAAGATCATTGAGGCCGAAGATAAAAGACTTAGATTAAATGCGGATCAGATTGGATTCCAGTACTCTATCACAGATATCGAAAGACTTCAAGAAACTCTTAGAAGACTTCTCTCATTTAAGAGGAGAGTCTAGTCATGAAACTGTTGGAGAAAATTTTAATCATATTGATATGCCTTCCATCAATATATTCATCTATAATGGTCTTCGCGGCTCTCAAGACACCAGATTTATTCCTATTCATGGGATTTGCGGGCTTGGTCTTAATGGTCTTATCAGGATATATGGCTGATGTTATAGTTGCTACACTCTATGTGCCGGCGATAGCCTCATTCACCTTATTCTTACTTAATCATCCGCAACCGATAATGGGATTGGCGGCGGGATACATAATTGCCTTGACACTACTCTTACCCTTAATCGCGTTTAATCATGACTCACCGCACACCTATCTAGCCGTATATCTAATCTCAATATTCCTTGACATAAACCTCCTAGCAGCTTCAAAGACCCGCATAACATCCGAGCTATTTCTTAGAAATCTCCTCTATGGGTTTAGAGAATTTCAAGGAGTCACGGATCCCATATTCTCAATCGTGATGGTTCCATCTATCGTCGCTCTCCTCTATCATATCTTCAGACTCTTAAGACCTTCGACGTCAACGATAATATCCAGCCATAAATCTCTTATAACCCTCATATTATCCGCTCTCCCCATCCTAGGCTTAACAATATTATCGAGATACTCTCCCGGATATGCTTGGATCTCCTCAATACTCCTAAGCTTGATTCTTACTATATTTCTCGTCCTTTATCTTAACCTTGAGGTGAAATTCATCTGATCGGGAAGATCCTCACATTTTCAATGATTATGCTCCTCTTAACACTTCATCCCATGCTGATTAAAGATCAGTTAATGATCGGATACTCAAGCTTCAATCTCCTCCCCTTCGTCGACGATGGCGTTCTAGAGTTTCAAATAGGTGAAAGTCTTTGGGCAATTTCCCTCGGAGGGGATTCGCATATAACTCTCATCTCGCCGAAGGGAAGTGAATCGACGATAACTGTTAGAGGAGAGCCTATGCTTCTAAAGGTCTTTGGAGAAGACTCCCCTAAAGGAACGTGGATTCTTAGGACAAGTAAAGGAGAACTCCAGATACTTCTAAGAGATCCGAATGATGAAAGTCCATGGATAAAGTATAGATTCTCAGGAGAAAATCTTGTGGCCGAGATATTCAATGGATCCGGGGCAGTTTTCCTCAATCCATCGAACTCTAACATGATCTTGATGATCGCTGGAATTCGAAACAATATACAATTAAACTCTTCGATCCCTGATGGAGAATATGCAGGGGACATAATATATCCTAAGAAATTCATCTATCAAGGATTTCTCGACGGAGCATCATATAGATTTGAATCCGAGTCCATTGTCGGAAGAATATTGGTAAGGATTAAGGGTGGAAATGCTTCACTAATTCTTCCAGAACTCCATTCCGTTGGAGCCGGTGGACTACTACCGCTTAGAATCGGTGAAGCACTCATGAGAATAAGATTGAATGAGACGGAGAACATCTACAGCCCCATATACATTCTTGACGGGGGATTTAGAAACTTCATGGGAAAATCTGTGAGCAGGTCAATAATTATGCCGCTGAGAAATCTATTAAATCAATCTGTTAACATATTACTCGCGACCGAAGAGGATGTTAAGACAATTGAATTGAAGCCTCCCATATCAATTTTAAGATTTTATGATCCAAGCCATGGAGCTTTGAGCAACTTGACCATACATGTTGAAAACATGTTATCAACCACTCTGGGCGACACCTCATATATCTTGCTCAAGCAAATAGAACCTCTTCCAAGAAAATCTCTACATCCAACTCGAGGAGTGGTTGACATATTTGTAAATGGTTTCAAAGTTGGGGTGATCGGCGTGAGTCTTAAGGCTGGAGAAGTGGCAGAGATTCCTATAAAACTCCATAAACTAAGTATAACAGTAGTCGACCGGGATGGAGAAATCTTGAAAAATGGGAAACTCAGGATAAATGGAAGATCTATGGAGATTATGGATGGGAAATGCTCCTATCTACTGCCACCTGGAATATATCGGTTGGAAGTCGAGGCGGCGGAGCTTAGGGGATCCACGACAATACAGCTTTCTTCGGATACTTCAGTGAAGCTGAAACTTCATAGAATATATGATGTTGATGAATTATTGAGATTCATCGCGATCGTTGAGATGTTCATTACAGCGGCGTTGATCATCCTTTATATTGTATTGAGGTTTCGTGGTCCAATATCTAAATGGTTTATAGCCTAGATTCCTCAAATATTTGCTGAGGACATGGATAAGGCGGTTTTAGATACGAGCATTGTGATTAATGGTAGATTCTCAAAGATGCTTGAGAACGGGGAGATAGGGGAATGCGAGATAATAATTCCCGCGGCCGTGATAGATGAGCTTCAGGCTCAAGCATCGAAGGGTAGAGATGTCGGGTTTAAGGGACTCGAAGAGGTGAAGAGGATAAGGGAGATCGCCGAATCTAAGGGCTTGACGGTGAAATTTGTCGGAGAAAGACCGAGCCTCGAAGACATAAAACTCGCGAGAAGCGGTAGAATAGATGCCCTCATTAGGGATGTCGCAAAATCTGAGAAAGGAACCTTATACACATCAGACTATGTTCAAGCATTGGTAGCCGAGGCTGAGGGAATCTCGGTAAAATATGTTGAAGCCTATGTGAGGAGGGAGAAGTTCAAGTTTGAAGATTATCTCACTCCAGAGACGATTTTACTTGAATTTGCGTCGGGATCATATCCTATGGCGAAGATCGTGGATGGAGAAGAGGTTAAGCTAATCAAGATTAAGGATGAGCCGCTTAGCGAGGAAGAGATGAATGAACTTATTGAGGAAATTATCGGCGAATGTAGGTTAAGCGATGAATGTAGCATAAAGATCTTGAAGACTGGAGCCATGATCCTCCAATTGAGGGATTACAGGATAGCAATCGCTAAGCCCCCATTCTCGGATAAACTTGAGCTGATAATCAGGAGACTATCGTTTAAGCCTAGATTCGAGGTCAAGCCACTAAGCATCTTGATGGAGAGAATTTGGAATAAATCTGCAGGAATTCTCGTGATCGGCGCACCGGAGTCAGGAGTTCTTGAACTCGCTAAGATACTCATGAACACCTATCGAGAAAAAGGGGGAATGGTCAAAGTGGTTGAATATGGTAAGATGCTGGGAGAAGTCGGAGACTTAACATGCTATGGCCTGCTTGAGGGGGATATTGAGAAGACCGCGGAATTCTTGATCCAAATCAAGCCTGACTGCGTCTTCCTCAACGATATGAGCAGTTCCAAGGATTTTAAATCATTCATAAAGCTTAGGCTCGCGGGGATAACTGTAATCGGGATCATCTACGCGGATGATCCGCTTCAAGTGCTGAAGAGATTTGTGAGCAAGCTCGATCTAGACCTCTTAACCAAGACGCTGAACTTCTTGATCCTAGCCATGGATAAGATCCTGAGGATCTATGAACTAAATATGACTATTAGGGCTCCAACCGGCAGAGATCCAACCCACATTAAGCCGCTCGTGGAGATCAGAAATCTGCCGAAGGGAGACGTTGAATATGAGATTTATTCAGATGGTGGAAAGCTCATCGTCGAGGTTGAAAAGCTTAAGGAGAGGATCAAATATTTGAGGGAAAGAGCTGAACTCCTCATTAAACAGATTAAATCATTTGATCCAGATGCATCTATAGAATTTGTCTCGCTCGATAAGGTGGTTTTCACCATTAACGGGGATTTGATCCCCAAGCTATCCAATCTTAGGAGGGACTTCGTTGAAGCCACCGGAGTAATGCTTGAATTTAGGGCGAGAGCTGAGTAAAGGGTTTTTAATTCCCTAGTCATGTTAAGGTCTTGAATGTCCTTGAATAGGATTAGTAAGAAAGTCGCCGACCTCGTAAGATCGGAGACCATGAATAAGGCGATAATAGCCGCGATAATTGTAGCGATCCTAGTCTTCGTCAGTGGATCGATCTACTCCCTAACCGCGGGAGATGTTTTAGGACTCATATTCCTCCGAGGAGGTGGGATAAGGGTCTTCATCTGGACTATCAATAGACAGACTCACGCGGAGACCATGATAATCTTCCTGTATTATTTAATGGGTTTTGGAGGGCTTTGGCTGTATGTAAACGCGGCGACTAGGTCTGGAGACCCTAGAACAACGAAATACATGCTGTTCTTCAGTTTCCTCTTAATGCTCTTCGCGGGATTGGGGTTATACTCAGCCTTCGTGGCAAAGTTCACCGGGCCGTAAATTGCTTAACATGATGTAACACCTGATTTAACGATCCTAAATCTATATACGCCCTTCTTCTCAGGCTTCTCAATCCAAATTCTCCCACATCTCTCCCCAAACCTCCTCACAATCCTCAATACATAGTCAGACCAGTAAGTGAGTATTCTATGAGCCACAGCTCTCGTCTCACCAGTATTTGGTAAAGTATGAACTTGCCCTATGACTACTATCGCTATATCTCTTTTCATAGCCGCCTCTTTTAGCGCCGCGAGCTGAAACGCGAGCCTCTCATAGATTGGAGTATCTCGCTTAACGTCGCCCTTAATCTCAAGCCTATGCCTAAAGGTGAAATCATCTAATACTATCAGCGGAGCTGGTGGAGGATAGTCGTAAAGCCTCAACACGATTTCCTCTTGTTGGAGGAAGCTCTCAACCGATAATATTAAGAGCCTAGACCTATCAACCCTGTTCCCTCTAAGGATCTGCACAAGTCTAAGTGGATGAAGTCTATTGGAACAGTCAATGTATGCCGCGCGACCCCTTCGAGCCGCTAGGGCACAGAGCTTTAGGGCTAAGCTCGTCTTACCGGACTTCTCTTCACCATAGATTAGAGCTATAGATCCTGTTGGAAAACCTCCGCCTAATCCTTCATCAAGCTCTATAAGACCCGTTGGGAACCTCATCGAGACCTCTTCAAAAAGGAGGAGCTTCTAAGTTTTAAGGCCATATTCCGAGGGATTCAACCGCTTCGGCAACCCTCTTAACTGCTAGAAGGAGCGCTCCCATTCTCATACCTGTCTCATATCTCTTCGAGTATTCAAGAGTGTCTTTGAATGACTTAACCATTCTCTTATCGAGTCTCATCAAGATCTCATCTCTCTCCCATCTAAACTTTTGGACGTTCTGAACCCATTCAAAATAGCTCACTGTCACTCCTCCGGCGTTTGCCAAGATATCTGGAACAACCTTCACATCCCTCTCCTGTAATATTCTATCCGCCTCAGGGGTGGTTGGGCCATTTGCTCCCTCAACGATGACTTTTGCCCTAATCTTGTCGGCGTTCTTCCCGGTTATCTGTCCTTCAATGGCGGCCGGTATGAGGAAGTCTATATCGAGTGTAAGTAACTCTTCATTCGCTATGTTCTCCGCATCCTCATAGTTTATCACGCTTCCAGTCCTCTTCTTATGCTCCATTACTTTAAGCGGATTCAATCCATCCCGATTAATTATTCCGCCCTTCGAATCGCTCACGGCGACTATTTTAGCCCCCCAATCATGTAGGATTTTAGCGGCGTTGAATCCAACGTTTCCATAGCCTTGGATTGCGATTGAAGCTCCCTTTAACTCTAGACCATATTCCCTTGCGGCTTCCCTAACGCATACGGAGACTCCATAGGCTGTGGCTTCCTTTCTGCACTCGCTTCCACCAACCGATATAGGCTTACCGGTTACAACCTCTGGAGTAGGCTCGCCTTTAAGCTGGCTATAGGTGTCCATTATCCAAGCCATGATCTGCTCATCGGTGTAGACGTCCGGCGCCGGTATGTCTATATGCGGGCCTATAACGTCGAATAATGCGGCCGTATATCTTCTCGTAAGCCTCTCAAGCTCGGATCTAGACATCTCCTTAGGATTACATTTAACTCCACCCTTAGCTCCTCCAAACGGTATATCGACCACCGCCGTCTTCCAAGTCATTAGGATGGCCAAAGCTGTCACTTCATCGAGGTCGACGCTTGGATGATATCGTATTCCACCTTTAAACGGTCCTCTAGCGTTATTGTGCTGAACCCTATATCCGGTGAAGACCTTAATCGATCCGTCATCCATCCTAACAGGGATCGAGAGGATCACCGTCCTCTTAGGGGCTCTCAAAAACTCCCTTATACTATCATCTAACTCCAGGATTTCTGCAGCTTCATCAAGCTGTCTCAAAACATCTTCTAAAAACTGGTGACCGGAGACATTCATAGAAACTCGGATAAATTCCCCTTGCTTAAGAATTTTAGGTTTTCTTTATGAACATGAAATGGTATGGGGGAGCCGTTTTCCAAAACGAGCAAAGTTTTGGAAAAAATTTTATAATGGCTCTCCGAGGTTCTTGTATGGAGATCTTAGAGGTAGGAGGTTCTAAATATCTGAAAATCTCTTGGAGACGGCTCGAAGAACTCGTTGAAGCCCTAGCTGAGAAGATAGTCGCTTCATCCTACACTCCAGATGTCCTAGTCGGCATTCTTAGAGGTGGGGCCACGGTAGCCCACCTCCTCTCAGATGTTCTAGGCCTCTATAGAATTTATCCAATTGGATGTAGCAGTTATGTTGACGTTGGTAAGAAGAAGGAACTGAAAATTTACAGCCCCTTAGCTATTAAGGATCTATCGGGTAAGAGAGTTTTAGTTGTGGATGACGTGGCGGATGATGGTGGAACTCTTAAGGGAGTCGTTGAATTCGAGATTCTTCCAAGGAATCCCTTAGAAGTTAAGACCGCGACGCTTCACATGAAGCCTTGGTGCAGGTTTAAGCCAGATTACTACGTCGAGACCACCGATGCTTGGATAATCTATCCCTGGGAAAGACATGAAGTTGTAAGACAGGTGGCGAAGAAGTTTATAGAAGACCTTGGATGGGAGAGAGGCCTAGCCGAGCTCGCGGAAATCTTAGGGAAAGAAGTTAAAGAGACTGAGAAACTCATAGCTCTACAAAAAGAATAGTCTATCGAGATGTTTTAATCTTCCATCTATTACTCTGTCCTTGGATTGAGGGTCTATTCAGAGACTTATGGATGCGCAGCGAATATGGCGGACTCAGAAATAGCGTTAGGAATCCTTAAGCAAGCCGGATATACCCTCGTTAAAAAACCAGAAGACGCCGATATCATAATAATCTTTACATGCGTCGTTAAGAAGCCGACGAGCGATAGAATGCTCTACAGGATAAATTCCCTGAAGCAGTTTGGAAAAAAGCTAATAGTGGCAGGCTGCATGGCCTCCGGCGAACCTGAGAAGATTAGAAGAGCTGCGCCTCAGGCCATATTGGTTCACCCTAGAGCTATCACTAGAATAATCGAGGCAATAGAGTCTGGAAAAAGCATCCTATCAGAAGATGATGTTATTAAGCTTAAGTATCCGAGGGTTAGGAGAAACCCGATCACGGCGATAATTCCCGTCTCCGAGGGATGTTGGTGGAGAAGATGTAGCTTCTGCATAGTTGCGAGAACTAGAGGAAGCTATATGAGCTATCCGCTGAACATGATCCTTGAAGAAGTTGAAGATTCCATTAATGAAGGCGTCAAGGAGATTTGGCTGACGAGTCAAGACATGGGAAGCTATGGAATAGAATCCGGTAAAAGTCTCCTGCCGAGACTCGTCAAATGCGTCTCGAACATCGATGGACTATTTTTGGTGAGAGTTGGGATGATGAATCCCATTTATCTTAAGCCTATATTAGAAGATCTCGCAGAAGCATATCTAAAGCCTAAGATCTTCAGATTTCTCCACTTACCAGTTCAATCCGGATCGAATAAGGTTTTGATGGATATGAATAGAGGATATACGGTTGAGCTCTTTAAGGAGATCGTCACGTTCATGAGATCTAGGATTAAAGACCTAACCCTATCAACAGATATAATCGTGGGATATCCGACCGAGGGTGAAGAAGACTTCGAGAAAACCGTTAAGCTGGTAGAAGAGATCAGGCCGGACATGATAAATCTCTCAAGATTCTTTCCAAGACCTGGAACCCCCGCTGAGAAGCTGAAACCATTAGATCCGAGATTGGTGAAGAAGAGAAGTAAGTTGATGAGCGAAGTTGCTAGAGAGGCTGCGTTAAGAGCTGGGGAGAGATGGATTGGATGGAGTGGGATAGCATTAGTAGATGAAATCGGGGAGAGAGGCGAAGCAATTGCGAGGAACTTGAGCTATAAGCCGATCGTCTTAAAGGAGAATGGAAGGAGATTGTTTGGAAAATTCGTTGAGGTGGAGATCGAATCCATAAGACCGTATTGTTTACTGGGAAGAGTTAAGCGAACCTTAAGACTCGATGAAGCTTCAACGATGATCCTTGAACAAGGCTCTTCATAAAACCTAATAACCTCATCATAAACCGTCTTCATGGATGTCTGTAAAGCCGCGATACGATGCAGTGGTCATACATTACGGCGAAGTAACCCTGAAGCGAGGTAGAAGAGGATACTTTGAGAGACTGTTGCTGAGGAATCTGAAAAAGATGACCGGCGTGGACGTTAAGAGACTTCAGGGAAGATTCGTGATAGAGTTGAGAGAGGATGTTAATCTTGACCAATTATTGGAGAATATTGGAAGAGTTTTCGGAGTAGTCTGGTATGCTCCGGCGATTAAGGCTAAAAATCTCGACGAATTTGAAGAGAAGCTTATAGAGATGTTAGAGACGGTGAATCCGAAGAGCTTCAAGCTCGATACTAGGAGAAGTGATAAGAGCTTTCCCATGACCTCGATGGAATTCTCAAAAATGCTTGGAGAGAAGATCTCCTCAAGACTTGGGTTAAAAGTTGATCTAAAGAATCCTGAGAAGACGATAATCGTCGAGATAACCGAGGATGGGATCTATGCATCTCATGAAAAGATCTCAGGACCGGGTGGATTACCGATAGGAGTCTCCGGGAAAGTTTTGGCCCTAATATCCGGTGGAATAGATTCACCTGTTGCCGCATGGTTTATGATGAGGAGAGGATGCATCGTCGACTCATTACACATCTATAATCTTCCATCGACCGATGATGTCATGAACTCGAAGATACCCAAGATCATCGAGAAGCTCGTCAAGTATTGTTTTAGGATGAGGCTCTATCTCCTGCCATTCAGGATCTTTTGGGAGAGATGCCAGGAGATTCCGGAGAAGTTTAGATTGATCGCTTACAGGGCTTATATGTTTAAGCTCGCCGACATAATCTCTGAAAAATATCATTATCTCGGAATTGTGAGTGGAGATAATCTGGGTCAGGTCGCATCTCAAACCCTTCAAAACATGTTCGCCATCTCAGCATTCACGAAGAATCCAGTCTATAGACCCTTGATAGGATTTGATAAGCAGGAAACCACGGAACTCGCGAAGAAGATCGGAACCTATGATATCTCGGTAATTGATTATCCTGAGCCATGCGCGATCTTGGGAAGATATCATCCTAAGACCGATGTGAAAGTTGAAGAGATTCAGAGAATATGGATAGAATATGACTTAGAAGGTGTTGTCGAAGAGACTCTTAGAGAACTTGAGATCTATGAGTTTAAGGCCGGAGCTGAGAGACCCATAAAGCTGTGAACCCTGTTGATCACTTTTCGACCTATCCTATCATCAGGCCCTTAAGCGATGAATCTTCGATCAATATGTTTCTCGACCTCATCTCCCATCCCTCGCTCCTAGTCACTAAGACGAATTCCCCCTTGAGCTTCACTTCATCGATGTTTCTGGCGCCGATGTATCCGAACCCGCTTTTTAATCCTCCAATTATGTTTCTCAATATCTCTTTAACAGACCCTTTATACGGTATTAGGCTTGAGACCCCTTCGGGAACGAGTTTTGAATATCTATCGAGCTTATGGATCACTTCCCTGGAGCCCATTCCCCTATATCTCTTAAACTTGAATCCATCTCTTTCGATAAGTTCACCTGGGGCTTCATCGGTTCCAGCAAACATGCTTCCAAGCATGACGCAATCCGCTCCAGCTGCTATCGCTTTAACTATATCTCCAATTCTCTTCACCCCTCCATCCGCGATCACGGGGACACCGTAATTCGATGCAATGTCTGAGACCCATGCGATCGCTGAGAGCTGTGGAACGCCGACCCCGCTCACCTCCCTAGTTATGCATATTGATCCTGATCCCATCCCAACCCTAAGTCCGTCGGCTTCAGCGGCAATGAGGTCTTCAGCGGCCTCGGCTGTCACGATGTTTCCGGCCACTACATCGACATCTCCGATCCTCTTATAGATCTTTAAGCTCTCCAAGACATTTCTACTATGACCATGAGCCACGTCTATAACGATTAAATCTACTCCGGCATCGATCAATGCCTTAACCCTCTCCTCATCAAATATCCCGACAGCGGCTCCAACGATTAAACTCCTTTCCTTAACTGCTTTGACCTCCTCAACCTGTCTCTCAACGCTCATATTTCTATGGATTATACCTATCCCTCCCATCTCGGCTAAGGCTATGGCCATCGTCGACTCGGTCACGGTATCCATAGGGGAACTCGCAACAGGAATCCTAAGCCTAACATTTCTCGAGATCCTCGTGGACAGATCTACATCGTCTTTCGGAACTATGTCAGAGAACTTCGGCTTCAATAGGACGTCATCATAGCCTAATGCAGGAGCCGCTGACCCCAATTTTCTTGAAAAAAGCCCCATTATATTATTGGGGACACAGCCTCCTTTTATCCTTTAAGCTTGGAAAGTCAGTTCGGGTATCATTCATCACGGCTCAGAAATACCCGCACTCATCACCATAAACCATCACATTTCCTATACTTATTAAGTCTATACTTGAGCGATCTAGAGCTCCGCAGAAACGTCACTCCAATTCCTCTGCGTATCTCGGCTTTCAGCCCTGCAACTCTCCAAATAATCCTCATCGGAAGTATTAGGACGCCTATGTCGCTTATAGTCGTAATCTTATGAAGTTCGGAATCCATGACTTCATAAATTTCCTTCACTTACAGAGTTTACCCGAACTTGTATCCTATCTTTCTCAGGAACTCCCTCCTCTTCTTAATGTCTTCATCTCCTTCAATTCCCTTCGGCTTAAATCCATCAATCACTCCTACAACCGCTCTACCCTGATCTGTTTCAGCAACTATTACTTGCAATGGATTCGCGGTCGCCGCCAGGATCGAGCAAACCTCTGGAACATTCTTCAATCTCTGCATTATGTTGATCGGATACATCTCTCTCATATAGATTATGAATGTGTGGCCGCATCCAATTCTGTAGAGAGTTTCTGAGGCAAGTTTGCGAAGCTCTTCATCGGTTCCCTCATGCCTGATCAGACATGGGCCGCTCGCTTCCGCGAATGCTAATCCAAATTTCGCCCCTGGAACCGTGTTCACTATTGCCTCATAGATGTCCTCAACGCTCTTTATGAAGTGGGTTATCCCGAAGATCACATTACATCCTTCCGGAATCTCCACCTTAACGACCTCAAATCTAATCTCCGCGCTCATATCTTGATTGAAATCTCGGATGGAATTAAGGATTACTTGAAGGCTAGTATTCTCTAGTTATCAGGAATTTTGCGAGAAGCTCAAGCTTCCGCCTCTTCACAGGATCTGGTATAGCCTTCTTCAAGGACTCCATGGCTTCCTCGGCGAGCCTCCTAGAAACCTCCTTAGCATACTCTATTGAACCTGATTTTTTGAGGAGATCTATCGCTTCCTTGATCAGGGATCTATCCTCGGTCTGCATGTTCAAGATCTCGTCAAGCCTCTTCGCATCGGCTTCAGGCAAGTTCTTCAACGCATGGATCACCATCAAAGTTCTTTTTCCTTCCTTGATGTCTCCCCCGATCTCCTTACCATATTTTGCTTCATCTCCGATGACGTTTAAGACATCATCTTGGATTTGGAACGCGACGGCGACGAGCTCGGCGAATTTCCTCAGATTCTCCTCAACTTCTCTAGATGCGCCCGCCATTATCGCCGCTATCTCTACCGAGAATCCGGCAAGGGCTCCCGTTTTCAGCAAGGTCATCTCAAGATACTGTTCTTCATCTACTTCCTTAACCAATCCTCTATGCCAAGCTATATCCATCCCTTGTCCAAAGCTAAGCTTAACCATGGTCTTAACATACTCTTCTAATATTCTAAGCCTCTTGTCTCGATCGATTCCAAGTTTTTCGAGGATCAGGATCGGCAGATAATACATAGTGTTTCCCATGTTTATCGCTATATCCTCTCCATAGATCCTGTGGATGCATGGTTTACCTCTCCTGAACTCGCTTCTATCTTCTACGTCGTCGACGGCTAAAGTTCCATTATGTATCGCTTCCGGGATCACTGTTAAGGGAGCTATATCCTCGATCTCTCCTCCAAGGGCTTCATAGGCCATCAACATGAGAGCAGGCCTCCACCTCTTTCCACCTCTATCGAGTAGATCCCAAAATGGCTTCAGGATCCCCTCGCTTATCGATTTCGCCTCATATCTATACATGGGCTTCCCCAGAAATTCCTCGATTCCACGTTCATCCACTCTTCTTGGAATGAATCTCTCAAGCTCGCGGTCGACTATCTTAGCATAGCTCGATAGAATCTCTATGATGTTTTCATCCAACTCCGATCACTAATATTAGAGGTGAAGATGAGGGTAATTAAGGATTTATGATTAGGTCTTGATCAAGTTCTCCTTCAAAAACTTCTGAATCTCATCGTTCACCTTCTTTGATTCGTTGGTTAACTCCGTCTTGAGCCTGAGATAATCGAGATATTTCAGGTCCATTCCAGCGTATTTTCTAACATAGTTCTCGATCTCCATACGTCTCTCAAGCTCTTCGAGATATTCCTTGAGCTTCTCTTCCGAGACCTCGCCATATTTATCGATGTGAAAGATCTGATCTATTGGGAGTCTAGGTCTGAGCGGTGGAACTTCACCACGCTCACCTATACAAAGGAGGATTAATGGAGTCACGCCTTTCGGCAACTCGAACAGCTCTGAAAACCTCTTACACTCTATTAATGGGCAATCGAGGATTACGGAGCCTAATCCAAGCGCTTCGGCGGCGATTATCATGTTCTCGACCACGAGACCTGCGTCGAAGACTGCGAGAATTGATTCTATGGGATGCTTATCCGATCGAAGTACGTGTTCATGACCCAACATGTCCAAGAGGATCCTTGTCCGATGCAGATCCGCACATATCAGGAGAATTGCTGAAGCATTCTTAACGATCTTCTCATTACATAGTTTCGCCAACTCTTCTTTCTTCTCCTCGTCCTTGACCTGAATTATCGTATAGGATTGTAGATAGGTCGGAGCCCTAACCCCAGCCTCTATGATAAGCCTTAAAACCTCTTCCGAGATCGTCGATGGCCTAAAAATCCTAATACTCTTCCTATTCCTCAGCAGATTTAAGACGCTTCTAGCCACCCCAATCCCCGGAACAAACCTGCCTCAACTTACTTTTAAAGAACCACGTAAAACTCAATAATCCAAAATCTCAAAGAAAATACCGAGAGAATGCCCGGGTGGCCGAGCGGCTAGGCGGCGGGCTGCAGACCCGCTCTACAGGGGTTCAAATCCCCTCCCGGGCTGGTAAACTATTCAGTTTGATTTCTTCGAAAAGCGTTAGACGAGGTTTAGAATCAAAAATGTTGGGTTCCTCTGTGTTAGCGTTCTCCTAGATCTTCCACAAGGTCTCCATTTGCCGGGATAAATAATCCTTGTAAACCTTATCGTGGGCCAACGCATCCTTGACGGCTCTTAAGTCCTTAAGTCTGATCAGCCTATCTACGTAAACTTCTCTGGCCAGGAACCCGCCTCTCATCCTAGGCTCGATTGATATAAACCCCGCGGCCTCAAGCTGTCGAAGCGCTTCATCAACCATATCATCAGTTGGTAGATAATCGATTGAATAATTATGTATCTTCACGATGTCGGGGATCAACTCGCTCATCCAAGATATTCCATTGAAGACTACTAGAGCTCTTAAGATGTCGATCTTTAGCTTACTTAACTCATCGTCTCTCCTTAACAATTCTCTAATTTCCACTTCTAAACTCATTCGTCTTTCATCGAGTATTCATCAGCATCGGCTAAAAGTTTATATGACTTGAAAAGTTCGCGGATGCGAATAACTGGTTGGATGGAATAGATGGGGCTTGGAAAATTTTTCACTTATTATCTACCCTCGTAAGAGAGATCGATGAGGATTAAGGCGCCCGCGACTTCCGCAAACCTTGGAGCAGGTTTCGATGTCATCGGTCTAGCCTTAAAGGAGCCTTATGATGCTCAGCGAAAGCCGTTTAAGACCCCAAGTATATCTTCCCAAGGGATGGTGAAGATCGCTTGAATCTAGCTGAAGCTGCTGAGAGAATTAGGATGGCGATCAGATCCAAGGAGTTTTTGGTGATCGTTGGCAGGATGGAAGTCAACTATGAGGGTAGGGCTTCATCAACTCTCGGATCTGGAGACCGCGTCCTCATGATTAAGCCGGATGGGAGCGTTCTCATTCATAGGCCAACCGGTTATGAGCCCGTGAATTGGCAGCCTCCAGGCTCGAAGATTGAGGTGCTTTTAGATGATAGGCTTGTGATCGAGGCGAGGAGAGTTAAGCCTAGAGAGATCCTGAGGATAATCTTCTCGAAGATCTATGATGTTAGCTCGTATAAGCTCAGGGATGAAGCCGAGTTCGCCATGTATGCAACCGAGGAGGATATGCGAAAAGCTATCTTGATGAAGCCATCGATCATAGAGGATGGATTCAAACCTATTGAACGTGAACGGAAGGCAGGAGACATTGGGTTCATAGATATCTTTGGAGTTGATTCAGCAGGTAGACTTGTAGTTGTGGAGATTAAGAGGAGAAACGCTACATCGGAGGATGTAAAGCAGTTGGTGAGATATGTTGAGAAGATTGAGGAAGAATTTGGAAAGAGGCCGAGGGCGATAATAGTTGCTCCAGGCGTTCAAAGATCCGCTGCGAGGGAATTGGAGTTATATGGAATTGAGTTCAAAGCATTAAGTCCTAGGAGATGTGCAGAGATCTTGAGGGAGGGTAAGGGTTTAGAAAGATTCTTAAAATAATGAGACCTTCTGCTCTAAGATCAATTCCTGAAGCTCCATCATCTTCCTCACTTCATCTCTAGCTATCTCAGCCGCCTCATATGCAAGAGTATTCTCATCGGCGCCGCTCTTCGCTATATATTGAATTGAGATTAGGAGTGGGCTGTCTACAGGTCTGCCTATTTGGCTCAGCATCCTCACATATACTTCATCCAAGTCTTTAACCTCGTTATAGATTCTCTCGGCGATCATCCTCGCCGCGACATTATAGAGTTTTCCGACATGGGCTCTAGCATTCTTTCCCGCAGTGGCTTCGAGAGACATCTGCCTATTCGGAGTTATCAGCCCATTAGCTCTATTTCCTCTACCAGTGTTTCCATCGTCTCCGCTCTCAGCAGATGTTCCAGTAACGGTCAAGTAGACTATTCCCTCTTCAGGCCTATCAGCCGCATTGACATAGACTTCGACTCCCTCATGTTCGCCTCCTAAAACTCGGTCAGCGGTTCTCAAAACTTCTTCCTTAATCTCTTCCTTGACTGCGAGATAGTGGTCGAGGTCTGGAGTGAGTGAAGCTATTATGCTATCCGCTACAGTCACGATGTATCTCTTTCCAAGCCTTACTCCCATAACCTTACAATCTTCTCCGCTTTCAGGAACCCTGCTCTTGAATCCGATCGAATTCACTCCTTTCTCAACCTCGTATACAAGCCTCTCAAGCGGGGTTAGCGGAGCATAACCCACTCCATATGAGGTATCATTTGCCCTTGGGACGCTCGCCTCGCTTTCAACCACTTTTTTGAGATCCATGCTTCCACTCCTAATCTTCGTATCTATGACCACATGCTTTTCGGGATCAAGGAATCTAAAACTTCTCCTGATGAAGTTCTTGACCTCTTCCTCGATCAGCTCCCTGTAAGGGATCTCCTCGAATCCATCTTCATGAGAAATCTTGGTCGTTGCCCTTCCAGCGATCAGGATATAGATAGGTGTCTCAACAACTCCTCCGCCGAACCAAACCTTCGATTCGCCTCCAACGAGCAAACCCTTGTCGAGATTGTGATGTAGGATCTTGCCATAATGTTCAAGATAATATCTTGAGAGCGCTCTACTCGCGCATTCACATGCTGAGTCTATTATGTAATCCGGGTGTCCTAATCCCTTTCTCTCAACGAGCTCCGTATGCTGATCCTTCACTGGAATCCTATCTATTCTCTCAACAACTATACTCGGCTTCATCATGTTAGAACCCTTATCTGGATTTAACTAAACCATATTTAAGGAAAACTTCACGATACACCGGTTGTGAAGTGAGTTATCTACTCTCCGAGCATGGGCAGGAGCTGGATGTACATGATGTTGTTTCCCCTTATCAGGATCCTCGGATAGGTCGCTTTCCTTCCCTCGCCCTCATATTCGACGGCTTTCTCGATCACCAGATTCATGTATCCATCACAGTCTATCATGACTCCCTCATAGACTAGATCGTTCTTCAGCCTCACCCTGATCACTCGGTTTATATATTTGGTGACCATCATGAGAGGCCTCTTACCCATGTTCAAGGAAGTTGATTGAGAAGGCGTCAACTTCGTTCACCATGAGGAAGTTTATCATAATTTTAAGCTTTTCTGAAGCTCCGGAGCAATCTCAAGTTCTGAGAAGCATATCCCGCATACGAATAATTTTTCTGAGATTCTTTTCGACAACTTTAGAGGAGCGCCGCATACTGGACAAGATCTGCTGGGATCATCAGGTTCATAGAATTTCTTTCCACAGCTGGAACATTTCTTAGATCCTATTGGATTAAGGGTTCCGCAATGCGGGCAAACCATATCACTTGCCCTCGAAATCACCTTCACTAACGGTTGCCGTTCTTCTTCAACAACCTCAGCCACAGGTTTCTCTTCTACAGTTTCAGAGACTTCTGAAGATGACTTAACGATCTCTTCAATCTCCTTTTCTATCTCTTCAACTATGTCTGGACCTGTGGCCACTCCCGTGGGTTTTTGCACCTGAGTTGGAGGACCGGTTACAGGTCTTCTAGTAGCAGGTCTACTTAAGGCCATTGACCTACGTCTTCCATGAGTTATGGTCACTCCGCTCCTAACAGCTCTCACATATATTAGGAGACCTACTCCGCTCAAAATTCCACCAACTATAACGAAGTATAGTAGGTATGGCATTCCCATCAAGGTTGAATCGAGAAATTTTCTAAAGGGTGCTTCTAGCGGTAAGCTGAGATAATAGAAGGTGACCCCTAGAGCGATTGAGACTCCTATAATGCTTATGATCACGCCTACGAGCATTAAGGGGGTCATCCACTCATCCCTTTCGATCTAGATTCACCTACTAAGGTATTAAATGTTTCTCCGCAAAGATCCTTAATAAGCCTCTGACATTCCATAGGTAATTCCAAGACATTCCACTTTCTCCTAAAGAACTTCAAAAGATTCCTCATATCTCTAATCATGTATCTTTGAGCCATCGGATGTTTTGGATCAACCCATTGAGGCCAATCTATTATCAAGATCTTCTGCTCAGGCGTCATCAAGATGTTATACACGCTTAGATCGCTGTGAACCACTCCCGCGTCATAGGCCAATTTTAGATTCTTAATTATCTCGCATAACACCTCAACAGGATTCTCGATATATGAGGTTGATGAAATCTCTATCCCATAGAATACCTCGGTCACGATTACATGTCTATTCCTCGCAATCGGCTTTGGGACGGCGACGCCCTTCGGATGGAGGATCTTTAAAGCCTGATATTCTCTGGCAGCAGCCCTTATCGATGCGAGCATGTAAGTGTGGGCCGTCATTAGAGCTGTTCTATGCTTCTCATATCCCCTGAAGCTCGTCCTCCCTATTCTAAAGAACTTCACGGCCAATCTCATGCCATCCGGTGAAAGTGCATCATAGACATCTGCTTCTTTTCCAACTCCAAGAGGCTTGCCGAAGCTCGCGATCACGTTTCTATCGACCAGCGATTTTAGGGCGAGTAAATCCATCCCATAATAATTTAATGCATAGCCTCTTGTCACCCCTCTGGGAGCCCAGATAAGCCTGTATTCATGCAGCTTCTTCAATAGTTTTTCAACTCTCCATCCGAATCCGGTAATCCTCCCTATGATCTCTACTGGGACCACTTCTCTCGTCTGGAGATTCATCTCGATGGCCCTCAGCACCTTGAAATGGTCTTCATCGAGTTTTCCGAAGATGTTCTTGATATAATATTCTAGAGACAATTTTATGCCTTCCTCAAAGCAATTGTCACCTTTTCTCCCTCTATCGTCCAATCCTTGACATATCCCTTCGCCTCGCCTCTTCCAACAATTATCTTCAATTGCTTAGATCTCGTCTCTTCCTTGATGAAATCTCTCATTAATTCAAGTAGCTTCACCTTTTCCTCATTTTCGAGCATAAGCTCTGTGTCGATGTAGTCTGAGACCATCAAATCCATCTCCTTCCTCATTATCTGAATTCTCCTGATAACTTCCTTGGCGAGTGATTGAGCAACTATCTCCCTCGTCTCGGTCAAATCTAGATATATCTCTGTAAATCTTCCCTTCTCGCCGGCCAAGTTTTCTGGAAGCGTTTCTTCGAAGACCACGTCGCCCTCGACTAACTCAACGAGCTTTCCACCGCCTAACATGAGCTTGAACGATCCGCCAGTGGATAGCTCTCTTTGAACCTCTTCTCCGTCAATCTGCTTTAATCGCTCGACAACTTCCGTTAAATCTTTCCCAAGCTTCGGGCCAAGTCTCTCATAAACAGGTTTAACAATTAATTTCGTTCCCTGCGGTTTTTCTCCAACGTCTAATACCTTTAACTCTAAGGCGTTCACTTGCGATTTGATGAAATCTCTCAGCGACTCTAAGGCCTTCTTAGATCTGGGGCTTAGCGGCGAGAGGATTACGGACTTCACAGGCCATCTAAGCTTCCTCCCATGCTTCTGCCTTAAATGGAGGGTCTCGGAGATCGTGCATTTTGCTATTTCCATCTCATCTTCAAGCTCCTCGTCGATGAATCCACTATCTACCTTTGGCCACTTGGTTAAGTGAACGCTTTCTGGATCATCTTTAAGCCTCAGGTTTTGGAAGAGCTTCTCGGCGAGATATGGGATTATTGGGGCGGAGATTAAGGTGAGCCTCCTCAAGACATAATATAGGGTTGCGTAGACCGCGAGCTTATCCCAGGTCTCCTCTTCTATCCAAACTCTCCTCCTAATGGCCCTGACATATACTCTGCTCAAGTCATCGACTATAAAGGATCTCAAGGCTCTCACGGCTGAATGTATGTTTAAGGATTTGAGAGAGCTTGTCACAAACCTCGTCAAGCTATTGATCTTCGAGATTATCCATCTATCCTCAGGTCTTAGATGCCTCCAGATAGACTCTACGGTTATCCTCTCTGGATCAAATTTGTCGAGCTTAAAGTAGGTTAGGGCGAAGGAGAAGACGTTCCAAAGTATGTTTAAGTCTTGGATGACCTGATCGACTTCCGATTCGACGAAGTTCATGTTCTCCCATGGAGCAGCCTTAACCGAGAGATATAATCTGACCGGATCGGCGCCATATCTCTTCATCACATCCATGGCCCAGATCACATTTCCCTTGCTCTTGCTCATCTTCTTCCCTTCAGCGTCCATGACATGGCCTTGATTTAGAACGGTCTTGTATGGTGGCTGCCCGTAGAGTAGGGTTGAGGTGAAGAGAAGTGTATAGAACCATCCACGGGTTTGATCTATTGCCTCGGTTATGAAGTCGTATGGGAAGAGTTTTTTGAACAACTCCTTATTTCTCAGCCCATCTATACTCGCCGTGTGAGCCATCCCTGAATCCAGCCAAGTATCTAAGACGAATATCTCCCTCTTCATCGATCCTCCACATTTCGGACATCTGAAGATCACCTGATCTATCCACGGCCTAAGGAGCTTCAGATTCTTCGGCTTAACCTCAGCTGATTCAAGCTCTTTCCTGCTCCCGACGATCTTTATTTCACCGCATTTCTCACATCTCCAGATCGGTAAAGGCGTTCCCCAAATCTTCGTTCTAGTTATGCACCAGTCTTCCGCATTTTCAAGCCAATCTCCAAACCTGTATTCACCTGCCCATGGAGGCCTCCACTTAACCTTCTTATTCCCCTCAATCATCAAGGGCTTAATCCTATCAACCTTTAGGAACCACTGTTTGCTGGCGAGATAGATTAATGGTGATCCACATCTCCAACAATGGGGATACATATGTTTTATCTTATCTTCCTTTAACAACAATCCCTTCTCCTTCAGATAATCCATCACAAGTCTGGCAACTTCCCTGAAATCTTTTCCAGAGAATTCTCCGCCATCTTCCGTGAAGACCCCGTTGGATCCAACTGGATTGAAGATTGGGAGACCTATTTTCTTGCCGACGTCGAAGTCTTCTGGGCCATGAGCTGGAGCTACGTGAACGCATCCAGTTCCTTCTTCCATCGTGACGAATTCGGCTGAGATCACCGTATGAGCTGGAGGCTTATGAGAGCTATGGGCTGGAACCTTCTCGATTAATGGATGGATGTATTTTAAGCCTACTATCGATGATCCCTTAAACCTGTCTATGACCTCATATCTCGAGATGTCTAGAGCGGCTAAGACGTGGACCATTAGCTTGCTTGCGAGAATCCACTCCTCTCCTCCATTAACCCTAACTCTAACATACTCTTCATATGGGTTTACGGCGACAGCTTCATTTGCCACGAGGGTCCATGGAGTAGTCGTCCAGATCACTATGTAGAGGTTATCTGAATCCTTGATCGGGAACTTTACGTGGATCGATGGATCCTCAACTTCCTTATATCCTTGCGCAACTTCATGACTGCTTAAAGGAGTTTCACAGCTTGGGCAGACCGGGACAACCTTGAAGCTCTCGATTAAATCTCCATTCTCATACGCTTTCTTTATCAACCACCAGACATGTTCAATATAGTATTCTTTCCTGGTCTCGTATGCGTTGTCGTAGTCGAGCCAAACCGCGAGCCTTTCTGAAGCCTTTCTCCAGTGATCGATGTAATGATCGACGAGCCTATGAGCTTCTTCAACGAATTTATCTAATCCGAATTTCTCGACATCCTTCTTAGACTTGAATCCAAGCTTTTTCTCAACCTCAAGCTCGGTTGGGAGCCCGAGGCAATCCCATCCACCCCTCCTCCAAACATATAATCCATTCATTCCCTGAAATCTCAGAATTATGTCCTTGTAGATTCTTCCACGTGCGTGGCCAACGTGCATGTATCCGTTTGCGGTCGGTGGACCTTCGAGGAACGCGAAGATCGGTGCTCCCTCATTCATCTTGAAGACCTTTTCCATTATTTTATTCTCGGCCCAGAATCTTTGAATCTCCTCCTCAACTCTTAGAGGATCATATCTACCCGCTAACGCCATTCCCATATCACCTCATAATCGATCCTATAAGTATCCATCTTTGAGAGAAGCCCATTACGGGCTAAAGAATTTGGTATACCATCACCACGTCCCGAATTCACTTGAACAACTCTGAAATTTAAGGCTTAACAAGGCCGATCTAGCGAGATCCTCTTTAGAGGTGGCCAATACTTCACGACATCTTTATGAGCTCCAACCTGAACATCCATCAACCCTATGTTCAGGTGAATCATTATGTGAACAATATGCATTAAACGGGGACATGTGTAATGAGAGCACATATCTTGATAATGAAGTATCGTCACCTGAAGATCTCATCAAGCTCTCTGAAGCTAGTTGCTTGAAAGCCTCTTATCTCAACTCTTTTTCCACCTGTAGCATTATAGAATCTTCCTGGAGCCGTTGAGGCGAGCCTCTCAAGCAACTTCTTCGCGAAGAATAATTTCTTCTCCTCGACCTCATTTCCAGACTTTGGGACGAGATTCATCCCGATCAATATTATCGTCCTGAAGTTTAGGGCTGAGGCCAAGTATGCCGCTCTATCGCCGTCCGTGAATCCCCCGACATTATAGATCCTCTTAAACGGCTTCGT
>JAGGRY010000049.1 GCA_021159365.1 Nitrososphaerota archaeon | reverse complement strand
AGCGATCGGTGTGGGAGCTGCTATTGCCGCCGCCGGAATAGGAACTGGCATATATTATGCAACTCGTGCACCACCTAAAAAGCCTGAAGAAAAGAAGCTCGCCATCTATCACTGGTGGACTGCGGGAGGGGAGCGTGAAGCGATAGATGCCGTTTATAAGCTATTCAAGGAGAAGTATCCTGATGTAGAGATAATCGATAACCCAGCCGCTGGTGGCGGCGGAGCTGTCATGAGAGCCGCTGTCAAAGCGATGCTACTCGCTGGACAGCCTCCAGACACGTGCCAGATAACATATGGACCTGGCATGATACAATCTTGGGCGAAGTTCTTGGAGCCTATAGACGATGTGTGGGAGGGACTTCCCGTTCCAGAGACTCTGAAGAGCTGGGCCAAGGTCGGCGATCATTACTACGTCATGCCCTTGAACATTCATAGAGACAGTAATATATGGTACAACCTCAAGTTGGTTAACAAGATAGGGATAGAGGTGCCTATCGAAACCGTGGATGACTTCTTCAAGGCATGCGAAAAAATAAAATCTGCCGGATATATTCCCTTTGCGTTCGGAACAGTCGGCGGCCAGAGGTTCTGGCTTAACTACATACTCGAGTGGTTCATGATGGCCTCACCTAACGGAGGACCAGATTACGTCAATGACTTTAATTACGGAAGAGCGCATCCAGCAACAGATCCAGCTGTTAAGGATGCTCTGAAAAATATGGAGACTCTCTGGAAGAACTACGTTAACCCGGACTTCGGAGCACTGACTTGGGATGAAGCAGGAAAACTCCTAATGGCTGATAAAGCCGTATTTAACTACATGGGAGACTGGCAGAAAGGACACTTTATGGCCTCCGGATGGAAGCCAGACGTGGACTTCGGATGGCAACCAGCTCCAGGCACAGAGGGAGCAAGTATAGTCCATGGGGACTCGTTCGGCGTATGTAAAGGAGCTCCGCATCCCACGTATGCCAAGGCATGGGTAAAGCTTCTTTCCACAGCAAAGGCTCAGGAGGATTTCTGTGTAATTAAGGGAGCGACTCCACCTAGAACGGATGTTCCTCTGGATAGATTTGACCCCATGCAGCGGAGAATAATCAAGTACATTAGGGGCCATAAGATCGTTGTAGGTGGGCACGGTGTCGTTGAAGCATGGCTTGACAAGTGTGGCGAGATACTGGAAGAATTTGTAACATCATTTAACATCGATAAGACAGTTGCGGCTTTAGATACAGCGTATCGTGAAATTTATCCAAAACCATTGGAATAATTACGGTGAAGTAGTAGGTGCTTATGGAAAAATGGCGAGATACGGCAACCTTCAAATTTTCTTATTTATTCTTCCTGCAACAGTCCTTGTTGGGATATTTGTATATGCTTTCTCTGCATGGAATGTATCGATTTCTTTAACGGATTGGAGGGGTCTTGTAACCAGCATCAGGTTCGTCGGGCTTGAAAATTATCTAAAATTAATAAATGATCCCATAGCTCAAAAAGCTTTGATAAACACTTTCCTATTAGCGGTCACGTTTATACCGCTAACTATGCTCATAGGGCTGATCACCGCAATACTTTTGTGCTTGGAGCTTAAAGGGACAAGCATATTTCGAACAATATTTCTACTTCCATTATCCTTCTCCTTCGTGATAAGCGCCACTATGTGGACTTGGATGTTTTCACCCGAACAAGGAACGATAAATTCTTTGCTTAGGCTATTGCACTTAGACTTCCTATGCCAACCCTGGATAACCTCCACCGAGCAATCTCTATGGTGCATTCTATTAGTATATATCTGGCAATTCTCAGGGTATGTCACAATAATATACTATTCTGGAATCAGGTCTATTCCACAAGAGCACATAGAGGCGGCCGAAATAGACGGTGCTTCGAGATTTAATATATATAGACATATCATAGTTCCCCAGCTAAAAGGTGAGACTATAGGCGTGCTGACAATATTATTGTTTTACGCCCTAAGGGTGTTTGACCTCGTATACCTATTAACGGGAGGTGGACCTGCACTGTCTTCCGAGGTCTTAGCGACGTACATGTATAGGATGACCTTTAACCAGAACTTATTTGCCTATGGAGCGAGTATAGGGACGGTGATCTTTATCATAGCTCTCGCTATCATGATCCCCTTCCTCCTACTCTCTAGAAGAAGGTGAAAACATGGATAAGGGAAGAATCTTTGCATATTTAATCACCATAATCGCATGCACGCTGTATCTTCTACCTCTGTATACTATGGTCAATGTGTCACTTAAATCTCCTGAAGATCTCATATGGGGGCCTGTAGCTCCAGCCCGTAGACTTTATTTCAACTCTTATCTTCAAGCTTGGGAGAAAATCTCAGAGCCGTTCTTCAATAGCATCAAAATGACCGTACCGGCCACGCTGATCTCGACATTTTTGGGTTCTATCTCCGGGCTGGGATTTTATAGAGCTAAATTTAAATATAAAGACCTGCTGCTCTTCTTGATCGTCTTAGGATTCTACGTGCCACCTCAGGCTGTACTTATTCCCTTGGTGAAGTTTTTAGCAGACATAGGTCTATACAGCACAATAGCGGGTCTGGTGTTAACTCATGTCGCATATGGAATGCCAATTACGACGTTATTGTTCAAGAATTATTATGAATCCATACCTAAGGAAATATTAGATAGCGCGGAAGTTGATGGAGCCAGCCTGACAACGCTGTATCGAAGCATCCTATTACCGCTCTCGTTGCCGGGATTTGCCGTGGTTTCCATTTTCCAATTTACAAACATATGGAATGAATTTCTTTTCGCGCTTGTACTGGGCAGAGGAAGAGCTTCTCAGCTCGTGACAGTTGCGATAGCAAATCTTAAAGGAACAACCTTAGCTGCTTGGAACGTGCAAATGGCGGGAGCAGTGATAGGAGCGATCCCAGTCGCCATATTCTATATATTTGCAACGAAACTAGTGATTAAGGGCCTTATGGCCGGAGCTATTAAGGGATAAAAATTCCAAAGATCCTAAGCTAACTTAGGAAAAAGCTTATATATCCAAACGGGGATAATAACCACCATGATTAAAGTCCTGTTCGCTGGCGAGGGTTGGGTAACGCTCCAATTGAATATAAAGGGTTTTGATATCTTCCATTTAGGTGGTTATCAAGATTTTGGTAGGTGGTTCAGAGAAAGTCTCTCTAAATTTAAGGATGTCGAGATAGTTCACATGCCTAATTATGTTGCTTTTCACAAATTTCCAAAAACGGTTGAAGAGCTCAAGAAGTTTGATGTCGTTGTCCTAAGCGACATTGGAAGCAATAGCCTCATCCTATATCCTGAGCTCTTCAAAGTGCCTATGGGACCCAATAGGCTCGTAACAATACGTGATTACGTGAGATCTGGAGGAGGTCTAATAATGGCTGGGGGATGGTATTCATTTGCAGGGGAACTAGGTATAGCTAAATATCATGGAACTCCGGTTGAAGAAGCGCTGCCTGTCGAGATAAGTCAATGGGATGATCGCGTTGAAACGCCTGAAGGAGCATCACCAAGAATCCTAAAGCCTCAGCATGAAATCCTAAAGGATATACCTTCAGACTGGCCGCAATTCCTAGGATATAATAGAGTTAAGCTCAAAGATGGTGCTGAACTACTAGCTGAGATCAATGGGGATCCATTCATAGCGGTATGGGAATTTGGGGATGGGAGATCGTTGGCATTCACATCAGACTTAGCACCACATTGGGGTACTGCGTTCGTTAAATGGGAATATTATCCGAAATTCTGGTATCAATGCGTGAAATGGCTTGCACGGAAATAAGTTGAATTCCACAAAAAGTAGTGCCATGATGCAGAAAGTCAGACTATAGATAACGGTTACTCGTCCTTGATCATTTTTATAACGCCAGTTTCCATGTGGCTAAGGGTTCGTTCTCGCAGTTCGGATCGGGTCTTGCAAATTATATTATCCTGATTGTGTGGTCTTATATCGGTCCATGCAGCGTCTAATATATTAAACGATCTGCTTGACGTAAAGTACGGTTGACACTATCGAGAGTTTACGATTTAGGCAGCATCCAATCATATCGGGAACTATTAAGGAACATCAATTAAAAAAGGTAGTTCTGGTTCTTTACGGCGTAGGCGTGGTCACCGCAGCATACTTGACCTCAGTTAGAGGGTTACTGGTCACAAGCCTTTGCCAGTTTAGGCGTCATGCCAGGTCTCTTCTATAATGTGAAGCCTTTCAGGCTTAAGAAGAGACCATTAGGGGAATTCGTGGTCTTCGCTATATGGGGATCTTTAATTGTCTCAGGCACATACTATACGTTAACGGGATGTCTGGATCTCAATGCGGTTTTGGCTTCTATTTCAGTCGGTTTACTGGTTTCTGCCGTACTTTTAGCAAACAATATCAGAGACTTCAAAAACGATTTAAAGAAGAAGGCTAAAACACTAGCCATGATCTTAGGATATGCGGCTGCGTCTATGCTTTACGTACTTCTGCTCACTCTCGCATACTTATTGCTGATATTACTCGTAATTTTTGAAATACTATCACTCACTAGCTTACTCGCCTTGCTTACAATCTCAAAAGGGATTAAATTGCTAAGAAGTAAATCTCCAGAAAAAGTCGATGTAAAAACGGCCGAACTTACTTTAAGTTTTAGTCTGCTGGTAATTATCGGAGACCCTTAAAGCTACTGTTCCAGGTGAGAACATTTGATTCTTGCTTAAGATTTTTATACAGGGATTTGATGATAAAAATTTGTGATTAAAAAGTATATTGTTGCCATAGATCTGGGGGCAAGTAATCTGAGGGCCGCGTTAGTAGATATTGAAAGACTAAAACTTTTGAAAAAGATATCCGAGAAGACGTTAGTTTCCAAAGGCCCTAATATAATTTCAGACCAAGTCGTTAATATCGTCAGGAAACTCTTAGCCCTGACAAAGGTGGATCTGAATAAAGTCATGGGAATAGGGGTGGGCGCTCCAGGTCCTTTAGACTTAAGAAGAGGAGGGATTGCACGCGCGGTTAACATACCTTACGATTTCGTCCCCATAGAAGAGCCTCTTAAGGAGTCGTTTAAGATCCCCACTGCCTTGATGAATGACGCAAATGCTGCAACATTAGGAGAATGGCTGTTCGGTATTGGGAGAACAAAGAAGATAAAAACACTAGTCTTCATCACAATCAGTACCGGAATAGGAGGGGGAATAGTGGAAGATGGTAGACTACTTATGGGGGCGGACGGAAATGCTGGAGAGATTGGATGCTTACTAATTGATTATCGTGGAAAATTGCGGTGTGGATGTGGGAGATATGGGCACTGGCAAGCTTACAGTTCTGGAGCGGGAATTCCAAACTACATAAAATACTTAGTAGAATCAGGAGAACTCGTAATTAAGGAAAATTCTCTCTTATTTAAGATGAGCAATGGTCTAAAAAATCTATCGGCAAAGATCCTTTACGATTGTGCCAAGAAGGGTGACGCGGATGCTCTAAAAATAGTTGAGAACCTAGCAGTAATAAACGCTGCCGGAGTGGGTCAAGTTATCAATGCTTATAATCCAGACGTAATAACGCTCGGCGGCTCGATCATCCTCCACAACGTTGAACTTACCCTAAACAAGATGATACCATATATCAAAAATTATGCCTCGAATCGCATTCCAGAAATCCTACCAACTCCATTAGGTGAAAATATAGTACTTTATGGCGCCGCAGCAGTTCTATTGAAAGAGGTGAAAGAATATGAATAAGGACCTTATGAGTAAAGTTGAGAAAAAGATACGGGAAATAGATGGAGTTATATGCGCCTTTAATGTAAATATTGATGCCATTCATAAGTTGACTGAGAATGAGCTGGTGAACATAATTCAAAGTACTTATAAAGATAAGGCAGCAGGTTTCACGGAGATTCCTCCAACCATCATAACATCCCCTGAAGATCTGATAGCTTGTCTTTTATATGTGATACATGAGGAGAAGACGGCCGAATGGATTCTAGAAAATCCTGAAGTTAATAATTGGATTAAAATGAATTTTAAAGGGTGTCAAATGAGAATTGGAGGACAAGCGGGGAATATAGCATATCAACTTGCGAAGTTCGGGGTTAGAAAAATTTACATCTCTATTCCAAGTATATCGAGAGCTCAAGCAGAGATCTATGCCGATTTCAAGAACATATACGTCCCCATACAAAAGGATGAGGAGATCATATTGAAACATCCATTGGAAGCTGTTAAACCTGAAGAGAAAGATCTAATTCATTGGGCGTTTGAAATTCCATCAGGCTTCACCGTAAAGGTGGGGAGCTTTTATCATAAAACTTCTGCCCCCTTAAGGCTCATAGCAACATTCGATGAACTATGTTCTAAGCTGTTTTTCAAAGATGATTTTGAAAAAGCGGCAAAAGAACTCGCTAAAAAATCCAATTATGCTATCGCAAGTGGATATCATTTATTAAAAAAGACGTATAACGATGGCTCAACACCCTCTGAGCACGTGGATAGAACAATAGCATTAATACGCTCTTGGAAGGATGCAAATCCGAGCATCAAGGTGCATTACGAACATGGTTTCATGCACGATCCTGCTCTCATTAGAATCGTTTTCGATAGAATAAATGGTGTTATAGACGCCGTAGGAATGAATGAGGTTGAGCTACCATTAATACTTGAGGCTTATGAATTAAAGGAAGCAGAAAAATATCAGGGATCTCTAAGCGCAATTAATCTCTTTAAAATGTTACTAAAACTTTATGAAGAATTCGAATTTAAGCGCGTGACCCTGCATACAAAAGATTTTGCAATGAGCATACTCTCCAAACAATTCGGTGTAGAACCTGTTAACGAACTTAGAGGTTTAATTTTTGGATGTTTAACAGCAGCCGCTCTCGCAGTAACTGGAAGATTTTGTAGTATTAGCGAGATTGCCGAGAAAGCTCTTAAGCTGGAGGACAGCATTATAGGACTTGAACAAAGGAGATTACTTTCCGAGTATCTTAGGAAGTATTCTTATTCAGAAGCCGAGAGCTTCGAAAAGAGTGGTATATTCGACGGGGGGAATTTCATTTTAACTTATACTCCCGCTAAAGTTGTCAGAAACCCGATTGCGACGGTAGGTCTTGGAGACGTATTTACAGCCGGACTACTTATTATGGAGGCATAGTCATGAATGAATCAATGCGCGAAAGAGTTACTCTCATACTTAAAGAGGAAGGATTTAAGTTGCTATAGCATCTTCAAATCCCATTAAACGGATAGAGGAAATCTAAATTTTTTCGGTATAAGAGGTTTTTTCGATGTGATCGCTGGAAGAGAGTACGCTGAGAAAGGGAAGCCTTATCCAGACATGCTAATTTACATCTTAGAGAGACTAAGAGTAAATGCCTCTGCAGCAGTCTGTGTAGGAGATTCCCCGTTCGATGTTCTAACAGCTAGAAATGCTGGTGTTCGTTCAATTTTGTTAAAGCACCAACACAGGCTCAGAACATCAGAACTTGGTGTTACTCCAGATTTAATAGTGGACTCTCTCTGTGAACTACTCTCTTTAATTAAACAAGTCTATCTCTAGATCATACAGTTATATATAATTGTTTTGAACAACTTTCTATTCATCTCGTACTCCCTTCAAGTTTAAAATAAAATTTATTAATTCCTTTCCAGCATTTAACCTCAACGAGAGATGAGAATCAGTTTACTTACGAACGTCTTTTCATATAAACTACCTCCTGAAGAGGCTAAAAAGTGGACTTGGTCCGAGAAGATGGCTGCATACATTATCGAACTAGGTTATGACGGTGTAGAGTTATCTGCAAAGCGTCACTTAGATATTAATCGTGTGCTATCTGGGGGAGCGGGAGAAGTTAGAAGAATAGCAGAAAAATATGGTTTAGAGATAACGGCGTTGGCAGCACATTATAATCACCTCCATCCAGATAAAGAGCTTCGGAAAAGATATAATGATAACTTTATGAAAACAATCGAAGCAGCTTCCTTACTAGATGTTCCAATCGTAGTTACTTTCTCAGGAATGCAGCATCCATTCAACATATTCTATCCACATCCTGAATCAAACATGGACGAGTTGGAAAAAGCTTGGGCAGAATTTAAGGAAGTTTGGGGCTATTTAGTGGATCATGCGACAAACCATGACGTAAAAATAGCTATTGAGGCTCATTTTGGACACCTCGTTTATAATACTCAAACGGTAACTCGAATGTTTAAGGAAATTCCATCAAGAACTATAGGGCTCAATTTTGACCCATCACACTATGTTTGGCAGTTAATGGACCCGATGATAATTATAGAGAGATTTGGTGATAGGATATACCATGTTCATGCAAAAGACGTAGAATTTGATAACGAGAAATTAAAAGAAAACGGTCTTCTTGCCACGGGAAGATGGAGATCTAAGGAAAGATCTTGGAGATTTAGGATCCCGGGTAAGGGCGTTATCGACTGGAAGAAGCTTGTACAATCACTACTGTCAATAGGTTACAGAGGTACGCTATCATTCGAACACGAAGATCCGATGCTAGATTTAGAAAAAGGAGCTAAAGAGACATCCAAGTTCCTCCGAGGAATCTTAGAAGAATTGAAATGTAAGTGAGAACTAGATCTTTGGGAGAGCTGGTAATGAATGCTGTTAAGCCTTAAAGAGCATAGGCGATTATATTAACAAGGTTAAAGACAAAGTTCAGGGTGCTTGTATAGTATAGTTCAATTCAATGCAAGATTCAGAATATTCTCGGAAACGATTAAAATGGAAAGATGCTGGGCCCGTAAACTCCACGAGCAATGCAATCTAATATCCTGTTATGGCTTATCGAGCTCAACGACAAAAAATCATAAGAACTTGCGACCGCGAGATTTAGAAGCCTGATCAACAAGTTCTGTTGCTGAAAAAACCTTGACAATGATTGGAGAGCGCAGATTAAAGCGCATATGCTATGTTTATAGTAGCGGATATCAAGATGATAGAATTTTAGAACTTTTCTGCTCTTCTTTACAAGTTGTCCCCGCCGAATTGCTCTTTAAATCTATCAACGATGATCTTCGCAAGCCTAAGTGCTACATACTGCTTCCCCATCCGGATCGTGGGATATGTAGTTCTCATGGCTCCTGAGGATCAAACCTATCGCCATAACCCCGCCGCATAAAGCTCGACGGGTAAGACCTCGAAGACCTATCCCGGCAACGAAGCCGGTCGCAACTTTAAGATGGGGCTCCGGTCGAGGAGTCTTTCAAAATGCCAAGGCGGGCGATGAGATCCCAAGGAAGGCCGGGCTACTAAAGGTAGAGAATGTGCGGAATATAATTTAGGAGGCTCCCACACAGAATGAGTGATGAGAAGAGAAGGGAATACGCCGACGAAGCGGATGATCAAAAAATTCTTCACCCTCCTCTTCTCCGGAAAGATCAGTAGGGCGGAGAAGGCTTTGGAGCATATGAGGAAGAGGTATAAGTTATCGGAGGATGATGGATACTATAAGGCGCTATATGGAATCTATTATTCTTATGTGAGCGATGATAAGAATTCATATGTCTTCAAGGTTTGGGAGAAATTTCTGAATGGGGAAAGTAAGAGATCCATCGAGAGATCATTTAAGGAGCTGTTAAGAGATCTCTATGATCCGCCATCAGATTTTATTCAAGCATGGATTGATTTCATAAAGATGCTCGATAAGCTTCCAACTCCGCATAAATTTAAGAAAACTTAGGCTAAGTGGCTTCAAAAAGGTTAAAACAAAGAATTAACGTTATCAACCACATTACCGCATATGTGCCAGCCCCAGAGATATACAGCTTCCTTCCCAATTTCTCTCTCACATTCAATGGCATGATCGCTCTCAGGATTATTGCGGAGATTATGTATGCGAGCGCGGCCACCAAGATTCCCAGAAGTATCGTGGGTTTGTAGAGCTTAAAAAATTCCGTTAGAAACCCCATTATTATTCCGCCGAGAAATCTGCTCCAATACAACTTATCCTCAAGCCTCAAATCCATACACCGACTTCCTCTAAGACCTTATCTCGGATTAAAGCCTATGGTCAACGACATTTTAAAGTTTTATTCTAAGCGATCACTCCTATTTTGGAGGTCCGCGAGGTGCTGAGAATCTACAACACAATGACTAGGAGAATCGAGGAGTTTAAGCCTCTCAAGGGAAATAGGGTGTACATGTATGTATGCGGCCCCACCGTCTACGATTACTCTCACATAGGTCATGCTAGAACCTATATAGCATATGACGTTATCGCGAGATATTTGAGAGAGAGGGGCTACTCGGTCTTCTACCTGATGAATATAACAGATGTGGATGATAAGATCATTAGACGTGCAGGAGAACGGGGAGTAAATCCGATAGAACTCGCCCGGGAATATGAGAGATATTTTATGGAAGATATGGATGCCTTGGGAATCCAGAGCGTGAATCTCTATGCTAGGGCTTCAGAGTATATCGATGAGATTGTGGATTTGATTAAAGTCTTAATAGATAAGGGGTTCGCATACGAGACCGAGACAGGAGTATATTTTGACACAAGCCGATTCAAAGATTATGGAAAGCTCTCCCATAAGAGACCTGAAGAACTCTTAGTTCATAGGATCGAACCTGATCCGACGAAGAAAAATCCCGCGGATTTTGCGCTTTGGAAGAAGCGTGATAAAGATGAAATAGGCTGGGATTCACCATGGGGTTATGGAAGACCTGGATGGCATATCGAGGACACCGCGATCATCTTAACACACTTCGGCCCGCAAATAGACATCCATGGAGGAGCAATAGAGCTGACGTTTCCACATCATGAAGCTGAGATAGCTCAAGCGGAGGCTGCTACTGGGAAGAAGCCGTTTGTCAGATATTGGTGTCATACAGGATTGCTCACAGTTGGCGGGGAGAAGATGTCTAAAAGCTTGGGAAACTACATCCTAATCAGGGATATAGTCAAGAAGCATGACCCAGAAGCTCTTAGATTGATGTTCCTCTTCTCCCATTATAGGAGTCCAATAGACTTTAAATGGAGTTCGCTTGAGAGCAGCAATTCCTCTCTAAACTCATTATACAATATGGTTGAGAGGTTAAGAGAGGTCGAGGCTGATGAGGAATTAAGTGAAGAAGAGAAAAAGCTTGAGGACTACTATGAGAACTTCAAGAAGAACTTTTACAGTTATCTCGACGATGATCTCGACACTCCGAGAGCGGTGGCAGAACTCTTCAAGCTAGCTTCGACCATAAATAAGATCTTGGACTCTCAGGAAAGGCTATACGCTTTATTGAAGTTCAAGCTGTTATCTGAGATTGAGAGGATAAGCAAGATCTTCGGGATCTTGGAAAAGAAGCCCACAATTGAAGCAGGCCTATTGGAAAGCGTCTTAGAGATCTTGATAGATGTTAGAGGCAAGCTTAGAATTAAGGGTGAGTTTGAACTCGCCGACCAGATAAGAGATAGGCTTAGAGAGATAGGCATAATCTTGGAAGATATTGGTTATCAAACGAGATGGAAATTAAGAAGATAACTCATTGCGATTCCCTCTATTTTTCACTTCAATGTCTCAGATGAGAATCATTATCTAGAAAAGTTCCACGAATCCCTTGAATATCTCTCTTTATATAGCTTCTCCGCGATAAACTTCTCAGAACTCGTGGGCTTTCCATCTATAAGCTTCACCGAGAACGTCTCTTCAAAACTCCATTTCAAAACCTCTTTCAACTCGTTAAGATCCATCTCAACCTCGAGTTCATTCATAAGATTTGTAACGGGCATGTTAATGCTGGCAATCACTCCACCTTTATAATCATCTCTCCACGCTTTAAGAACTTTTTTCATCAAATTTAGATCGGCGTTCACTAAAAGTGTTCCATGATGGAGAACTCCCCCTCTTCTTCTCAGTTGAGCTGAGCCTGAGACCTTCTTGCCATTGATCAGGACGTTGCCGGGAGGTTTAAACTCAGGGTTTAAACCCATGAACTTAAGCGCCCTTTGAAGCCATGAGCAGAGAACTTTATAAGATTCGGTTATTCCCAGCCCTTTAATCAGCTTATGTTCATCGGTTAAGACTATGGTGTAGTTTAGATTTCCCAAGTCTTGATATACCGTTCCCCCTCCGCTCATTCTTCTAACAACGCTTATTCCCTCCTTCGCGCATAAATTCAAATCCACTTCATCACATATTCTCTGAAACCTTCCAACTATAACCGATCTATCATTCCTCCAAAATCTGAGAGTTGGCAAAACACGTCCTTCCAATACAGAGTTTAGGATCGCTTCATCGACCGCCAAGTTCATGGCAGGATCGCTTGGAAATTCGAGTTCAAGAAATCTCCACTCTTCCAAGGATTCACCTGATCTTTCAAAAAAGTCTAAGTCTTGTTAAACATTTTGATGGATTTTTTTCAATTTGAATTTTTTTATTGAGAAAACATTAATACTAGGTATATTAAGGGAGACGATGGAAACTTAACGAGGTGACCTCAAATGGTGAAAGAAATAAATGTTATGCCAGAATTTGAGCGCGGAGTTATAAGAGTTGGCGGAGAGATACCGAAGTTTAGATATGAAGGGACTATAAGAGGGGAGATAGAGGCGGGGAGGCTCACAAAAGACCTTGCGATAGATTTGTTGAAATGCATGCTCATGATAAGAAATGTTGAAGATATGCTCGTTGAACTCAGAGTTCATAAGGGGAAATATGGATCGCTTAGATTCCTGTATAGGGGGCCAACTCATCTCTCAATAGGCCAGGAGGCAATGTCTACTGGAGCGATTTCAGCGATTACCTTGAATGATTACATAACAAGTCATCATCGAGGCCATGGGGATGTAGTTGCTAAGGGATACTTTGCCTTAAGGGAGATGACTGAAGAGCAGCTTGTGAATTATTTGAAGAGGAATGAGAGGATCATGAATTATCTCAAGCTTAAAGTTGAGAAAGAAGATAGGGATGCTTTATTTGAAGCGGCGTTAAGAGTACATCTCTTCAAGATTATCGCGGAGCTATTTGGAAAGGAGGATGGATATTGTAGAGGCAGAGGTGGATCTATGCATATAGCGTGCTTCGATCTCAATCATCTTGGAGCGACCGCTATTGTCGGCGGATGTGTAGCGATGGCCGTGGGATCAGGTATAGCCTCCAGATACTTGGGTGACGATAGAGTTACTCTATGTTTCGCAGGAGATGGAGCATACAATAATGGCGTAGTTCAAGAAGCTCTAAACATGGCCTGCATGGCCCAGTTCACAAACGGCTTAATGGGTAGGAGATACGGTATTCCAACAATCTTCATAATAGTGAATAATCAATATGGCATGTCGGGTCAACAGAAGGGCGAGGTCACGGGAATAGATTACCTTGCTGAGAGGGGATTCGCATATAACAAGATCGGAATGCATGCGGAAATAGTGAACGGAATGGATGTCTTAGCCGTTAGAGACGCAACACTTAGAGCCGTGGAACTCGCGAGGAAGGGAGAAGGTCCAATCCTCCTAGAGTTCGTGGGCTATAGGTTTAAGGGCCACTCCCTAAGCGATAGAGAATATTATCGTACCAAAGAAGAAGTTGAGGCTTGGATGAGATGGGATCCAATAAAAGTCTATTCGGAAAGACTTCTTAAAGAAGGGATCCTAACTAAAGAGGAATTAGATAGACTTGTGAAGGAAGCTAGGCTGAGAAACGAGGAGGTAGCAAAAGCAGCGGCTGAGGCGCCGGATCCAGATCCCAAAGAGGTCTGCGCATACACTTTCAGCGAGGAAGTCGAAGAAGAGGTTCCAGAAGAATTTAGAAATGCTCCAGTCCTTAAAGAGCCTGAATTCGTCAATCGAGATCCAAATGTTGAGATCACGTATAGGGAAGCCTTACTTGAAGCATTCTATCAAGCTATGAAAAATGATAAGAGAATAGTTTTTTGGGGTGAGGACATAGCGGATTATGGTGGGGCATTCGGAGCGACTGAAGGACTTCTAGAGATGTTTGGAAGAGAGAGAATATTCAATACAGCGATCTCTGAGGCGGCGATAGTTGGAGCTGGACTTGGAGCAGCTTTAAGGGGACTTAAGCCGGTAGTAGAGATCATGTATATCGACTTCATAACCCAAGCTTTAGATCAGCTTGGAAATCACGCGGCTAAATGGTGTTACATGACAGGTGGACAGGTATCAGTTCCATTAATAGTTAGGACCACGATAGGTGGAGGTAGAGGATATGCAGGGCAGCACTCTCAGAGTCTCGAATCACTTCTTCTACACTTCCCAGGATTGAAGGTGGTCTATCCATCGAATGCATATGACGTTAAGGGGATGTTTATGGCATCTTTAAGAGATAAGAATCCCATAGTCTTCATAGAGCATCAAAACTTCCATCGAGATCCAGTCTATTCAAAGCTCACCAAGAGGAAAGTTCCAAAAGAAGAGTACATAGTCCCGCTTGGAAAGGCCGCTGTGGTTAGGAAGGCGGCAAATTATGATAATGCAGTCACGATAATCACTTGGTCATATCTGGTCTACGACTCTTTGAGCGCGGCTGAGAAGCTCGCGAAGGAAGGAATTGAGGCGGAGGTGATAGATTTGAGGACATTATATCCACTCGACATGGAGACTGTATTGGAATCTGTTCGAAAAACTCATAGAGCCGTAGTAGTTCATCAAGCCATCTCCTTCATGAGCTTAGGAGCGGAGATAGCTGCCCAAATACAGGAGAAAGCATTAGATTATCTCGATGCCCCAATCCTGAGAGTTACTGCGCCGTATTGCACTCCGCCATCTTCAGCTGTGCTTGAGAGAGAATTCCTTCCAAATGAGGAGGACATATTGGAGACCGTTAGGAAGCTGTTTTAGGAGGTGGTGGGCGTGATCACAAAGATCGTTATGCCTAAACTCGATCAAGCGATGGAGAAGGGAACGATTGGAGAGTGGTTGAAGAAGGAGGGAGATAAGGTTGAGAAGGGAGAACCTATTCTAAGGATCGACGTCGATAAAGCCAGCTTCGAACTCGAGGCCGAGAGAAGCGGATACTTGAGGAAGATACTCTATGAAGAAGGAGAGACTGTTGAAGTTGGAAAGGTGATCGCCTACATCTCAGATTCTATGGATGAGGAGATCCCAGAAGAAAAGCCCATTACAGTTGAGGAAGCTAAGCCTGTAGAGAAAGTCGAAAAAACGGAAGAGGTGGTGGAGGTTAAGGCATCTCCATTAGCGAAGAAACTCGCCAGAGAAAAGGGAATAGATCTTAGTAAAGTGAAGGGAAGCGGGCCAGGCGGTAGAATTCTTGCAAAGGATGTGTTGGCCTACATCGAGTCTTTGGAGAAACCCGTTGAGCATAAGATCATACCGTTATCGAAGATTAGGAGAATCACGGCTGAGAGAATGAGCCTTAGTAAGAGGACGATACCGCATTTTTATGTTCAAGTTGACGTTGACGCCTCAGAATTGATAAAGCTTCGCCAAAGCTTAATCCCTGAAGTCGAGAAGCTAGTTGGGGTTAAATTGGCTTATGATGACCTGATAATGAAAGCCGCGGCCATGGCTCTGAAAGAATTCCCGATACTCAACTCGACATTCGAGGAGAATGGTGTAAGGATCTATCCAAGCATCGATATCTGCCTAGCGATATCCGTTGATGAGGAATTGGTTGCTCCAGTGATAAGAGAGGTTGATAAGAAGAAGATAAGCGAGATAGCGAAGGAGAGAGGAGAGCTCGTTAAGAGAGTCCGAGAACATAAGCTTGAGCCAAAAGATGTCCGCGGGGGAAGCTTCACAGTCTCAAATGTTGGCATGTTCGGAGTCGATTGGCTGGCGGCAATAATAAATCCGCCTCAGGCTGCGATCCTATCGATAGGAGCTATAAAGGATACACCGGTCGTGAAAGATGGGAGAATCGAGATTAAGAAGATTATGAAGCTCGTCCTCTCAGTCGATCATAGAGTCGCAGACGGGGCGATGGGCTGCAGATTTCTAGGCAGGATAAAGGAACTTCTTGAGAATCCATACATCCTGCTAAAAGACGGAATTTAGATGCTTCATGCATTAGAAATGGATTTAAAAGCATTTTACAGGGTTAAAGTTGATGAAAGCGGTGATACTCGCAGGAGGTTATGGAAAGAGGCTTAAACCATATACTGAGAATGTTCCGAAGCCGCTTCTATCTGTGGCTGGGAAGAGTATACTAGAGTGGCAAATTAGGTGGCTTAAACACTATGGATTTAAGGAGATCTTGATCTGCGCAGGCTATCTTAAGGAGAAGCTCGTGAATGAAGTCGGAAGCGGGACAAAGTATGGAGTTAAGGTGGGCTACGTCGTCGAGGATGAACCTCTTGGAACAGGTGGAGCGATAAAGAACGCGGAACATATCCTAAAGAATGATGAGAGCTTTCTTCTGATAAATGGCGATATCTTAACAGATCTAGATCCAAATGAGCTTCTAGAAGGCCTTGAAGAAAAATACCTTGGCACGATAGCTTTAGTCCAACTTCCATCCCCTTATGGGATTGTAAAGTTTGACGAGAAGACATGTAAGGTGCTTTCATTCGTCGAGAAGCCAAGGTTAATGGATTATTGGATAAACGCCGGCGTATACGCATTCAAACGCGAGATCTTTAACTATCTTCCAGAGAAGGGAGACATCGAGAAGACCGCCTTGCCGAAACTCGCAGAAGAGGGAAAACTTAGAGCTCATCTCTTTGAGAAGGTTTTCTGGATGAGCATAGACTCGCATAAGGATCTTGAGGAGGCTTCTAAGATCATTCCAACCCTCAGCATATTCTCGAAATGATGTAAGGATTATATGCGGCGAATAACTCAATAATAGTATGAGGGAGCCGGCTTCTCCGATAAAGATTGAGGTAGCTGACCTCGAACAGCTCCTCTTACTAACATCTTCTATGAGATCCACGATAATTCATTTAGATGAGGAGAAAAAGTTGGCTTACTGCTTCCTAATCCCCATCGCCTCTCTGACTCCGATAATCTATTACTGTAAATTGGATAAAGTTCCAGTGGAGAAATTCGCCTACATCAATAGAGTTACTGGGGAGATAAGGTTTGGAGATAAGCCTTCAACGGAGCCGAATGACATAAGCATCTTGATGGTTAGGGTGAAATCTGGTGAAATGCTATAGTCTTCTCGCCATTATATACGCGTCCTCCCCATCAAGATAATATCTTCTCGAGACATTCACCTTTAGAAATCCGAGTTTTTCATAGAGCGAGATCGCGGGAGCATTTGAGACCCTAACCTCTAAGAAGACTTCTTCGCAACCATATTCATCCTTCAAGACGTTTATCGCCCTGCTGAGCAGAGACCTAGCTATTCCCCTATTCCTATATTCGGGTAGAACTGCTATCGAGATAACATGTCCAGCTCTCTTAAACCTGAATCTATCAAGCTTCGAGAGAATCCTCTCAACCCTACACATTATGTATCCAACGATCTTTCCATCAGCCTCTGCGACGAGAAACGTCTTCGGATAGTCTCGTAGAATTGTCTGGAAGAAGAAGAAACTATAATTTTCGGGGAGGCATATCCTGTTTATGTTCATGACGGAAACTAGATCCTCTTCAGATGCCTGCCGTATCAGGTAGGTCTCAGCCTTCCTGACGCTCCTCATTCAAGGAAATCAGGGTTAGAGATACACTATAAGCTTTAATTCGGATGGAGGGAAGGAAAACATTAAAGGTGCTTAATCGAGGAAAGGTGTTGGGCTTGGAGTTTTACGGAGAAGAATTGGAGCAGATTAAGGAAGCTGTCGGAAAATACTTCACGGTCGAGGACGTCTTCTTGGAAGCAGGAGTCTTGACTTTCACAGTCTCCGAAACCGAGATCAAGGAGAGATTCAAGAACCTTCATCGGGAACTCTATCCAATGAGATTTGTCCCAACCGCGAAGCTTGAAAACGGAAAGGTGAAGATCAGGGTCTTCAGGTATAGGGAAGTGACTCCATCCATAATGAAGATAAAGATTCTGCCGATAATACTCTTGGCTGCGACCATCGGAACTATTGGCGCCGACGGATTTCTCAGGGTGACTTCGCCGGTCTATAAGGTCATTTATAGAATGATTTTTGGAAGAATAAGCTTCATCGACCAATTGATTGAAGGACTATTATTCACCATCTCCCTGATAGCTATAATAGGGATCCATGAACTAGGCCATAAGATCTCCGCAAAGATCGATGGCATAGAATCCTCTCCTCCATACTTCATACCTGGAATACCATTTATGCTTCCAACCTTTGGAGCGATAATCTTCCAGAAAAGTCCTGTGGTGAATAGAGATGACATGTTTGATATAGGATTCAGCGGACCGATAGCCGGATTCCTAGTGAGTATAGGAGTGGCTATCCTATCCTTCCTCAGAGGGACGTGGGTACCGATAGACGAGTTCAGATCCGTGATAGAGCAGGCGGAGAAGGCTGGTGGAGTGCCTCTTCCATCCCCACTCCTCTTCTATCTAATTAGACCGTTATTCGGCCATCCAGATAAGTTGCCCCTAACTTCTCCAGCGCTGAGCTTCGCGGCTTGGCTGGGCCTCCTCGTAACCGCCTTAAACCTATTTCCAGTCTGGCAGCTAGATGGTGGGAGGATCTTCAGGAGCATCTTGTCTCCAAGGCAGCATAGGATAGCGAGCTATATCTCTATAGCCATCCTAGCCTTTACGGGATACTTCTTCTTCGCCCTCCTCCTACTCCTCTTGATGCCGAGGGTTCCAGACATTCCCCCATTAGATCAGGTCTCACCCCTCTCAAGGAGTAGGAAGCTCATGTTCATAGCCGTCTTCGCGATGCTAGTCCTCAGCTTCGTTCCGATGCTACCCTTCTTCTAATAGGCTTCATCAATCCATCTTCAGCCACTAGGATTTTCGCGCTTCTACTGTAGAGCCTCAAACCATAGGTCAATAGGTCTTGAGGTGTGTCAAATCCCTTGATTCCAAGGATGTTGTTGAGGATGGCTCTTGGAAGAGTTGAGGTTAAGGCGATTCTCCTATTCTCTGACGCTTCTTTAATTCTCTTCACCAGCTCACCCTCATATCCAGCTCCAGAGCCCTTTACCAAAGCCTCGATAAACTCCTTAGATCCAAGTCCCTCACGGCATTCGGCCACCAGTCCAATAAGCCCCCCATCAACAACAAAATCGGCTAGGAGACCTAATAGATGGATAGAGCTCTCAAGGGTTGAGTCTCTTGGATATCCCCCGGCGCCCGCGATAATCATATCAGCATCGTCAACTTCAACTCCAAACTTTTCCTTAACGAGTTTTCTAGCCTTCAAATCTACTTCCGCCGCTGAGCCTCCCAGCACCTCATCTCCAATGATACATAAGCCATATATATCATATCTGGCCAATAGATCCCTCCAAATTTCATCGACCTTCTCAGAGGGTTTTTCATGGCCTTCAATCATCATGAGATCGCTTAAGGCCATGGCCTCTCTTAAGCAGAATTCTCCAAATACTCCATGGGGTTCGGCTGAAGTCACTACTATCAAGGGGATCGACTTGTCCACGAGGTTTTCGATTCTCAGCGGGTCACCTTTTTTGAGAAAGGCTTTCAAAGTGAGATTGAGTTCCAGCCTTCTAAGCTCAGTGTTCAGATGTTTTCTCCCAATCTCTGGGTCAAGCCTCCAAGAGGATGCCGCGAAGATCACGTTACCATCGGGTTTAAGCTTTAGAAATCTCTCGATCAAAGCCTTTAGGAGATTTAATGATTTAAGATCGCCAGGATGATCATAGAGAATCTGGATTAAATTTAGATTTCTATCGGCTAAAAACTCGTCTAGAAAATCCGCAATCCTTCCCTCGACATCCATGAGGGAGCCGATGGTATCTGGTTGGATCTTCCTCTGAGCTATTTCTTCCGAAATCTCTACAAAGGTCTCAGTAACCCCGTACTTGAACCAATACTCAGGCATTCATTCTCAAGGCACTCAGCCCAGATATTTAAGTTACTGTTAGGATTTTTCAAAACGTGGACCTGGAGAGAGTTTCGAGGAGATACCTTGAGCTTAATGAAGAGGCTCGGAGGGAGTTGATAGATGGAATTTTGGAGATAATTCTTTCATCACCTAACACGGATCTCGTTCCAGACGAGGTTGGATGGAGCATCTCAAACAAGTTTAGATCAGGGGAGTTATACGATTTAGATGGATTCAAGCTAATACTTGAGGCCGCGAATTCATGTGAGCCGACGAAGCTTGAAAAATTCTTAGAAGAGGAGATGAAATAATGTTTTCATTTGAACTCGTTCCAAATAGTCCGCTCTGGAAGCTGGAGATCATAGGATCGATAGCCGAAGATGTTGGAGTTGATGGAATATGGTTGAGCGAGCATCCGGATAATAGGAGCAGCATCTTAACCGCATGCCATTTACTTAAGACGTTTCCAAGACTTTGGATCGGAATAGGGGTCCTAAACCCGTATATGTTTCATCCATTAACCATAGCTCAAGTCGCCGCAACCCTAAGCGAGATAGCTCCGAAACGAGTCTATATCGGGATCGGAGCGGGAGATAGGACATCTCTCGAGAAGGCTGGGATCAAAAGAGCTCATCCGCTTAAGAAAGTTGAGAGATGCGTTAAGATAGTTAGAGAAATCCTGGAGAAAAGATTCTATCAGGATGAAGAGATCCACCTAAGGCTGAATTTTAGACCCAGGAGCAGGGTTCCAATCTATATTGGAGCCCAGGGAAGAAGAATGCTGAGACTCGCCGGAAAGATTGGAGATGGCGTATTAGTCAATCACACAAATCCGGATCTCCTAGAGTTCGCGGTGAATGAGGTGAAGATGGGAGCGGAAGAGGCGAATAGGAGAATAGATGAACTCGATTTAGCCGCCTACTTAACAATCTCGATGAGCGAGGATGAGTCAAAGGCTTTGAAGACCGCTACACCCTATTCAGCCTACATAATCTGCGGCGCTGGAAGAGAATTCATCGAAAGGCTTGGAATAGATCCGAAGATCGTCGAAGATGTTAGGCGCATCTTGAGAATTGGAGATTGGATCAGGCTTTATCAAGTCCTGCCCCCAGATTATATCAAGGCGACGACCTTCATAGGCGGAGTCGAGGAACTCAAGGAACTCGTCGCGAAACTCTTCAAACTCGGCTACACCCAGATAGTCTTCGGAAGCCCATTCGGCCCAAGAATCTTAAAGGCTCTAAAGATGATTGGAGAAGTCATCAAGTATTTTGAGGAGGATATAAATCGAGAGTAGTTGTCTATGATCTAGGGTTGGAGGCTGAAGAAAAGCTGGCTGAAATCCATGAGGCGTGTAGGGAGATAGCGGAGCGAATAATCGAGAGCGGCTTCAAAGATGTTGAGCGAATCAAGTTAAGGGTCTCGAAGAAGTATGGCTTGAATAAGGTTCCATCAAACATAGAGATCCTTCAAAACATTCCAGCTGAGCTGCGCGAGAAGGTTAAGAGAATTTTATCGAAGAAGCCTGTTAAAACCATTTCGGGCGTGAGCGTGATAACCGTCGTCTCCCCGATAAGATCCTGCCCGCATGGAGCGTGCATCTATTGCCCTGGAGGAGACTCAAGTTCTCCGAGAAGCTATACGGGTGAGGAGGAGTCCATTAGAATGGCGAGCCTAGTAGATTATGATCCATATCTACAGGTCCAAAGCCAGGTTGGAAAGCTTGAGCGGATGGGCCATGACGTCGATAAAGTTGAGCTGATATTCATAGCTGGAACATTCAACGCCATGCCTTATGGTTTCCAGAGATGGTTCATGAAGAGATGCCTTGACATGTTAAATGGGGTTGATTCATCGAGCCTCGAGGAAGCCTTAAGGATTGCTGAGGAAGGGCCGAGGCATAGGGTTTCCGGAATAACCGTTGAGACCAGGCCTGATTGGGTTAAGAGACCGAGGCAGGCCGAAAAGTTATTGGAGATGGGTGTGACGAGAGTCGAGATAGGTGTCCAGATCCTAGACGATGACATCTATCAACTCGTTAGGAGGGGGCATACGGTTGAAGACGTCGCCGAGGCCACGAGAACCCTAAAAGATCTAGCATTTAAGGTGGGATACCATCTCATGCCGAATCTCCCAGGCTCAAGTTTTGAGAAAGATTTGGAGTGCTATAGGAAGATTTGGGTTGATGAGAGATTTAGACCTGACATGATCAAGATCTATCCAACCTTGGTTCTCCCTGGAACAATTCTGCATGAATGGTGGAAGAGTGGAAGATATAAGCCATATAAGGATGAAGATCTCGTCAGGCTCCTCGCAAACTGGCTTCTCCTAACCCCACCATATGTCAGAATCCAGAGGATTCAGAGAGAGATTCCTCTAAACATAACCTCCGCTGGAAATAGGATAGCGAATCTGAGAGAAGTCGTCGAGAACTATCTGAAAGAGCGAGGGCTTAGATGTAGATGTATCAGGTGTAGGGAGGTTGGACATAGATTATTGAAGGATAAGGTGAAGGTCGATCCGGAATCCATCAGACTGGTAGTTAGGAGATATAGGGCTTCAGGCGGAATCGAATACTTCATCTCATACGAGGACATCTCAAACGACATCTTGATAGGATTCCTCAGACTTAGAAGCCCGTCACAGATATTGAGAAAAGAGCTTGAGCACGCGGCATTAGTCAGAGAACTACACGTCTATGGCAGAATGACCCCGGTTGGAGTCAAAGATGTAAGCGACTGGACTATGCAGCATAGAAGCTATGGCTCGAGACTTCTAGCAGAGGCTGAGCGAATAGCGGCTGAAGAACTCGATGCGAAGAAGATCGTCGTGATAAGCGGAATAGGTGTTAGAAAATATTATTACAAGCATGGCTATAGGAGAGATGGCCCATATGTGAGCAAGAGATTATCTTGACCCGATCAAATCCATTATCAACTCATGGTAAATCCTAGATCCATTGACAAGCTGATCTATACCAACCCATTCATCTATCACATGAGCCTCTTCCAGCCTTCCAGGGCCGAGAATTATACAAGGTATATTTGCCTTATGAACTAGGAAGGTCATATCACATAATGCTTGGAATCCTCTAGGTCTCGCCCTCTTTCCAAGAACTTTTGATACGGCTCTTAAACCCGCCTTAACGATTTCCTCATTCCTATCAGTCTCCGATGCTGGTAGATATCTGTCTATTTTGACGGCGGCTTTAATTCTTCTCTTCTCAGAGACTTTCTCGGCCAAATCTCTAAGCCTATTAACGATTGTTTCGAGATCCTCGTTCGGGAGAGTCCTCCTATTAATTATCAACTCGCAGCGATCTGGAATCACGTTATCCTTAACTCCTCCCCTAAAGATTGTGACCGCCAAGCTCGGCTTCCCAAGTAGCTTATGCTTGATCTTGAATCTCTTCGATAGTTTCTCGATTCTTAAGGCATACTCTGATGCCGCATAGACCGCGTTCACACCCTTCTCAGGTTTGCTTGAGTGCGCGGCCTTGCCTATAAAGCTCGCCCTAAGAAATATGCTGCCTCTATGAGCTATACATACATTCAGATTTGTTGGTTCGCCGACAACTGCATAGTCCGCTTTAACTCCTTGAGCGATCAGTCTTCTAACTCCCCGATTTTCAGATTCTTCATCCGCTACGGCCGCGAAGATTATCTCTCCATTGATGGGCCATCCCTCATCGGCCAAGGATTTTAGACATCCAAGCATTGAGGCTATACATCCCTTGGCATCTGCAGCTCCTCTACCATAAACTCTTCCATCTTTGACAATTCCCGAGAATGGGGGTATTCTCCAGAGTTCCTTCTCTCCTGCTGGAACCGTGTCTAGATGTGATATGAGCATTATCTTTTTTCCATCACCGATCTTAATGGATCCGAGAGCATTCGCCCTTCCCTGAAATCTATCTATCCAAGCCTTAAGTCCAAGCTCGGCCAATCTCTCAGCGACATAACTCGCTATCTCATCCTCTCTCCCAGGCGGATTTTCGGAGTTTATCCGAATCATATTTGAGAGCATAGATACAACGTAGTCCCGGAGATTACTGATAGATTTCATCGCAAGATTTTATGTTAAGTTATCTTAAAAGAATTCACATCGAGATCTCGGAAAGATGGGAAGCTAAAAATATCACGGCGATCTCATCTCGGCGGCGATGGTTGAGTAGGCGATGAAGATCGGAAAGAAGACGATCTATGCGGCGGCTTCATCATCATTCCTCACATCATATCTAATCCATCATCCAAGACTCGATAATAGAATCTACTCAGATATACTATCATTTTGGTTTAGGCATTCAAGCGAGATCGGTCCACCATATATCAGCTTTCCATTCGAGTATCCACCGATCTCCGGATTCCTCACATATATCTCCATGATCTTAGGCAAAGATATTGAGAGATATTATCTCATTTTCTCCATAATCATCTTCATCTTCTACATAGTTTTGATAGAATCCGTTAGAAGGATCATCTCTGAAAGAGATGGGATGGATGAATTGATCATAATCTTTCTCGCCGTGAGTCCATCCATGATCCTATACATGATCTATAACTTCGACGTGATCTTCATATCCCTTGTAATTCTATCCCTACTCCTACTTCAGGCCAAGAGGGTGAGGTGGTCGGCGATAGCTCTCGGAGCATCCGCCCTGGCGAAGTTCATGAGCTTCATCCTGCTTCCCGTGATCCTGCCATATATTGAGGAAAAGAGGGATAGAGTCGCTTACATAGCCCTTTCAGTGGGCTTGTTCTGCCTCGTGAATGCTGTTCTATACGTCTTAAGCCCAACGGTCTTTCCCCAAACATATCTACATCATGCCGAATGGGGATTAGAGGATAGCTGGCTCATATACCTCTTCCCAGATGAGAATACTTGGAACACCGCGAAGCTGATGAGCCTCATCTTGATGGCCTACGCCCTTCTCAAAGTTTATCTATCCAAGGTTGGAGATCTTTATGAAAGGTGCTTCATGGCCTTTACGGCGTTCCTACTCACAAACTATGTATTCACTCCTCAGATGCTTCTCTGGCTCCTCCCATTCTTCGCAATAATGGGATGGATTCCATGGCCATATTTCATCGCGGAGTTTGCGAACGCCGGAATAATATTGACTTGGTTCTCGGCTCCAGACCCCGTTAGAGCCTATTCCCTTCCACAGAACCTAGCGTTATTGAGAGCCATAATATTATTCATTCTGCTCATCCAAGTCTACCTATCTGCCAGGAGGCGTGAAAGGTGATAGAAAGCATATTCAGAGCGCGGATCTTTAGAGATTATAGATTTTTGCTAATAATCTTGACGATCGTGGTTCTCGCGATGAAGATAGCGATAATCCCGTATCCCTGGCCGAAGCTCTCCCCAGAGGAGTGCATCACACCTCCATTGAAGACTGAGTGTGCTCTGATATTCGATGAAGCACATTACATCCCGGCGGCTAGAAAGTTGCTGAGAGGGCAGGCCGTGAATAACGAGCATCCGCCGCTCTCGAAGGCATTGATGGTCTTGGGAATCCTGATCTTCGGCGATAATCCATATGGTTGGAGAATCTTCATCACAATCACTGGAGCTATTTCGATATACTTTCTAGGAAGAATTGGATATGAGATCTCGAAGAATGAGAAGCTCGCCTTAATTTCCGCCGCCCTGTTCGCCTTTGATGTTTCATCATTTAACTTGACTTCGATCGCCATGCTCGATGCTCCGGCCATGATGTTCTGCTTGATCTCAACTTTATTCTTCCTCAAAAAGAGATGGATGTCATCTGGAATCGCGATGGGGTTGGCGTTGCTTTCGAAGATGTCAAGTCTATTCGTGTTGATCGCCTTGATAGTCTATAAGCTGTTCCACGACGTATATCTGAGTGAGGACTTCTTCAATGGTTTGAGGAGCTGGCTTAAGGCAACTGAAAGGGTAGCGATCCCAGCGTTCATAGTGATGATGATAGGCCTCGGAGTATATGACTACATCTATGGAGCATATCCAACACCTTTCGAACATCTTGATTACATGCTTAGCTACCACTCGTCCCTAACCTTTAAGGAAGGCGATGTCGTCTATATGCCGTTGAGCTGGACGAATCCAATCGAACAGTTCCCCAGAATGCCCTACTATGCGATAACAATTGAGGTTGATGGAAAGAAGTATCAGCCAATAGCGTATTATGGGATGCAGACTCCTCTCTGGTGGATGACTTGGCTTGTGGCAGTGTTCGCCGCCTACTTCTCATATCTAGATCTTAGGGAGGGAAGATATCCGAGTATGGAGTTCTTTATCTTGATCTGGTTTGCGGCAAATTATTTGATCTACTTTCCATTCGCCCACATACTCCATAGATGGGTTTATCCATTCTACTTTTACATGACTATTCCAGTGATCGCATTAGGCCTCCCTAGGGTATTATTGGGCGAGAGAATCTCCGAGATAGTGCTATATCTGATCCTCGCATTCCAGATTGCCTGGTTTATAGTCTGGTTTCCCGTAAAGCCTCAATGGCTCATAGATTTCCTCCTAACCCTCGGAATATCTACTGTTTAGGTCTCTGAGGCGCGGTCAGCATGACGTACCCGACCCAGCCCGCTATGAAGCACAAAGCCAAGACTATTACTAAAACTGGGAGCTTAACCGCTAACTCCGGATTTATTGGAAGATATCCGAAGAACCATAGAATGTAGAAGATGGCGAAGCATATCGAGGCCAATGATATAAGCGCCCCAGCAACCCTAACCAGGCTCATATCCAAGAAGATCCTGAATGGATGCATAACATAAATGCTATTTTCTTGAAAGTTATCTCTAGGTGCCTGGGTTGGCGAAGGAGGAGGAACTCTATAAGCTTAGGGGGAAGACCCTTCAAGTCTATATATACTTACTTAGGAGAGGAGAGGGAGTTGGGGTCAGAGAACTTCAAAGAAAGCTGGGATTTTCCAGCCCAAGTATAGCCCATCACCATCTAGAAAAACTTAGGGAGATGGGGTTGGTGTCAAAGGATCAGTCGGGGAGATATGTCGTCTCTGAGAAAGTCGATGTTGGGATCCTCAAGATGTTTATGGTAATAGGTGGAAAGCTCGTTCCAAGATTAATCTTCTATGCGGTCTTCACAACAACCCTAACGACCCTATACATACTCCAAAACCTCAAAAATCTTAACCCCTACGCCGTTTCCTTCGGAGTAATTTCATCGATCTTCTTCTGGTTCGAGACGATAAGGCTCTGGAGGCATAGGCTTTGGTAGCTGTTCTAATCTATAGATTTATCCAATAGGTGAATCATATGATACATGTGTTTAAGGGGTTGAAGCTTAGAGTCGCGGCAGCTATAATCTCGGCGATACTCTTTTACGGGGTATTGACATTCGTCATCTCAACTCCGATTCAACCCCTAGCCGTGAAGACGTTGCGGAAGGTACCGACCGTTCTCTGCACAACGGCAACTAAAACGGTAACCGCGACGACGACCGCGCCTAAACCTCATGCGGAGATCGGCGCTGAGACTTATAAAGGGTTTGTCGACAGAGAACATGTACTTGAATATGAGACTCTCGCTCAAAATCTACTTATATCAGTTTCAATTGCCCTGATGGTCATGGCCATATTTAGGATGAGAATGCGATAAGAAAATAAGAGAATTATTCAGACTATTAGCCGTGGAAGCTTGGCGGGATGGGATCTCCTGAAAGGATTCTTAGATTACGTTAAGGAATCCAAGTGGAAATGGATTAAGCTCTTCAGGGGCTTAGCGATATTCATAGTCTCCGCCATTCTGCTCGGATCATATTCAACCTATGTACTCTATAACAAACTCGACCTAAGGTTCGGATTAAGAGGTTTTGAATATGTGCAGCCGCCGCTACCCACATTCCAGCAGATTATGTTTTCTAGGGTAATTCAAGTCATAATGGCTCTTGGGGTGATAGCGCTCGTGATGATCTTGATGTTATTCTTAAGGGGCATGGAGTGGAAGCTTATCTCCCTCATAACCTTAATCCTGCACTCATTCATAATCTTGATAATATTCACAGCGATACAATTTCCAATAGTATTCAATATGCCCAAAGCGTCGTTTATGATAGTGGATGCAAGATTCGAGAACGTCACATTCTATAACGCAACCCTCCTCGGAGTATCGCCTGAAGGACCTATCGAAATATCATCTGAAACGGTTAATGTGAGCTATGCTAAGGTTTATAGAGGTTTTCCGAATAAAACCATTCCAGAATGGTTTCGTCTAACAACCCGAGATGATGTTGAAAGAATTATCAATCAAACCAAGACCTATATGAATTTAAGCTCAGTTAAGTGGGTCGAAAGAGGCGTTGAGAGAACCCTTGAGAAACTGAGCGCCTTAAGCTGGTCATGGGATAAAGTGGTCTTCTCAAGCGGTATTCCAGAACAATATGTGCGGATGAATCATGAGATAGGCTTTTTGGAGCAATTGATGGGATTATTGTCACCGATCTCATGGGCGGTGATCGCAGCCTATAACGCCATCGGCTTCAGGAAGCTTTACCAGGCTGGAAAAATCCATTCTACTCTGACCGGGATCTTAATATTTGTAATTTTATTGATGATCGGGGTGGTGTGATCTCTTAATACTCTTACCGTCCAAGGAGATCTCCCCTCTGGCGATCCGCGTGCTTGATAAGGGCTTTCCATCCTCAGCCACTACAAGTGGACAGACCACTACTCTAAGCGGCTTTAACCCCCTCTTCACTCTCAACTCATTTATCTCGACTCCTCTAAAATGGGTGAATGGGCTGGTGACTAAGGCCTCGATACTTGGATCTTCAGCCGCTGGCCCATAGGGGTCACTTAACGGAATTATTTTGCATCTCTCAATCCAATCTCTTTTCTCAAGCTCTCTCTTAAGTCCCTCAACTCTCTCGGCATAGCTTCTCACCTCATGCTTTTTACCCAGCTCCTTCACAAATTCGTCCGTTGTCACTCCGATTAAGACCCTTTTCCCAAGTCTCAAGGCCATTAAGATCAACATTAGGTGGCCATAGTGGATCTCATTGAAAGTTCCACCTATCGCAACGTGTTCATAGATTGGTGGTGGAAGTGGCTTTGAGAGCTCCTCCTTAACTTCCTCGACGGTTATCCTGAGCTCGTCGAGAATTACCAATGCTTCCCCTATTGGTATTGAGAGAAGCTTGGAGAGCTCTTCAGGAGTTATGTCGGGTTTCTTGGGAAGAATTTCATCTCTAACGCGCACTTTATGCCCTTCATAGACTGGATTCCCCTTAACCGCCTCGACAAGGATAGGCCATAAAGGATCTCTTCTATACTCCTTCCTCATCGAAAACCCCTTAATCCACGATAAACCATCTAATAGGCATATTCTTTAACCATTTCCATCAAACTGCAAATAAGCAGACCTCTTGAAATTAAGATTTTTATTATCATAGATCGAACTCAGCTCAGAGATGGTGGGCTCGCTCAACGATCAGGAATTGGAGAAGACCCTCAAAGAAATCGAGGAAAACTTAAGATTCTGTGAAGAAAACCTTAGGAGAGAAATCAGGCTTGACCTCACGAGACATATGCTTGAGGAATTGATGAAGAACATAGATAACCTCCGTGCGCGAAGACTTCCAAAAGATCTTCATGAAAAGTTTGAAGAACTAGCCCTAAAAATCAAAATACTCTATCACCGAGCTGAGATCTTATCCTCACTGCAGGAGGAAAGTAGATATTATCGAGGATGGCAAGTTTAGTGACCGATGAATGAGTTAATAATACCCCTCCTGATCGTCATTTTCGGAATAATATCATTAGAGATAGGAATGGCGGCTCCTATACTCGAGATAATAGCTGGACTAGTGGGTGTAAACATTTTCCAACTATCAGATGTTTCATGGATGGATTTCATAGCAAATTTCGGAATCCTAGGTCTAATGTTCTTCGCCGGACTAGAAGTGGATAAAGATATCTTAAGAAAAAATGCGGGTAAAGGAGCTATCCTAGGTTTAACCTCCTATCTAATTCCATTCACCACGACGTTGTTGGCGAGCTTCGTCCTACTCTCATGCGACCTAAAGACCGCGGCTCTCATAGGAATATCGCTCTCCACGACATCTGTCGCATTAGTCTATCCAGTTCTAAAGGATCTGAAGCTTCTTAGTAGCGAGATCGGTCAGACAATATTCACAGGATCTGTTCTCGTGGATGTGCTCAGCATGGTCTCTCTCACGATGATCTTCGGATCAATCACCTATTGGACGATAATATTCCTCATATTAACGATACTATTCATGTATCATGCGCCAAAGATTGGGAGACTCTTGTTTAAGAGATATAAGGGAAATCTGGCTGAAATCGAGCTCAAATTCCTATTCTTAATCCTGATCTCTCTAATGTTTTTCTCGAGTAGAGTTGGGGTTGAAGAAGCGATCCTCGCATTCATCCTCGGATTCCTCTTCTCCGAGATCCTCGAGAAGCATGAAGAAATAGCTGAGAAACTCCGCGGGGTAGTTTTCGGATTTATGTCACCGATCTTCTTCTTTAGGGCTGGATCCTTGATGAAATTGTCTGGAATGAGAATATATGTTGTTATCCTGATGGTGGTCTTCCTCTCAATAGCATTCATAGCGAAATATCTCTCCGCAAGATTAGCTTTCTCAAGACTTGCTCCAGAGTGGAAGGAATGGTCAAAACTAGCCGGCGCAATCTTCAACTTCAGGCTAACCTTTGGACTCATCTCAGCGATCTTCGGCCTTCAACATGGAATCCTAACAAACGAGATATATACAGCGATCGTTGGAACCGTGATAACGACGTCGCTAATCTCATCAGTAATCATAAAGATGATGGAGAAAACTCAAACCAACAAACAAAACACGTTAAAACGGGCCCGGGGGGATTCGAACCCCCGACCCCCGGCTTAGAAGGCCGATGCGCTATCCAGGCTGCGCTACGGGCCCTCGATGCGGATTCTTATTTATCCCAAGGTTCTCTTAAGGATTGATGGTCTCGGGAGATAGGGTTGAGAGGTTCGTTAAAAAGTTTAAGACGAGTAAGCATGACGGCTTAGCCTCTCGGATCGTTAAAGTTAGTTTTTCTCATACCAGCTATCTAGGTAGAGGCTATTAGATACGCGATTACGGCTCCGGATATAGTTGATATTAAATTTACTATATGGGTATCTATGAATGATATTCCTTCAACCTTCTCCGCGGCTCTTCCACAATGAACTTTGTTCTCCGTGAGCTTCCCACACACGATACACCTGTACTTTGACTGGATGGTTGCGCCTAAAACGCTATCTATGGTCATTCCTAAAACTCCGGAGATCATCGTCGCGATTACTATTTTTAAGCCCGCAATCCCCGTGACCATCGAGGATAGCATCAAGACTAGGAGGGCGATTATTCCGCCGAGATAGCCATATGGAGAGACCGCGCCTGGAGTTCCCCTCACAACCTTTCTCATATTCGTTATGAGCCTCGGCTCCCTTGGATATAGCAATCCCACCTCAGTCGCGAGCGTATCGGCGAAAGCAGTTCCCACAGCTCCTAGATAAGCCGCTGTAATTTGACCTCGATCAAATCCCATGACGCTGAGTAAAGATATCATCACGGCGGCGGTCCCATTAGCTACGACATTTTTCCAGCTTCTAATCCAATCTTTATCCATTACCTCTTTACCAATTTGCCTGACTCTGAGCTTTGTCGCCATTCCAGATGTTAGGTAGAAGACTAGCAGTAGGATGAAGTACTCCACTCCTCCAAAGACATAGATTATATAGCCTATAGGGATCGATGCTAAAACCCCACTCTTATTCAGGAGCTTGAATCTAAGTGAGAATAAGGAGAGTATCAGGATGACTGCGGCCGCTTCTACGTGGATTATCGGATTAAACACGTTCAACTCCAGTTAATGCCTCCATAATTTTCTCTTCATCCGATAATGGTAGCTCAACTTGTCTTCTGAGTTCGAGGTCTCGTATTGAGATCTTCTCCTCAGCTTCCTCCCTCCTGCCAACTATTATCATGAATTTCATCCCACTTTTTAATGCATACTCTATCGCTGATGGAAGCTTCCTAGATAAGACTTCGACCTCAACTCCAAATCCCATGCCCCTTAAGATCCTCGCAACTTTCATGACATACCTCTTTGATACATCGGCAACACCGGTCAATAAGATCCTTGGTCTAGATGGCGTCGGAGTTTCCTCGGCTTTCTTTTCTAAGATATATTGCATAATTCTCGTGATCCCGATTGCACATCCAACCGCTGGAGTAGGATTTCCCCCAAATAACTCGATCAAATTATCGTATCTTCCACCGCCGTTTAACGCTATTCTAAGATCTGGGACGCTTTGCTCGAAAATGAATCCTGTGTAGTATTCAAGTCCTCTAGCTAATCCGAGGGAGACCACCATCTTCGACTCAACTCCACCTTCACGCGCTAAATCTATTATTTCACAAAGATCTTCAAGATCTCTATATGCCTCTTTCCAAGGTGATAAGATATTTGAAGCATCTATTGATATTTTTCTTAAATCTGTTCCCTCAAGTTTCATCAAATTCTCAATCACCTTAACCCCATCTTCATCAACTCCATTCTTCCTCATGAGATCAAAAGCCTCTACGATCATCTTTCTATCGAGTAATGTGAGAATTCTGTCTTGGATCTTTTCATTTACACGATAGCTCTTCAAAATCTCTCTGAAGATCCCCACATGTCCAACCTTAAAGTATTGATCTCTTAATCCGATCCGGCTGAAGACCTCGTAGCTGACTTCAAGGATCTCAGCGTCTGCGAGCGGATCTTTACTGCCGATTAGCTCGAATCCACCTTGCCAAAATCTTCGTCTTCTACCCCACTGAGGTTCGTCATATCTGTAACAGTCTGCGATGTATCCAAGTCTTAAAGGTGGAGGCATGGCCTTGAGCTTCGAAGCGACGAGTCTGGCGATCGACGCCGTCACCTCAGGCCTCAATACGACTCTTCTACCGCCCTTATCGATGAAGTCGAACATTCTTTCCCTGATCTCTTCTCCAGATTTTAACGCGAAGAGTTCATAGTATTCCACGGTGGGCGTCTCGACTTCAAGGTATCCATAGAGCTTGAAGACCTCTCTGATAACATCCTCTATCCTCCTCTTTAGAGCCATCTCCCTCGGCAACAGATCATCCATACCCCTCGGAGTATCCAACAACATTCACTTAACCCAATAAAGCTCACCTAATAGCTCTTAAATCATAGACAATTCCGGGGAGAGATGCAGCAAGGTGGGGCCGCTGGGATTTGAACCCAGGACCTCGCGGGCCCGAGCCGCGAATCATAGCCAAGCTAGACCACGGCCCCTACTTTGCTAGTAAGCTCGGCTTTTTATTTTAGCTTATCTCGTTATCGGGGTCTCTTCGGTCACTAAATCGTTTATCACTATATCGTATTCTGCGAGGTTTCTGAGAACTGGTTCAGGCTTTAAGTTTTCAGGCGGATAAACCCCTTTCTCCTTTATCTCCCCCTTCGCTATCATTAGAGCCGCTACCGCTGGAGGAGTTCCAGTTAGATATGCTGTGGCGGTTGTGTCAAATTCCCTATATGCTTCTTCATGGCTCATCAAGGTGTAGAGAACATGTTTGACCCGCCTTCTATTCTTTCTACCCTCAACTTCAACGACTATTCCAGCATAGCCTGAGACTTTTCCTATAAGTTCTTCTGGATCTGGGAGAACCGCGTATAATACTTTCGCAGGAGAGATCTCCTGACCATCTACCCTGATCTTCTTCTTACTTAGCAAGCCTAGAACCTTTAAGACCTTGAGTATCTGGACCACGTCAGATGGTATGAAGAGCTTGAAGTCCACATATTTTATCCCCTTTATGTATTTTGGGATCGTAAAGACCTCTTCATGGGAGACCGCGTAGACGGGCATTCTCCCGATCGGTGGAGGAAACTCATATTCCTCATATCCGCTTAATGGAGGCAATCTCCTATATCTTCCATTCTGATAGATGTAGGCTGATTCTGAGAGTTCACTGAAGTAGACCTCTTTCGAGTAGAGTGGGGTTAGATGCGTTCTCATCCCCTTAATTATGCTGCTCTCACAATCTCTTATCTTGATAGACCTAGCCTTCGAGAGCTGTTCAACTCCATATCTAGCCAAGATATTAGATAATCCTGGATCCTCGCCCATGCAGATTAAAGCTATTAATCCCTGCTCCTTGAATCTCCGATTAAGTTTTATCTGCTCATCGGTGTCGTCGCTCGCTAAATCTATGTAATGGGCTCCAGCCTCCAAGCATGCCTTCATGAGAGAGAGATTGAACTTCGGTAGAGTAGCGTTTATCAATATATCAGCATTCTTCGCAAGCTTCGCAACTCTTCTATAGTTTAGGGCATTCACTCTCTTAGCAACGGCTTTTCTCCTTCCAACTTCGGCGGCGACTCTCCTCGCTCGCTCAAGGCTTTTATCGGCGATTATAAGCTCCTCGACTTCCTCGCTCTTCGCCAAATGTTTAGCTATAACAGATCCAACTGCACCTACACCTATTATGAGAGCCTTCAAACCTTTAGACCACTCCCCTCGGATCTCGATGAAGAGAATCTATGGTTATCAAATATCGTTCTCCCTCAAGTTCTTTATGAATTTGGGAGCTTATTATCTTATCGGGTGGATCAGCATCATCTAGGCACCTTCTATCCTTGGAGCGATGAGATACTCAAGTCTTCCAGAGGGTATTGGGAATGAGAGCTTTATGGGCTTATTTGTCGATAATTGCATGACCACCTCATCGCTTAGTGAGGATGCGGGCTTAACTATCTTGTCGAGATAGTTTATGCTGAAATGCGCCCAAACCTCTTTATCTGCTTCAATCTCATAGACCGCTGCACCCATCTTTGAGAGCTTTGTTTGAACCGTTCCAAGCTCTCCTTTGGCCAAGAAGACGACGGCGTCGGGATTTATCGTTATCTTTACATAGTCGCTCACAACTCCGCTATCTCTCACCGCATCCTTTACAGCATCGACACCCACCCTGGCCTTTGCATCAAAGCTTAGCCTTGGGGTAACGCTTCTGGCTTCAACGGTCTCTAGAGTGTTTAGGGTGAAGATCTTCTCCCTAGACCCGGTTGCATCGACCAGCGTTAGCTCAAGCTTCTTTGCACCTTCGTCATAGGAAAGAGTTAAACTCTCGCCCTTCTTAGCCCTCTTCAAGAACTTCATTAGCTCGGATATGCTTACGGTCATCTGGAGCTCTCCTTCACAGACGTATTCTTCAGCGGCGGAGCTACTCAGCTCGAAATCGACTAGAGAGATATGGGCTGGATCCATGGCTATGAGCTTCATTCCTTCCTGATCTATCTTGAAGGTTCCTTCATCGACTACTGCTTGAACAGCTTTCATTAAGTCTGAGAAGTAATCGGCGCTCGGCAACCTCATTCTAAACGACATCTCTCCTCAGAGATTTTAGTTGCGTTAGGGCTTAATTAAGGTTGATTTATCCCCGCTTCCGAATACCCTCTTCGGTCATACCCGCGGATATCCTAGATCCCTAGCAAGACTAGGTCGAGGAGATTATTGAAGGAAGAGCGGGCGTGGGAAAGCGTGGGGTTCCAGTGGATATAAAAGAGATATAAGGCTCAAAAATGCTATTCGAATCATGCCGTTGATCACTCCTAACTTGGCGAAACTCATTTCGCTGAAAGAGAGACGCGCTCTAGTTACGGGCGCGGCCTCCGGTATCGGAGAAGCGACGGCATATAGGTTGGCGGAAGCCGGGGCGAGCTTAGAACTCGTCGATATCGATATGGATGGATTAAGGCTTGTCGGCGATAAAATTTCCAAGACTGGCGTCGAGGTGAATTTGTATAAAGCAGATCTATCACGTAAAGATGAGATAGATGCTCTTTGGGATTCTCTTAGAGGACGAGAGCCAGATATACTGATCAATAATGCTGGAGTATACTTCTTCAAGGATTTCCTTGAGCTTGATGAAGATTCTCTGGACAAGGCGATCAGCGTGAATCTCTATTCCGCTATCTGGATGTGTCACCACATGATTAAGCGTAGGCTGAACAAAGGTGGAGTTATAGTTAATGTATCTTCGATAGAAGCAATCTTGCCGTTCGCGTCTGAACTCGCCCACTATAGTATAAGCAAGATCGGGGTCATAGCCCTAACGAGGACACTAGCGCGGGAGTATGGCAGGAGGGGATTCAGGATCAACGCCGTCGTCCCTGGCGGAATAGAAACGCCTGGAGTGAAGAAGCTTATGATGAGGACTGTTTTGAGATTCGATCTTGAGCGAGTGAGACTTGGAGCAATGTTCAAGTCTAGATTGCCGCTCGGCAGATTTGGGAAACCGGATGAAGTCGCGAGGGCGATACTATTTTTGGCAAGCGACCTGTCAAGCTATGTGAACGGCGCGATACTGCCAGTTGATGGAGGTTTTCTCTCAGCTTAACATAAGCTCTTCACAATATTTTTCTGCTCATTCACTTCACGATCGCGTGGTGTTTTCAGTAGAAAAATGAGGCGATTTGAATCAAACTGGTGGACGTGAAATTGCTCCAATCGAGGCCGAGGAGAATAGCTTAGCATATCTGGCTAAGACTCCTGTTAGATGCTTTTTCTTGGGCTTCCATTCCCTAAGCCTCTTCTCAAGCTCGGAATCAGGTAAATCGACCCAGATCTTCCTTTCCTTAACATCTATTCCGATAATATCTCCATTCTTGACAACGGCTATCGGCCCTCCAACCGCGGCTTCGGGTGAAATGTGTCCGACCATCAATCCTCTTGTTGCGCCGGAGAATCTTCCATCGGTTATCATGGCGACTTTTTCACCTATTCCTTTCCCAACTATCGCGGCTGTTATTGAGAGCATCTCCCTCATTCCCGGCCCTCCTCTAGGCCCCTCATATCTGACGACTAGAACGTCTCCATCCTCGATTTGATTATTTATCACAGCTTTAAACGCCTCTTCCTCGGAATCGAATATTTTCGCTCTTCCAATGTGTTTAAATTGTTTAACTCCCGCGAGCTTTACCACAGCTCCCTCTGGAGCGAGGTTTCCTTTCAATACCACTATCGCGCCTCTCTCATGTATCGGATTTGATGGATCTCTAACAACATCTTGCCCGTTCGACTTAGGCTTAAACTCGTTCAAATTCTCCTTAACGGTCTTTCCATTGATCGTCAATGCATCTCCATTTATCAACCCATGCTTCATTAGATACTTCATGATAAGGGGGACTCCGCCAACCCTATGGAGATCTTCAACGAAGTATTTGCCCCCTGGAGCGAGGTCAGCTATGTGAGGAGTCCTAGAACTTATCTTCTCAAATTCATCTAAAGTTAACTTTACTCCGGCTTCATGAGCTATTGCGAGTAAGTGGAGAACAGCGTTCGTCGATCCACCTATGGCTGAGTCAACCGCTATCGCATTTTCAAATGCCTCAAACGTCAGGATATCCCTAGGCTTCAAGCCATTTTCAAGAGCATTCAAGATAATCCTTCCAGCATTCTTAGCATGGATCAGTCTCTCAGAGCTTACTGCGGGCGCGGTCGAGCTTCCAGGTAAGGAGAGGCCAAGAGCTTCAATCAATATGGCCATGGTGTTCGCCGTGTAAAGACCTGAGCATGATCCGGGTCCAGGACATGCCTTAAGCTCTATTTCCCTGAGTTCTTGAAGAGTTATCTCTCCTGAAGAATATTTTCCAATGGCCTCGAATACGTCTCCGACTCCGCATCTCTTATCTCCGATTCTTCCGGCGAGCATGGGGCCTCCGTTCACGAATATTGATGGTATATTTAATCTGGCGGAGGCCATGATCATTCCAGGCTCTATCTTATCACAGCTCGATAATAAGACAAGCGCGTCAAACCCATGAGCCATGGCCATTATTTCAATGGAGTCCGCGATAATTTCCCTGCTCACAAGCGAGTATCTCATGCCCTCATGACCCATAGCTATTCCATCACAGACAGCTATCGTGTTAAATTCCAGCGGAACTCCTCCAGCTTCTCTAACACCTTCCTTAACTCTTGCTGAAACATCTCTTAGATGGATGTGGCCTGGAACGATCTCATTCCATGAATTCGCCAACCCTATTAGGGGTTTTGTGAAGTCCTCGTCCGAAAGCCCCACAGCTCTTAGGAGACTTCTATGCGGAGCCCTTTCAACTCCCTCAACTATCTTCCTGCTCCTATGTCTCAAAGCTTTTTCGGCTTCCATTTCAGAATTCCTCCGGCTTCAAATATCTCCACAACTATTTCAGGAATCTCCTTTAATGCGAATTCTCCGCCGCTTGTGAGATTTCTTAATGTCATCTTGTTTAAATCGAGTTCGACTTCATCTCCATCGCTTATCGAGTTATAAATGTCATCATCTATCTCTATTGGAAGAAGATATGCTCCATTAATCGAATTTCTATAAAAGATTCGAGCAAATGACTTCGCGAGAACTATTCTTATCCCCGCGGCGTGTAGTGCCATCGGAGCATGTTCTCTGCTTGAGCCGCATCCAAAATTCTCTCCAGCCAAGATGAAATCTCCAACCCCAACTTTTCTCGGGAATTCTGGATCAACTCCTTCCATTGCATGTTTCGCGAGCTCTTTTGGATCAAACTCCTTCAGATATTTTCCTGGAATTATCACGTCGGTGTCTATATCGTCTCCAAACTTGTGAACTCTACCCCTAAACACCTTCATCAAGACTCTCACCCATGAAGAAACTCCCTTGGATTAGTTAATCTTCCGGTAATCGCCGATGCAGCGGCCGTCAATGGAGAAACCAGATATACTTTTGAACTTCTATGCCCCATTCTCCCGGGAAAGTTTCTATTCGTCGTTGAGACGCAAATCTCACCTTCGCCCAAAACTCCCATATGGCCTCCGAAGCAAGCTCCACATGTTGGCGGAAGGATTATTGCTCCAGCTTTAGCGAAGATCTCAATCAAGCCCTCATTTAACGCCTTTAGATAGATTGATTGTGTTGCTGGAGCTATCTCCGTTCTAATCTTCACCCTTCTGTTTTTCATAATCCTCGCGGCCATCCTCAAGTCAAATAACTTTCCACCTGTGCATGAGCCGATATAAACTCTATCGATTTCGAGACCTTCATCTTCGGAGACTGGAGAAGAGTTTGCGGGAGATACTGGCTTGGCGACCATAGGCTCGACCTTCGATGCATCTACACTGAATTCCTCTAGATATTCCGCATCCTCATCACTACATACTGGCTTGAATTCAACGCCTCTTTCCTTGAAGTATTGAATTGTCTTCTCGTCAGGTTCTATTATCCCATTCTTCGCTCCGGCTTCAGTCGTCATATTACATAGAGTTAACCTCTCTTCAAGATTCATATTCTTAATTCCCTCACCCTTAAACTCCATGGCCTTATAGCTTGCTCCAGAAGCCCCTATTTCACCGATTATATGTAGGGCTAGATCCTTCGCCATAACGTGCTCTCTTAATTTTCCATTAATCTTGAATAGGAGAGTTTCTGGAACTCTTAGCCAAGTCCATCCATTCTTTAAGATGAAAGCGATGTCAGTGTGTCCCATTCCAGCCGCGAAAGATCCTATCCCTCCTGCGGTATTCGTGTGCGAGTCTCCTCCGATGAACACCTCTCCGGGAGCAACCAACGCCTCTTCGAAACATAATGCATGGCATACTCCATATTGGCCTACACCCCATCGATAATATTTTCTTAAACCATATTTCGCGGCGAGCCTCCTGAGTTCGATCAAGTTTTTGGCGGATTTCGTATCAGGCGGCGGGACGAAATGGTCTTCTGTCACCCAAACTCTACTTGGATCAAAGACTTTCTCAACTCCTAGATCTTCGAGGATCTTTAGGGCTGGAGGACCTGAGACATCATGTATCATTACCTTGTCAACTCTCGCGATGATTATCTCGCCGGGGTCAACCCTCTCCTTGTTCGAGGCTCTTGCAAGTATTTTCTCGGTTATAGTCATCCCCATGAATCATCCTTCTCCGAGCTTCATTAACTTCCTAATTCTCTCGCCAACGCTCTCTATCGGATGTCTTCTAATCTCTTCAAGTTTTTCTTTAAGCAGTTTTCCCGCATTCGGATTTCCAGTCCAGTCCTTTTCGAATTCTCCACTTCGAATTCTCTGCAAAACCTCCTTCATCTTCTCCTTAACCGATTCATCTATAATCTTTGGCCCAACAGTTAATCCACCGTATTTTGCGGTCTCCGATATGGCTTCAAGCATCTCAGAGAATCCTCCTCTTTGGATTAAGTCGACTATGAGCTTCAGCTCATTACATACCTCGAAGTATGATACCTCGGGTTGATATCCTGCCTCCACTAGGACCTCGAATCCCTTCTTTATCAACTCCATGACTCCTCCGACGAGAACCGCTTGTTCTCCGAAGAGATCTGTCTCGGTTTCCTCTGCGAAAGTCGTCTCTATCACACCAGCCCTCGAACACCCGATCGCCTTGGCCATTGCTAGAGCTTTCTTCATGGCCTCACCGCTATAATCTTGACCGACGGCGACAAGCGCTGGAACTCCGCCTCCACTAAGGTATACTTCCCGCATTCTCTTTCCAGGAGATTTTGGAGCTATGAGAATCACGTCGACCCAGCTTGGAGGCTTTATGAGCTTGAAGTGGATATTGTATCCGTGTGAGAATCCAAGGGTCTTTCCCTCTCTTAATTCAGGCTTTATCTTCTCCTCGTAAACCATCGGCTGAACAGTGTCAGGTATTAGAATGTGAATTATATCTGCCTTCCTCGAAGCCTCTTCTATGCTCATCGGCTTAAATCCGTCTTCCTCGGCTATCTTCCATGACTTGCCTCCAACTCGCACCCCCACGATCACATCGACTCCAGAATCCCTCATATTCAATGCCTGAGCTCTACCCTGGTTTCCATATCCAATGACTGCGACAGTCTTGTCTCTCAGCGGACTCATATCTATGTCATCATCATAGTATATTCTTGCTAAGGCGCACCACCTCCTTGCTCAATTCTAATACACTTACATCCTCTAAAGTTTTACAAAACTCCACCTTAATCACCTCAGGGAAGCCTTGGTAATTCTTCATTAATTGTTCAAGCTCATAGTCGTTACATGAGACCTCAAATATGATTACCGCATGTTCATCGCCGATCTTCGTGAAAGTCAATCTCCTATACTCGTAGTTTCTCCTCCTTAGAAATCCGACGAGCTTTTCAAGGATATTGGGTTGGAAGTAGGCTTCAACTAAAACCAAATATTTTCTCTTCAACTTATTCATACCTCCTTGACAAGATTACCTCCCTAAAGCTCCTCCCAGGCGGGATGAATGGTAGAACATCCTCCTCCCTCGATATTGGAACATCTATGATGATCGGTTGATCTGCTCTAACAGCTCTTCTCAAGATCGATTTAAGCTCTTCCGGATCATCCGTTCTAACTCCTTCAACTCCATATGCTTCAGCGAGCTTGACGAAGTCTGGAAATTCACCGAGATCTGTCGAAGAATATCTTCGATTATAGAATAGTCTTTGCCATTGAGCGACCATTCCGAGCACCCTATTATCCAAGATCACCACTATCACGGCAATATTCTCCTTGGAGATTACTCCAAGATTATTCTCGACCATCATGAAGCTTCCATCTCCCGCCACATCGACAACGGGAGAACTCGGCTTCGCAACCTTTGCACCTATCGCAGCCGGAAATCCGAATCCCATGGTTCCGAGACCTCCTGAACTGATGAATGTTCCAGGCTCAATAACTTTCCAGAATAATTGTGCCCACATTTGATTCTGTCCAACTTCTGTGGTGATTATCGTGTTAGGTGGCAAGGCTTCTCGCATTGCCTTAAAGATTTCCACGACCCTCGATGATAGAATTCCTGATCTCTTAATTCTTTCACGCCAAATCTCCTTGATCTCCTTCACCTTTCTCAACCATTCACTTCTATGAATCTTTTCGGCGGCGATCCTTATTCCTTCAAGGATCTTTTTCAGAGCTTTATCGGCGGATGAAACGATTCCTATCATGGGTTTTTTGAGCTTCCCGATCTCAGCTGGATCTACATCTATGTGAATTATCTTTGCATCGCGTGCAAATTCATCGAGCTTAGACGTAGTCCTATCTGAGAACCTTGCGCCGACGACGAGCAAAGCATCAGCCTCTTGAATCACTTCATAAGCTTCAGGATTTCCATGCATTCCTACGCATCCTAGAGAGAGCGGATGGACTTCTGGGAATGATCCTTTTCCCATCAAGGTTGTAGCGACTGGAGCTTGGAGCATCTCAGCGACTTCCATCAACTCTCTATATGCCTTAGCCCATCTGATCCCTCCTCCAGCTAGGATAACCGGCCTCTCGGAGTTTAAGAGAATCTTAACGGCTTCGTAGATCTGCTCAGGTTTTGGATTTTGTGGAGATTTAATCGGAATCTTCACGGCTTTCTCAGCCTTGTATTCATGAAGCGCTGTTTGAACATCTTTTGGAAAATCTATTAGGACTGGGCCAGGTCTGGCGTTCATGGAGATCTTTAACGCTCTTCTTATGGTTTCTTCAACTTTCTCAACTCTATCTATGATTGTAGCCCACTTGGTTATGTGTGTAGCCATCCCCACCATATCCACCTCTTGGAATGCTCCTTTACCCATCAAATCCACCGGAACCTGTCCAGTGATCACGATCATCGGCGATGAATCCATATACGCATTCGCTATTCCCGTGATAGTATTTGTGGCGCCTGGACCAGAGGTCACTACGCAGATTCCAGGTCTTCCACTTATCCTCGCATATCCATCAGCCATATGCGCAGCCGATTGTTCATGTCTAGCTAGAACCCGTCTAATATTAGAGTCGTAGAGTTTATCGTAGAATGGGAGCATAGCCCCTCCAGGTATTCCGAAGATCACTTCAACTCCTTCAGACTCTAGAGTCTTGACCGCTATCTCAGCCCCAATCACCCTCGACATATCTCAACCCTCCTAAGCAGTTTTTCAGCGGCGCTCAAGGCGGCTAAGGCCACCGCCTTAACTGGATCTTCATCTGCAGCGTATTCACGAGTTCTTGATTCACCTAAGCTTAACGTTACTTCAGCTTCTGAGATGAAATTCCTATTTACGATTCTAACATCTTCTATCTCAGCATCTATGAGTTCTTTGAGGGACTTACCGAGAGCCTTAACCCCAGCATCCATTGGGCTTCGAGAATACGATATAGTCGTGATCTCTCTTCCATTAGACTTCACACTCACTAGACATGCGCATCCATCGATTGAGGATGTCAAGAGAATTTCTTTGAGCTCTATGACCTTTTTCCGCCTTCTCTTTAAGGCTAACTCTACGATGAGATCTTCGCTGATCACCTCACCCCTATCTCCCCTCTCCTTAACCTCTCTGAGGATTTCTGAAATCTCATTTGATGCTAACGTTAATCCATGCTTCTTCAGGATCTCTGCAATCGCATGTGAGCCCGAATGTTTTCCGATTACCACCCTTCTTTCTCTTCCGAATAATTCGGGCGGGATTGGTTCGTAGGTCTCAGGCTTACATAATATTCCATGGACATGGATTCCACTTTCATGGGTGAACGCGTTGTCCCCAACTATCGCCTTATTCTTCTGAATCTGGATTCCAGTATATTTCTCAACAAGCCTTGAAACCTTAAAGATCTTCTTCAAATCGAGGTTCATCGGAATATGATATAGGAGCTTTAGGATCGCCGCGACCTCTTCGAGGCTTGCGTTTCCAGCTCTCTCACCAATGCCGTTAACCGTTACATGAACTATCTCGGCTCCAGCCAGAACTCCGGCTATCGTATTCGCGGTTGCAAGTCCAAAATCATTGTGGCAGTGAACGGCTACTGGAACTTTAACGACTTCCTTGATCTTGGAGACGAGTTTGAAGAATCTTTCAGGAGTCATCACTCCAACGGTGTCCGGTATATCTATGCTATCAGATCCCGCCTCGACAACCGCTCTATAGAATTTTGATAAAAATTTTGGATCTGTTCTCGTCGCATCCTCTGCGGAGACTTGAACAGTTAATCCATGGGCTTTCGCATACTCCACGGCCTCCACGGATTTTCTCAAAACTTCCTCTCTACTCATCTTAAGCTTATGTTTCAGATGTATGTCCGAGGTTGCGACAAATATGTGGATCCAGTCAACACCGCATCTTATCGCTGCATCTATATCCATTCGGTCTATTCTTGAGAGCGCACAGATCTTCGCATTCAGCCCTTCAGATGCTATTGCTTTAACCGCTTCCTCCTCGCCGCTTGAGACTATTGGATAACCTGCCTCAATTACGTCGACTCCCAATTCGTCGAGGGCTCTCGCGATTTCAAGCTTCATCTTCGGGGTTAAGGCGACTCCAGGAGTCTGCTCTCCATCCCTTAGAGTTGTGTCTAATATCTTGATCCTCGATGGAAGAGATATAGAGTCCTCCCAGAAAAATTGTTTCCAAGTCATGGTTATCCCTCCTAAAGGATGATAATGATGAGGAGCACAAGCGCTGGAATAATCTTCACAGAGCATCGAGAGATCGATGAGATAAAATTCGCTGTTTTCGACTTGCGGAACGCCTTAGGAGCTAAAACCGGGAGGAGCATCGAATTTGGAGCAATAAACTCACCCCCACTGTTTGAGAAAATTAGCTACTTTCCCCATATATTAATTTACCGCTCCTAAACCCCGGCAAATCTAAATTCAATTGGTGAAAACTTTAAGCCTAAGGGAATTGGATGACGGAAGATGAAGATAGCAGTAATTCAAGGAGATGGGATCGGGCCAAGCGTGATCTCAGCGGCGATAAAAGTTCTCGAAGCAATCTCGGACAAATATGGTTTCCAACTGGATTTCGTGATGACTCCGGCCGGCGATAAGATTGCTGAGGAGCAGGGTGAGCCTCTGCCGAAAGATTCCTTCTTAAAGATAAGGGATTCAGATGCTTGTCTTAAGGGACCTATCGGCGAGACTGCGAGAGACGTCATAGTCTTTCTCAGAAGAGAGCTCGACCTCTACGCGAATATCAGGCCGTTTAAATCGCTTCCAATAACCCCTAAAATCTATAGAGATGTGGATTTCGTAGTAGTTAGGGAGAATACTGAAGATCTCTATAAGGGAATTGAAGATGTTGGAGATAATTATGCGGTCGCGATGATGATATTCACGAGAAAAGGTTGTGAAAGAATAGCGAAGATTGCGGGCGAGATGGCTTCTGAAAGGAAGAAGCTCGTCACCATAGTTCATAAATCGAATATCTTAGACTCCTTCAAATTCTTCAAGGAATCGTGTATGAATGTTTTAAGAGACTTTGATCTAAAAGTTGAGGATATGTATGTGGATAACGCCGCTTATCAGCTGATCGTGAATCCGATGAGATTCGACGTAATTCTCACTCCGAATATGTTTGGGGATATCTTAAGCGATGAAGCGGCTGGAATAATAGGAACTCTCGGAGTCTGTCCATCTGCAAATATCGGAGACAACCATGGATTGTTTGAGCCTGTTCATGGAGCTGCTCCATCAATAGATCCAAGGTATGCTAATCCGACGGCGACCATCCTCTCAGCGGCCATGATGCTTGAATGGCTCGGTAAAAGACGTGAAGATCGATCAATGATAGACGCCTCAAGGGAGATTCAGTCATCGATTGAATCCGTGTTGAATGAAGGAAGGACTCTAACCCCTGACATGGGAGGGAATGCGTCAACAATGGATTTTGCCGAGGCTATTATATCGAGGATTCTCAGCGGTAATTGAGCGGTATCTTGATATAGATGTTTATGTGATAGTTTAACTTGACTAAGGATGGCAATTAGAATAACTCTCAAGGGATTCATAGAGTTTAGCTCAGATCTCAGCCAAGTAGCTCAAGACATAACCGATGCTATCAAAGAAGCAAGCCAAACATTCAAGAAAGCTGGAGAAGAGGGAACGGAGATAGAAAGATACGCAATTGATGGAAGAAGATTAAAGCTTGAACTTAAGTCAGGGCGGGCTTTAAGAGCGCACGATGCCCTCCTAAGATTAAAGAATCAATTGGCGAGAAGACTTGGACCTAAGAGGATAGGTGCTAGAAGAGTGTTCATCGAAGATCTCGAAGTGATCCTCAAGGGTGGGCATGTCGGAGAATCTAAGGCCAAAGAGCTTCTAAAAGGAGTTGCCGAAGTCCAGGAAGTTGAAGGAAACTTGATTCTAAGATTTAGAGATTTAACCGACCGCGATATTAGGGAAAGGACGATTGATAGGGCCATAAGGCTCAGCTTAGTGAAGGAAGAGAAAGTTGAGGTCAAAGCTGAAAAGCTTGCGCCGTTCGGAACGATCATCAAGCGTGGAGAAGAGAAGCCTTTCAAGCTAAGTGCACGCGTTGCAAGTGAGGCTGAGAAGCTGGGCTGGATCAAACGCTATCCAGCGAGAGGGCAGTGGATTTATGCTCCTCCTATGGCTGCCCTTATCCGAGCTATCTCGGAGCTATTGATCGAGAGGGTTGCGAAGCCGCTTGGATTCAAGGAATGGATGTTTCCGAGATTGATGCCGATCGAGGTCTTCAGGAAACTATCAACTTATGTCGAGCATCTTCCTGAAGGAGTATTCTATGTATGTGTTCCTCCGAGAGATCCCAGCAAGTTCGACGAATTTAAGCGAGAATATAAGCTGAGAAGGGAGCTTAGAACGGATCTACTAAAGGAGATCTTGAGCGAACCTCAATACGTGTTAGAGGCCATCCAGTGCACTCCATTCTATCAATTCTTTAGCGGCGAAATCGTCAGATTGGAAGATCTACCCGTTAAGGCGTATGACCTCTTGGGTGGATGGACTTGGAGAAATGAAGCCGGAGGAGTTGAGGGAATCGTTAGGACAAATGAGTTCTGGAGACTTGAGATGGTCTTCTTAAGCTCACCTGAGGAAGTGATCGAGATAAGAAATAAGGTCACAGATCTAACCGTTGAACTAATTGACAAGGATTTAGACATGGAATGGAGGATCGTCGCCGGAGCACCATTCTATCTATCTCCAGAAGAGGCGGCGAAAAGAATGATCGACGTCTCAAGCATAGATAAAATTCCGACCCTCGACGTCGAAGTCTATCTACCATATCGTGGTCCAAGAGATAAGGCTGAGTGGCTGGAGATAACGGCCGCAAGTGTTCACCGAGACTTCTATGTCAGCCACTTCAAGATCAAGGAAGCGAGGGGTAGGGAGATCTGGACTGGATGCGTTGGCCATGGATTGACTAGATGGGTTGCGGGATTCTTGGCGAGACATGGATTCGACTTCGATGAGTGGCCGAAAGCGGTCAAGGATAAGATCGGGGAACTTCCAGAGCCTCCGAAGACCATAACCTAAGACATGGCACTCTCATTTCAGGAGAATTACGTTCCCCATCCCCCTCCTCCTTCTCTCAACCAATCCCCTACTCTCTAGGAGGTCTAGGGCCCTGCTCACACTCGTCTTCGATAGCCCGGTCTTCTCAGGTAGCTCGCTTTGATTTATCATCCCGCCGGCCTCTAGGATCACTTCATACACTTTCCTCTCATCATCCTTCAAGGTCTTCGAGATCTCCTCCCAACTCTTCCTCCTCTCCTCTAGGGTCTGCTTCCAGAGAGGCTCACCTACCCCGGCTGGTCTCGATAGTAG
>JAGGRY010000056.1 GCA_021159365.1 Nitrososphaerota archaeon | reverse complement strand
CCAAATACGAGCGGCCTCTTCTCTCACGATCTCTTTAACTCTGTTATAGAACTTTCTCGCTCTAGTGAATTGACCGTATTGGCTTGTTCTTGAATGAAACTTCATCTGCTCGAATAAGCCTATCTCAGCCATCGCTTTCGCGGTCTCCGACAATTCTCCAGAAGCATAAAGCTCTAGAATAGCCGCCTCAGGGGATACCCCATACTCTTCAGTGACTACATCGAAGTAGGCTTGCATCGCGGCGATCAGCAGTGGGGCCCAAGAATGCTCGGTAAGTAGATCTAATAACGTCTCTTCCTCAAAAGAAGACTTTATCGCTATCCCTCCAGGTAAGCCTATTGCTCCAATCCCCTTAGCTATGGCCTTAGCATAATCCCATGCTTTTCCAGATGAATCCTGCGCGACTCCAAGTAAGACCGGATATCCTCTTTTCTGCTTATGTAGATTTAGTATTCCTCTACCGATCATCCTTGGAGCGACCAAGATTACATCGGTATTTGGCTGAGGCTTTATGAATCCATACATGATGTTGTATCCGCTCGCGAAGTCGAGCACGAAGTGTTCTTTCTTCCTGACTTCGGGCTCAATCTTCTTGTAATATACATCAGGAGCAACTTCGTCGGGAACCAAGAGTAATGCCACCTGAGATCTTCTAATAGCCTCATCTATCTCGTAAACCTTGAAGCCATCCTTTACCGCCTGATCCCAATACTCATCTCTAATATTTCCAATGATGACATCTATCCCATTCTCTCTCAGAATACGTCCCTGAGCTCGTCCCTGATTACCGTAACCGATTACGCTCACGACCTTATCCTTAAGGGAGGTAATGTCCGCGTCAAAAACCGCTTTCTCACTCATGCTGAAAGAATAAGTACAATGTTATAATAGCATTTTCTTCTAACTAGAGACTTTTGATTCCTTCTAACTTCACCTCCTCGTATAGCTGCCTAACACTTTCTTCATCTTCTCAAGTAACTCTACGAATCAGCTTTATAGAAGTTCATGACTCCGATGTTTTGATCGAGGAGCGAACTCGTAAGAAACCTCTTGTATAGACGTTGTTTTAAAATCAAGGCGGTGAGAAAACCATAAATATCAGACAGCAACATTGCTAAACCTGGTGAGCGTGATGGCCTTCCAATCCCTATAGTATGTCACGCCGACCTTTTCTCACCGCTGATTCCCGCGTTCTTCTCGATTAGAAGCGAAAGAGGTGAAGATAGTGGCTAAACTCCTTATCCTAGACATGGAAGGCGTGCTAGTGGATGGTGAGTATCTTTCAGAGTTAGCAAAAGTTGCTGGAAACTATGACGCTGTCGAAGAGATAGCAAAAAGAGGCATCGAAGGTAAGATAGACTGGAAACATGGCCTTAAAGAGAGAATAAGCCTACTTACTGGAATGAAATATGAAGACTGTCTGAGAGTGGCAAACAACATGAAACTAGTTAAGGGCGCTAAAGAATTTGTGGATGAGGTTAAGGATCTTGGAATTAAGGTTGGAGTAATCACAGGCGGCTTCGAGATTCTGGCAAACAAAATTAAACGACAACTCGGCCTTGACTTCGCTATTGCCAATAAGCTTGTGTTCAAACACAACACTCTCGCCGGCGTAGAAATGAGAGTGAGCGATGACAATAAGCACGAGCATTTAATGAAAATTGCTAAAGAGCTAGGTGTTGCATTAGAGAACGTGGTTGCCGTCGGAGACGGAGCTAATGATTTAAGGATGCTGAGAACAGCAGGACTGGGGATAGGATTTAATGCAACTGAAGTTGTGAGACGTAATGTAAAAGTTGTAGTTGATGCTGACGACCTAAGAGCATTACTTCCATTCATTCGTGTGTTTTTAGTAAGAGGTAAGCGTTTAATGATGCCAGGTCCTACTCCAATCAACGAAAGAATAATGCGAGCGATGGCAACACAGGTTGTCAGTCACAGAAGTGCAGCATTCCGAGAATTGCTAAGCAATTCGGTAAAGTTGATAAAGAAAATTTTCAACTTGAGTGAGTATGACATCGTGATCATGACCGGTAGCAGTACTTTGGGTATGGAAGCAACGATAAAGAACTTTCTTAGAAAAGGAGAAAAAGTATTGACGCTTGTCAACGGAGAGTTCGGAGAAAGATTCGCAAAAATAGTACAAACAGTAGGTGCAATCCCCATTAGGGTGGGTAGTTGGTGTGAAGAGTTTGATATGAAGGAAGTGGAGAGCGCCATGAAAAGGCGTGATGTAAAGCTCGTTACTCTAGTGCACAACGAAACGTCAACGGGAATGGTAAATCCAACAGAGAAAATAGTGAAGTTAGCGAAGAAGTACGGTAAAGTAACGGTCGTAGATTTTGTGAGCGCAATAGGCGGAGACGAAGTAGACATTCAAGGCATTGGGGTAGACATCGCCATCCTCGGCGTACAAAAAGCAGTAGGAGCTCCTCCAGGCTTGGTTGTTTTGGCAATAAGGAAGGATGCGTGGAAGCATATCACCGATCATAGAGGTTTCTATACCGACTTACTTCTTTACAAGCAGTATGCAGAGCGCGGTCAAACCCCGTTCACACCGGCAATCAACCTATTGTATGGTTTGAATGAGGCGTTGAAAATCATTGAACAGGAGGGCGTTGAAAATAGGGCAAAGCGACATGAACTTTTTAGAAATGTTGTCAGGAGAAGCTTAAAGAAATTTGGGTTTAAGCTTCTGGTGAGAGAGGAAGCGGCGTCGCCGACGCTTACGGCAGCTAAACCGCCTGAAGGATTTGAAGTGGAGGAAATCATAAAAAGACTAAGGGAGTTCGGAGTAGTCATTTCAAATGGACAGGGGAAATTGAAGGATAAGATAATAAGGATAGCGCACATGGGTAATGTTACAAAAGATGATGTGTTGGATACGATTGCCGCCTTGGAGATGATAACTGGAGGTACGGGAAAGGTTACAGCGGATGCCTTCAAGATCCTGAATAATTATCCTATAGTCCTCATCCCAGACGACCTACCGGAAAGTGTGATAAGCCAGATAGAAAAGATAGCGATTGTAGAAACTAAAATCGATGATGAATCCCTAGCAGAGGCTAACATACTGATCGTAAGGAGTAGAACAAAGGTTACTGAGGAGTTGTTGAGAAAGATGAAGAACCTGAAGTTGATAATAAGGGCTGGTCATGGAATTGACAATATAGACGTAGAGGCTGCGAGAGCTTTAGGTATAACCGTCGAAACCACTGCCGGTTCAACGGAAGCCGTCGCAGAGCTGACAATAGCTCTAATCCTCAATCTACTTAGAAAGATAATCATAGCCGACAAGGGATTGAAGAGCGGAAAATGGATGAAAGGGAATCTTGTGGGGAAAGAGCTGAAGGGAAAAACGATCGGCATAATAGGGTTGGGCCGTATAGGAAGACGGGTTGCAGAGCTAGCCCAAGCTTTCGGGGCGAATGTCATAGCGTTTGACCCTTACGTTAAGCAAGCTGAAGTAAGAAAAGTGAGCATGGAGGAATTATTGAAGACGGCCGATATCATAACGCTTCACGTACCCCTTACCAAAGAAACGGCGGGGTTGATAGGAGAGGAAGAGTTCTCCATGATGAAAGACGGGGTAATTTTCGTTAATACATCGCGGGCACAAGTAGTTGAGAAGAAAGCCTTTTTGAAAGCCTTAAACGATGGAAAATTTGGAGGCGTTGCGGTAGATGTGTTCATGAACGAACCTATCATCGAGAGAGAACTAGTAGATACTGAGTTTGAAAATTTTATAATAACTCCTCACATAGGCGCCCAAACCGTGGAAACGAAAGAAAGAATAGGCGCTAGACTAACCGAGCTTGTAAGAAGGTTTAAAGAAAATCAGGAAGGTGTAGCTTGTATAAAGAATTCGCTTAAAAATTGATGGGCCGGGTGGGACTTGAACCTTATCGGCCAGCTTAACTGGCTCACGACCTCCGCCGCGTGAGGGCGGCGTCATACCGCTAGACCACCGGCCCATTAGTTAGATTCTCTATGAGGGATAATTAAGATTTCGTTATCTTTTGATCTCCCTCTTCTTCCATCTCAAGTTATAGCTACGGCATTTTCTGCATTTCACGGCTGTAGGCGCGTTTCTAGCTCCACACTCCCTGCAGATCTTATAGTAGAGCCTTCGACGCTGAGCTATCTGAAGGATGGTTGGATCCCTTATCGGCATCTAGGACTAAGCTGTTTAAGCCTCAAATATATACTCTCCGCAGATTCGATCTCGTAGTGGCCACAGGATTTTGACGAAGTTTTGGAAATGTATTTATGTAAGAGCTCTAGAAACTTTATTAGCCCACGGAGTGTGTTGAGTGATGGCTGAGAAGGAGATTCCAACTGTATTGGTTGGTAAGAAGCCCTTGATGAACTATGTCTTCGCTTGTCTAACAACTCTTCAAGGAGGCGCAAACCAGCTATTGATTAAGGCCAGGGGTAGGGCCATAAGCAGAGCCGTCGACGTGGTTCAAGTCCTTCAACGCAGATTTTACAAGGATCTGAAAGTTGAGGACATAAAGCTTGGAACTGAGGAGATGACTGGGCCAAACAATCAGCCAGTAAGCGTCAGCACGATTGAGATCCTACTCAAACGCTGACCCCATAGAAAGATCGCTGAAATAAGCTGAATCTAACTCCTGTGGGCTTGTCCCAGGGGTTAGATAGAAACTTCGGATCCCATAGTAGGTGATGCGACTGAAATGCGTCGAGAGGCGCGGAATGTAATGGTAAATGACTATTTAGACATAGAAGGAATTGGATAGTTAATACCTTCTTTGATAAAAAATGCGATGAGTAAAATTAGGAAGCTAGGGCATGCGTTGAAGCTGTTTTTAACCTCTTTTACGTCTTTTAAGTATAGAATGTATTCTCTAGCCTTTTTTAGGTCTTGAGAATTGATTATAACCTTCTCTCCCCAAATGGACGCGCCATATCTATCAAGCAGGTCTCTTCCATATCGGTCGAAAACGCCGTAGATAGAATTCGATGGTGTTCTGGGTTATATAAGTTAAGTTGACCTGATATTTATATAATCCCTTAAAACCTTAAACCATGATCTAAAAGATAGCAGAGGTGGGTGCGTGGAGTTTCCATTATGTACCTTCGACCTAAAGACGGGCATCTTTTGCTCAAAGTGTCGAGAGAAGATTAGGCAGGGTCTCTACGATGAGTTCGACATAAAAGTTATGAAGCTCTTACTAGAGCTTGAGAAGAGGTTTCCGAGACTCCAGAAAGCTGGATATGTTAAGGCTGTAAACGGCAAGGAGACCATATTTATAGTTCTCAGGGAAGGGAGCTTAAGAGATGTCAAGTTTAAGGACTTAGCCGCTCTCAGGAGAATCTTATCCGAGAAACTCGAAAAGCATGTCAGGATAGTTGAGGATTCAAACGACGTAATCAGGTTCATTGAAGGGGTCATAACTCCCGCGAGGATAATTGCAGTAAATAAGATCTGGCTCCCCGATGGAAGCGAGGAGATGAGGGTAATCCTAGATGATAGGCGAAGGCTGAAGGTCGGAGTTAACTCTTTAGTGAAGGTGGTTGAAGAGGTTAAGGGAGTTAAGCTGAACGTCGACTTTGAGCGTAGATGGAGAATAAGGCCAAGAAAAGTTGGAAAAAGAATATCTCAGGTTTAGCGATCTATTGTCCCAGCCTAATTTCACCATTAAACTCGAAAAGATTTCGTCATACTCGTGCTTAAGTCGCATGAACTTCTCCTCGACGGCGTGTTTTTCATGCTTCGAGACCACGGTTATAGTCGCCATAACTCTTCCGCCTTCAAAGGCTTATCTGACGAGCTGGATGATTCATCTGACCAAAACGTCATTTTTCAATAATTAACAATTTCTGAACGTCAAGAGATATTCTGTGATGATCGTAACAATGTTTAGCTGAATGTTACCGCTATGGCTTCTCCGAGGAGGTGAGCTATTATGATGACCGCTATCGCTATTCCTACATGTTCTCCGGCAATCTTCAGAAAGCTTTCTCCCTGTCCTCTCGCAAGCTTATAGCTCAGCGAGCTTAGTAAAATGATTCCCCAGAATATGTTTATGATTATCGCCGTTCCGAGGTCTAGAATGAGGACGGGTATCGCAAAGCTGAGGCCGAAGACGAGCTTGAAGAGAAAAGTGAATATCGTTGAGAGCCAGATTTCCCGCGCTGTATGCTTTCCCTCAGATTCCTCCGACATATGAATGCCGAGGGCATCCGAGAAGGCGTCGGCGACCGCTATCGTGAGAATCCCGCCGATGACCGCGAGCTTGGAATGAGTTCCAGAATGTAGTCCGATCATGAGGCCAAGTGTGGTTATCACGGCGGAGGTCAAGCCGAAGCTCATTCCAACCATGAAAGAATGTTTAACACCCATTCCCATCGTAGCGCGGCAAGCCTCCCTAAAAACATAGATTCGATAATTCAGGGAATTAGAAGCGGTCAAATAGGGCCGCAGAATATTTTTAGTAGGAGTGGTTAAAAATTAGGGAAGCCGAGCTAAACATGGACTTCGAGTAAAGGTGGAGAGGAGTTGAGTCCGAGAAGCCGGGAAAGGCTGAGGAGAAGTCATTTATCAGCTGAGATAAGACCTGAACTCGATGGCCAAAGTGTTAGATTGTTGGGCTGGGTTCATGAGATAAGAGATCTAGGCGGGATAAAGTTCATCCTCCTGAGAGATGTTTCAGGAATATGTCAAGTGACCGTTAAGAAGAATGCTCTTTCAGTCGAGAAGCTGAAGGATTTGGAAGATCTCGGAGCAGAAGACGTAATCTACGTTGAGGGAGTCGTGAGGAAGCAGCCAAAGGCGAGGCTCGGAGTGGAAGTTCTCCTAAAAGATTATAGGATCCTTTCCAGGGCCAGGCGTCCGATACCATATGATGTTACCGGAAAGGTTCCTGCAAACATAGATACGCGGCTTGATCATAGAATACTTGATCTCAGAAAACCTGAGAATAAGGCGATCTTCTTGATAGCTTCAACCGTTCTTCAAGCAATTAGAGAATTTTTGACCGATAAAGGATTTGTGGAGATTAGGACTCCGAGGATCATAGTTACCGCGACCGAGGGTGGGGCAGCTCTCTTCGAAGTAGACTATTTCGGCAGAAAGGCATTCTTGGCCCAGAGCCCTCAGCTGTATAAGGAGGAGCTTACAACGGTCTTTGAAAGAGTCTTTGAAATAGGGCCATTTTTCAGGGCCGAGGAGTCTCATACGAGGAGGCATGTAAGTGAGTTCACATCAATAGATATTGAGGCAGCCTTCATGGATCTATACGATGTAATGAAGGTCTTAGAAGAGCTTATAGCCCATGTTCATAGGAGAGTCTTAGAGGAGAGACCGAGAGAACTTGAGATGCTTGGCGTTGAGTTAGATGTTCCAAAGATCCCGTTTAAACGCTACACCTATGACGAGCTCGTCAAGGAATTGAAGGAGATCGGGGTTGAGATCGAGTGGGGAGAAGACTTCGGAACCCCTCATCTCAGAATTCTAGGTGAGAAGCATAGGGGATATTACTTCATAACCCATTTCCCAACCGAGTCTAAGCCCTTCTACATTCAGCCGTGTGAAGATGATCCAAAACTCTCTGAATCATTCGATCTAATGCATGACTGGCTTGAGCTCGCCTCAGGCGGGACTAGGATCTCGGATAGATCGCTCCTAGAGAAGAGGCTTAGAGAGCAGGGCTTGAACCCTGAATCATTCAAGAATCATCTAAAGGTCTATGACTATGGTATGCCGGTTCACGCTGGATGGGGACTTGGATTTGAGAGGCTCTTAATGGTCTTAACGGGGAGAAATAATATCAGGGAAGTGATCCTCTTTCCAAGAGATAAGTTTAGGTTGACTCCTTAATCTCCTCGTCTGATCGAGATGCAGATAAGATCCTTGATCCAAGGCTTATCAAGAGAGGTAACCATCCAGCCCGACATAAGCTCTTTAACGATCTTGAAGAGCTTAGCTGAGAAACTCATTCCCTTTAGGATAGTTATGATTAAGATTCTCTTCGAAGCTCTCTTAAGCTCCTTTAACGATTCCTCGATCTTCAGGAGATGGGCTACCGTTATGAGGGCGATCAAGTCGAATGACCGATCTCTGAAGGGGAGATGATGCGCATCTGCTAAGATCAAATCAGAATTGTGATCTTTATTTTTCTTCGCCTCCATAATCCTGTCTTCCAAGATATCCAAGCCTATGTAGAATCCATCGAATCCGAGTTCGCGGAGATACTCTCTAAGCAATCCGATTCCGCAGCCGACGTCTAAAACCATCTCAACATTCTCTAAATCTATCGTGGAATTCCTGAAGATCAAATCATATTTTTGTAGTTGCTCCTCTCCATAAAGCTCTCTGTATCCTTCAGCTGGAACGTCATAGCCTAATACTCGGCCGATTTCCGCCACAATAGATGATTAGCTTAGCCTAGCTATAACCGTGATCTGGAAAAGGCTAAAAGCTGGTGTATCGTATAGTTGCGTGCCGGCAATGAGGATTTTGCCGAGTTCGGATGAGTTAAGTAATCGGGCCCTCACCGAGCCGGCTTCGCTTCAAATTCTTTGATCTCTCCGCTGATGGAGTCTACCTTGGCCGAGACTAGGTAACCTTTCTTCGAGAAGCCCTTCTTTAGAATGGTCTTGAGTCTTACTATCCAAATATCTCCATCCATGTGTTGTTCAAGCCTTATCGAGTCAACCCAGCAATCCTCAACGTCTCCATCTAATCTCTTCTCAATCTCTCTCAAGATAACATTCTTCGCATCTTCCCAAGATGATATAGCCGCTTCAACCATACATGTAGATCAAAAATTTGGGTAAATATAAGGTTCTTTCACTCGGTTCTAAGAGCTTGAACCGGATCCATCCTCGCCGCCTTTAGAGCTGGATAGAGACCTGAGACCAAGCCTACTATTACCGCGAAGATGAAGCTCATTCCGAGGAGTTCAGGCGTTATCACAGGCGAATATGATAATTCGAGCCCCCTCTCAATCGTCATGGATGGGTTTTCGATTTGGAGCATTCTGCTAAAGACCCCTCCCATAGCTAGTGACGAAATAACTCCTGTCGAGACTCCTAGGATTCCCCCAATTACCCCGACTAGAGCCGCCTCTGTCAAGAAGACGGCTGCAATATCCTTCTGGCTAAACCCTAAGGCTCTTAGAACTCCTATCTCCCTAGTCCTCTCCATCACCGACATTATCATGGTGTTCATTATGCCTATTCCAGCGACTATTAGAGAGACGCTGGCGACTATGAGCATGAATAAGGAGAAGTTTCCGAGAATTGCCTTAACATGTCTGACGATCGTTAGGGGGCTTATGATCTCGATGTCGTCGCCATAGATCTGCCTCAGCATATTGATTATCGGCTCGACATCGTCCGGAGATCTCGCGACCAGGACTATCGATGGATAACTCGTAGATTTGAAGATATTCCTAGCTGCGTTAACTGTTATGAGGACGCTCTTATCGACATCTAAGTAAGGGGTTGAACCGAACTCCTTGAAGATACCCCCAACCATGAACGTATAGCTCTTGACCATCGAGCCCTCTTGAATATCCACGGTTACCGAGGAGTAGAGGTTAACCCTCTTATTCGGATCTTCAGGCGGGTGAGCTATCTTATATCCCAGCGACGCGGTTCCGAGATCGTTTGGCTGAAGCATCGCCCCTTCTCCAAGCTCTAGATCCGGTAGGATGAGTTTCAATACCCTAGGGTCAACGGCTATGAGATTGGCGTATTCCTGTATTGAACCCGATCTGAAGAAAATCCTCCTGAGATAGAATGGCGAGGCGGCCTTAACTCCAGGAAGCCTCATCAATTTCATTACATCGGTGTCGGTCAACTTCAGGGATTTCTTTGTGGGAACTATCCAGATGTTATTAGAACCTATTCTCGATAGAACGTCTGTTAGGAACTGGTCGAATCCTTGAGTATTTGAAATGAGCATGACGACCGCCAAGATCCCTATCGTGACTCCGAGTATAGTTAGCGCGCTTCTAGCTCTCCTATCCTTCAAACCCTTGAAAGCGTATGAGAATAGGTCAAGTGGTTTCACCAGCCCTCGCCCTCCTCCTCACTAGATAGATCGCCGAGATTATGACCGCTATCGAGATCACCGCTATAATCAAAATCTCCCTCAAGCCGATTAATTGAGGTGATTGACGAGCTTCAGATTCGACCGCGGGCATCTTCACATACGCCTTCAAGACCGTGCTTCCCCTATTTCTCAGGGAGTCCATATAAGTGACATTTAATACAACATAGCAGGTTACATTCGATTCACCCATCCATGACCTATAATTGCCCGGCACTACGTACTCGATCGGTATATTGAAAAGTAGTGGCGCGTTTGGATTGAGGTCTCCTAGATAGCTGACCGTGCTTGATTTTAGATCTCCTCCGATTATCTTCACTCTCGTGTAGGACGCTGTCTCAGTTCCCTCGTTCAAAAGCCTCCCGACTAAGAATAGGTCTTTCCCTAACCTCTCCAAGGAGATGTCCTGAAGCTTTACGTCAATTATTCCCTTAACATACATTCCAAGCTCATGAACCTCGTTTCTGACAAGTCCAGCGGAGTCCTCGAAGCTCGCGTCAACCCTTAGATTGAATGGTTCACCTATCGTCGATCCAGCCGAGGTCTCAGATGGAACATACATCTTCAACTTCAAACTCTTCTCCTCGCCATTCTTGATCGAGTCTATGTGCCATGTCGTTGGACCCAGTAGGGTTACCCAATTCACCTCCGGAGTTAGGGTCAAAGTCAGATCCCTCAAATCCTCTCCAGCGATATTCTTTATCCTAACCTCGATCTCCTCTATTAAACCGCCTCTGACATATTCATCGCAATAGATGCTGAGCCTCTTTCTCCTACTCTCCTCCACAACCGTTATGGTCAAGAATCTCTTGACGACATGTCTTCCCTCATCATCGGCGTAGCTCAGGCTCACTGGAATTGTGAAGGATTTTCCAGCCGCGAGCTGATTTACGAAGAACTTAAGCTTAAGCTCCTTCTCCTCGCCGGGATTTAAGTCTCCTATCTTACTCGCCATGGCTCCGCTTACTAAGGTTATTGGAGGATACGCGGATTCCGGTAAGCTTATGGATACGTCGACAGATTTCGCCACCTCGGTTCCTCGATTCGCCACAACCATCGTCAAATCCGCTATCTTAGACGGCTTCAAGATGGGATCCTTCAAGTATGTGTCCAAAACGACTCCAACTCCTCCAAGCGGGGAGATCTTAACGGATAAAATGCGCTCGTCTTCAACTATCTGACCATATGAGTCGAGATATGTCACTGAAACTCTCATGCTTCCAAGCCTATCCGCGAGGAAACTCTCGGCTAATATCTTCAAAGAGATTTCTTCGGATTCTCCAGGTTCGAGATCGCCGATGATATGAGTTCCTTGACCGGAGATTATTGCTAATCCATTTGTAATGCTATCGATTCTTAATGTTATTGAGGATGCCCTAGCGGATCCTGTATTCTCAATCTTTAGGGTGAGATCTTTGGCTTCGTCGGATCTAATCTCTTCAGGATTTATTGAGAATCTTAGCTCGCTCTTACCAGTCACTCTAAACTTGACGTAGACATATGCGTTCTCCACGTTTTCCTCATCCCAGAAGACGTATCTCATCCAAAGCTTGGCCATGTATTCTCCAATCTTGACATCCTCTCCGATATCCACTAAGAACTTTAGATAGAAGTAGCTTCCAGCCTTGGGAGATTGGACAACATATGATCTTGTCACCGAGTTCCCGGTTACTGAGTCCGTGAATCCCTCTGGAAGATACAGTTTTCCCTCAGCATATCTGAACGTTTTATTCCAAGCATTGACGAGCCTGACGACCAGTTGAACTCCATGATCTCCAGGAGCAACCTCCATCTTCTTGTCGATCTCTCCGAACCATGCATCTGATACAAGGACTTCAGGCGCCTTAGCATAGATGGGTTGGAGTAGCGGTATCAGCAGGGCTCCTATGAGTAGAATAATTATGATCGTGCTAGTTCTCTTCATAGATCACACCATCCCTAATCTTAACCATTCTCTCGGCGGCGGAGGCGACTTCAGGATCATGGGTCACGACGACCAAGGTTATCCCAAGCTCTCTATTTAATCGGCTTAAGACTTTAACTATCTCCTTAGCTGAGGCTGAGTCGAGGTTTCCCGTAGGCTCATCCGCCAAAACTATCCTAGGCCTCGTCACTATCGCTCTAGCTATAGCAACTCTCTGCTGCTCTCCTCCACTCAGCTCGGTGGGTCTGTGGTTTATCCTGTCTCCTAGTCCGACTTGTTCAAGTGCCTCGATAGCCCTTTTCCGTCTCTCAGATCCATCTACTCCTCGCACAACCAAGGGTAGCATAACGTTCTCCAACGCCGTGAGTCTAGGTATTAGGTTGAAGGTCTGGAAAACGAATCCAATATACCTGTTCCTGAGCTTACTCAGCTCATCGTCATTTAGCTTGCTTGGATCCCTTCCCTCTATCAATACCTTGCCCTTCGTAGGTCTATCCAAGGCTCCAGCCAGGTGTAGGAAGGTCGATTTACCGCTTCCAGAAGGCCCCATCATCGCTAGATGTTCTCCGCGCTTAATCTCTATGCTTAGACCTCGGAGGGCGGCGACCTCAACGGTTCCAAGCTTGTAGATCTTCCAGACATTCTCAAACTTTATCGCCGGGACTTCCATCTCCGCCACCATGGCCTAGCTCTTGGGGCGACCATAAAAGTTTTTTGTAACTGGAGGAGTATTATTCATGAGAGAATGGAATCGGCGAAGATAATAAATTCCCTGAAGAAGCTTGGATTAACGGAGTATGAGGCCAAGGCATATATAGCCCTATTAGAACATGGAGAGGCTGATGCCTTGGAGATCTCTAGGAGATCAGGAGTTCCGAGGACTAGGATCTATGACATTCTATCAAAGCTTGAGTCCAATGGCTTTATCCAAGGACTTAAGGGATCTAGACCCACGATCTATATAGCTCTCCCACCAAGCCATACGCTGAAACCCCTGAAAGACTCAATCGTTAAGGATCTTGAAAACACTCTAAACGATCTTGAACAAGTTTATCTGAGAAACTCCTCACCCCAAAGATATAATGTTTGGCTCTTCAGAGGGATACAGGCATATGGAACCGCTTTAAGGTTGATAGACGAAGCCGAGGAGAATATCCTAGTCAGAATCGTCTACCTTCCACATGATATCCTTGAAAATCTTTTGAGTAAGTTGAGAGAGGTGAAGGCCGATGGCATAAACGTCTACCTAACACTCGACACAAGGATTCTCTCAACATCTATGCCAAAGGAGACTATGTCGGAGATCGTGAAGGAGTTTAACGCGAAGATCGTGAATTCCATGATACCGCTTAATGGATTAGTTTTAGACTTTAAGCAAGCCCTTCTACTCTATGTCTCACCAACCCTTCTTAAGAATCCATTCGCATTCCTCATCCAAGACATCGGCGAACTTGGACAATTGATCAAGAAGCATATGATAGATTTGAGTGAAAAAACTAAAAATTAATTATCGGGAAAACGAAGGTCGATTGAGGTTGGAAGAGAGGAAAATCACCGGATACATAACTCTAATTGAGCCTAGAAGTCGGAGAGGATTAATCGAATATAGGTTGAGAATCGTTACACCTGGAGGAGAAAGAGTGACAGTATATATTAGAGAACTTCCATCATGGCTTAAAATTGGAACGCCCGCAGATGTCACGGTGACATCTATTGGAGACAGACTTTTGATAGATCGCATCTCAAGGAAGAGCAACTTACATGAATTGAAGATCACTCAGGTAATAATTGATGAAATATCAAAAGAAACATTCACCGTGATAAGCGGGAGAATAGACGGCAAATTCTTCAGCATCCCAATCCTCGACGAATACTTAGTATCAAGATTACCCGATAAAGTTCCATCAAAAGTTTACTGCATACTTTCTGAAAGTGAAGGAGGATTAAAGATCCTTGAAATAATCTCAGAAAAAGAATACGCGATTCTCACAAATGCAAGGAAGATTTTAAATCGAATTATGGGAAATGAAAGAAAGATAAATGAATACGTGAAGAATTTATTGGAAGAGTATGTGAATGAATTAGGTTGATAAATCTTAAAATACCCCCGGAATTTAGATTAGATGTAAAGATGAAGATTAGATATGTTCAAGCGCCTGACTTAGATGAGAGGGTTAAACGGATAGTAAAGCTCCTCGACCTATCATACATAGATCCAGATAGAGTTAAGTGTGTTAGAAGTTATGGAACGAATGCTCCGAAAACTATTGCGAGGATTCACGGCATATCTAAAGCGTTCTTAATCGGCGTTGGGATGAAGCCGCATTACGTCATAGAGTTTATCGCCGAGAAATTCGACAAGCTTCCAGATGATGAGAAAGATGAGATAATAATTCATGAACTCTTACATATTCCAAAGACCTTCAGCGGAAGTCTCCTCGATCACGGTAGAATTGACTTCGACGGAGAGGTCAAGGTTTTGCACAAGATATTGAAGCGCAGGCTTAGCCGAGGAGCCTCTCAAAATTCCTCTCGATGATCTTCTCTAAAGAAATTCTGTCCACATCTTTTATATTCGAGATAAACTCCATCAGATCGCTGATCATCGTCGGCTTCAGCCTCAGTCCTCTGTAATTGTATGGTCCATCGCTCTCGGTTATGATCATATCTAACTCGGCGCTCTCAAGAATCCTTCTATGCTTTGGTTGGATTCTCACAGCCGGGTTTATCGAGATATAATATCCAGCTTCACCTATATCTTTTAGAAGCTTTATCGGCCCCGTATACCAGTGGAATAAGGCTCTTCTAACATCCATCTTTAGCATGATCTCAAATACCTTGTCCCAAGCGTTTAATGCATGGATATTCATGGGTAAACCTAGTTCCGCTGAGACCTCGCAAAATAGCTTAAAGACCTCGATCTGTTTCTGAACGCTCTTCTTAATTCTTCCATCAACTCCAACTTCTCCGATGCCCATCGCTTCACCCAGCTTAAGAGACCTTAAGACTCCTTTAAGTTCCCTCGCCGACATCGACTCCAAGTTCCATGGATGAATACCTATGAATGGAATTATGTTGTCGAATCTCTTTGAGAGGTCGATTGTCTTCCTACTGCTCTCAATATCCTCCGAGACGGCTATAATCTTAATTTTTGAGAATTCTTTTAGCTCCATGTCGGAAAATGCATGAGCATGGCAATGGGCATCGACCAGCATTTCATAACTTTAACATATCATTCGGGATTAAACTTTATCCACTGAGAGAGGTTTTTATCTAGGGAAGCTGATCGATTTCCCATGAAGACTTACTCTAAGGTCTTAGGCGTCGAAACCAGGTCGAGTGTAGATTTGAGGAATATCACGGGCCATGTGAGGCAGGTCATCGATGAAAGCGGGATAAAGAATGGGATCGTGACCATATTCGTTCCTCACACAACCGCCGGGATCTACGTGAATGAAGATGAGAGCGGGTTAAAGAGGGATGTGGATCATGTTCTCTCAAAATTGATTCCCAAAGGAGCTGGATATCTACATGATGAAGTAGATGATAATGCTCATGCCCATCTCCGCTCAATAGTAATCTCGCCGTCCATCACCATTCCAATCATAGATGGAAGACTCGCGACTGGAACTTGGCAAAGCATATTCTTCGCGGAGTTCGATGGCCCCAGAAGAAGGAGATTGATAGTCCATGTAATGGGCACCTAAATGTAGTAGTGAACTCTCCTCAACGACGGCTTAAATGTGAACGCCATCAACAAGCCGGCTATGAACCCCCCTACATGGGCGGCGTAAGCGACTTGTGAGAATGGATCGAAGAATGCATAGACTGTTTGAAGGATAGCCATTAACATTATGGCTAGTAGGGCTGGAGCGATTATCGGAAATCCCATGAATATCATGATCCTCCTAAATGGAAATATCACCGCGAACGCCGCCATCACTCCATATATCGCCCCCGAAGCTCCTATCGCTGGAGTTATCAGCAATCTCTTATATGGGAAGAAGAAGTAGATGAAATATGCGTGTACTAGACCTGCTATTATCCCGCTAAGAAAATAGAGTAATAAGTATCTCGTCTTCCCCAAAACCATCTCTATATCCGGCCCGAAGATGAATAACGCGAACATGTTCAGGGCTAAATGTACGAACCCGCTGTGGAGGAACATGGAGGTTACGAGCCTATATGGTTGAATCCAATTTATCGTTAAGATCGGAACCGCCCCAAACTCGCTAATCACATGCATGAAGCTCATCGGGTAGTTGTACTTTAGTAGGATGAGATATATGCCGATTAAGGTATTCACGCCAATTATCATCCAAGTCGCGTTAGCATTCGGGGTTCGAGCAACATATCCCGCCATAACTTCTCACCCTAATTCTTCAAAATTATCTGGAGCTCTCCCAATATAAGCTAATGGATCAGCGGATTTCATGATCTCCCTCAAAACTATCGTCGCATAGCTTCCAGGTGGAAGTGAAAGTTTTAGGAGGAGTTCATCTTCACTGTGGGATAATATCTCGATCTCCCATCTCGGAATAATTATCGGCCTTAGTGTCCCTCTAGTAGAGGTCTCTGGAAGGGATCTAACCCTAAACATATTGAGTTCGACGCCAAGCTCCTCTAACGCCTCTCTCAACACTTCTCCCTTCCAACTTCTAGGAATATTTGAGAGATATCCTGGAACGGGTAAGGCTATCACCAACCTATTCATCCTGAGAAGGTTCTTAACGGTTTCCAAGTTTTCCGGCCTAACTTGAATATATCTATCCTGCTCAGGTCTCCCGCCTAGACCTAACGGCATCACGTAGTCTCCTATCTCGGGTTCCATCAATTTCCCCTCAGCCAATATCCTCGATAACGCTTTATTGAATGCTAGGGCCGCAACTGATTCCACCATAAGTCTTCTAAGCCTTATCGGAAGCGTTCTTAATGCTCCAGCATAATCTTCAGGTTTCTGCATCAGGTATCTCATGATCTCCCTTTCATACCTCAAGCTTCTTGGAAACGTGTTGAGGGAGTCTTCTAGATCCCAATTCTCTCTGAGGCTCATTCTCGCTAATCTATTCTCCTCTCCCTCAAGCGGGGAATATGCCGATAGGAACGCTTTAACCGCTTCCTCAAGCCTATCTTCCATGATCAGTTTTCCAACTATCGCTGTTATCGGCCTCGTTATACCGAATCTTTGATGTCCATAGAAGTTTGGGACTCCGTGAATCTTCAACTCCTCGATGCATCTCTCAACCTCATTGACATCGACTCTAGCATGTCTAATCCTTATCTCGAACACATTCTTTAGAAGAGATCTGGAAGTGAGCTTAGATCCGGTGTCCTCGATCGGTTTAATATCCATGATTTCGTCGATCTTCAATCCATCGAGTCTCATGGTTCCTCTCGGCGTGGTTATGAATTGCCAAGAGATGCTCATCTTATCCTTTATTCCGCAGAATCCTATCATCTTCGGCTTTACTCCAAGCGCCCTAGAGATTATGGATGAGGCTCTAATGGTATCTATTCCAATCTTCTTTAAGACGCATAAAGTCAGATCCCCATAACCAACCTTATACTCTCTCCATCCTTCATAAGTCCTTCTAGCATCTAATCCATTCATCAATATCTCCCAAGTCTTGAAGTCGTTGGGCTTCTCCTTTATCACGCCGCCCACTCCAATAGAACTCGAAGCGTATCCTCGTATGCCTATGAACTCCTCTACCATTAATTTATCTAAGCGGTTCAGCGACTCCGCTGAGAGATCCATGGCCAATCCTCTTCTAAATCCTTAAAGTAGTTTAAGCTTTCCCGTAACCCTATCGATTATTTCTGAAGGAGCGGGGCCTATCCCCAAGGCGGTAATAGTTCCAGGTGGAACCTCGGTTAAGCCAGCATCCTCGACCATGGATGTTGGAAGACCTAGCGACTTAGCTCGCTCATGAAGCTGCTTAAGCTCCTCAAGCTCTGAAACCCTTAACACGACCTTCTTCTGCCCCTCTTCAAGCCAATCTCTAAACCATTCAGGTTTAATTCTCCTACACTCCTCGGCGGCGGAGACGGCTGCATGTGCTGCTTGAACTGCTATCTTCCCAACACTCATCTTCAGATCTACTCGAATCACTATCGCCTGCTTGTATGTAAATTCCATAATCCCTTCAAAAATGTTTAATCAGAATAATTTAGAGATTATATTGCGGTGGAGTGGGTTGAAGACTTTACTCATGCCCTTAACGTCGAAGCTCAGGAGATTCGAGGAACTTGATGATATCTTGAGAACACTAAAGATACTCGTCGACGGATTATATGATTCTGAAGTCTCTCCATCATCTAAGGAGGAGGTCTGTCGAGAATCAAGAGAATTCGACGCTGTGATAGCATTAGCGCTAACCGGCGGTGTTGAAGAAATGTTGCTCGGAGTGGGAGAAGCAGGTAAGCCCTTAATCATAGTCGCCCATGATCAGCTAAACAGCCTCGCAGCATCCCTCGAAGCCTCATCAAAGCTTAGAGAGATGGGTAGTCCAAGCTGGATAATAGAGGCGTGGATTCCCGGGGCGAGGAAGAAGATAGAATCGACCTTAAAGGGGATTGAAGCAGCGTCAAGACTCAGCGGATTGAAGATAGGCTTGGTCGGGGATATAAGTCCTTGGCTAGTTTATAGTGAACCTGATCCAAATTCCCTGAAGGAAATTTTCGACATCGAATTAGTCGAGATCAGCATGGAAGAGCTTTATTCGAAAATTGAGTCATCAAAGGTCGATCAAGATCTGATGGATGAGGTATTGAGGAACGCTAAGCGTGTTGAGATCTCTGAAAGTGATTTAGGGGAAGCTTTGAGAGTTTATCAAGCGTTGAAAGAGATCGTTAAGGAATATGGTCTAGATGCGTTGACGATCAGATGCTTTGATCTCATAAAGGATCTGAGGACCACCGCCTGCTTAGCCCTCTCGCTTCTCCAAGATGATGGAATTGTAGCGGGTTGTGAGGGAGACGTCCCAAGCTTGCTCTCGATGATTTTGGGAAAACTTCTCAGCAATTCTCCAACCTTCATCGCGAACATATCGGAGATCGGTAAGGATTATGTCTCCTTAGCGCACTGCACAATAGCTTTAAGCATCGTTGACGAGTATCATCTGCTAACTCATTTCGAATCGGGAATCGGCGTCGGAGTTTCGGGGAGAATATATGATGGAGGAAGAGTTACCTTACTGAGATTTAGACCAGATCTCAGAAAGATCAGAGTCATCCGCGGAATGATTCTGGATGGCAATCCCTCCAAGATGCTTGCATGTAGGACTCAGTTCAGGATTAAGGTTGAGGGAGATCCTAGAAGAATTGTCGAAGATCCTCTTGGAAACCATCACGTCATGGTCTTGGGAGATTTCGTTGATGCTGTTAAGTCGTTTTGCACGTTGAAGGGGATTGAAGTCGAGGTTCTATGACTTATCGCTTCTCCCAAAGATCTCCTTAAGCCTTTGAACCTTTCCAGATTTCTTGAGATACTCAGCGACACTCTTTGACACAAAATCTTCCCATAAATCTCCGTTGACCATCTTCTTTCTGATAATGGTTCCCATCTCCACATCTCTTCGATAAAGCTTCAGTTCCTTTACTTCGTATCCAGCTTCCTTGAAGAGCCTCTGAACCAGCGGATTATTAGTGTAGATTACGTCGAATCTTGGGCAATATGACTCTATCCTCGATACCCATAGTGAATGCTCTCCAACATCTGGAACTGGTATTATGATCACCTTGGACAGATCTACCCCACCGTCTTTCAGCATCAACCTAATCATCTCAAACCTCTCTCCAGCTGTGAACGGGTTCTCGAATGTGTGGCTATATTGCGAGCTCCCAATAACTATTATTAACTCATCGCATTCTTCTAGCGCTTGTTTGATTGCGTGGAGGTGGCCTAGGTGAGGCGGCTGAAATCTTCCTACGAATAATCCTCTCCTCAACTTAACACCACTTCCATTAACTCCAAAATACGCTATCTTAGTCAAAAAGATGGTGGCAAATCTCTCAATAAACCTTTCCAACATCGGCTCGATATCATTCCTCACCTAATCCTAGGTAATGGTGTTCTCCAATCCAATACCCCTTATCCTGATGAATGCCGGTGATCCAAGCGTTCCATCCACTTCGGCTTCACATCCGGCCATGATCTTGCAGAGATCTATGCTCGTAGTTGTGTGACTAGTCAATTCAGCAACCCTGTACTCTGAGACACCCTTCGCCAAACATGCCCAAATCACGAGCTGATCTCCTAGATGCTTATCGACAGGGGCCTCCGCCTCAAGCTGCCTCAACAGCTCTTCAGCAGCTTCTCCTCCAACTCTCTCGGCGGGAACCCCTCTCTTCCCAAGGTTATCTGAAGCGATTAAGGCTCCAGACCTGAGTTCCGCCACCAAGATTATTCCACATCCCGGGTCTAGGGAGCACTGCTTATCTCCGGGTTGGAGGACCTGCCTCTCTATTACCACGTCATAGCCCTTGCTCATTAAGATCTTCTCCGCAGATCTAGCCATTCTATCGACTATATGAGAAGGTAGTCTACAGCTATAGCTCAATCCCCTTATAATTCTGACTCCATCGAATCTCGTGAGCCTTATCGGATTCAAGCTCTTAACAGGCTTCGATCTAGCCTTAACCACCCCTCCGCCCCGGGGATAAAATCCTCTTCTAAGTAGCTGAACCTCGAATTCACAGCCCATCTTCCGCAAGGTCGGTATCAAGACATATTCAAAGTATTCGACTGGAGGAGCCATGGGGTTGTTCGTCCCGCCTCTAAGCTCGACCTCGACTGGAGACTTGCTGAAGGCCATGGCAGGCATAAGGCTTTGAAGCATCAGAGTCGTGCTTCCAGCGGTTCCAGCATCGAACCTCATCCTACCTCCGCTAAGCATCCTAGGCTTAAACACGATCTCACGAGAACCTATTGAAAGCCCTGAGACATTTGCCGATGAAAGAGCTGCAACAGCCTTAACTCCAGTTAGGTGCTGGGGCCTTAGACCTGGATTACTTCGCTTAGCCCTGATGTTATAGACTCGGATAGGTTTCAGGAGAACCGCGGATAATGCCACCGCATTTCTCAGAATTTGCCCCCCGCCCTCGCCCATCGAACCATCGATTTCGATCAACAAGTCATCAATGATTATCAATAGCCATAATAAAGAGTTTCATCGACCATATCCGTTCTTCGCATCAGCCTAGAATCGCCCTCGCCTTATCCTTGATCTCATCAATCTCTTTCTCACTAATCTCTAAGATCTCCGTCAATCTATCAACGTCGATTTCAATTAGTTGTTTTAGGGTTACGATCCCTCTGTCTCCGAGTCTTTCAACGTGATCTCTCTTCAAGATCTTCAGCATGGTGATCGGATATAGCTTATGTCTCGTTATTAGGTCTTCGAGGGCGAACGCTCTCGGATATCTCCAGCCCATGTATCTTATCCCAACACATCTCGCATATCTCTCAGCGTGTTGAGAGATCTTAGTATTGCATGCGACCAATGCCGCTGTGAACGGATAGCTATGCAATCCCAGCCTATAGCCATCCATCAAGTCTCTTAATGTCGAATGGACCGCCAGGAAGACATCTAATCCGGTGTAGGTGTGTGGGTTTACATGATGTTTAACCTCGACCATCAACACCTCGTCATTCTTCATCGCAATTCCATCTATCTCATGTTCAATGCATCTTCCATCCACAATCCTCGCGCTCTCAACCCTATATCCAAGCGATGATAAGGTAATCCCTATGAAGTACTCAAAGTCGGGCTTAGGTCTCATCATCGAGATCGCTTCTCTTAGGTCGTGAGCGTGCTCATATTCAGGCCTGATCTTCTTGACTTCCTCATAGATCGCTGAGAGAATCTCATTTGTCGGAATTCCATCATAAATCATTTTCGAGATCTTATCCGCGATTCTCTCAGCCTCGATTCTCCCAACCCTAAGCTTCATACACGTCCGAATCACCTTCCTTCTATCAAACGGCTGAAATCTTCCATCGGCCTTCCTAACCCTGACCTCATGCATGTGAGTAAGAGGCTCAGAGAGGTTAAAAGCGATTACTCCTAGGTGAATTCCTAATTCCTGCTATAGAGGCCAACATGTTCTTTAGGGAGTATTCATTGATTTATCATTGCTATGATGAGTCTTGGCTGGCGGATTGATGATGAAGGTTAAAAGCTCTGAGCATGCATCTTTTACTTGAGCTGATGATAACTCATCCATTAAAAAGGCTGGGTGATAAGATGAAAGAGTTGAGACCCGTGATCTCCCTGTTAACCGACTATGGCTTAAGAGATCCATATGTCGCCGAGGTTAAGGCGGTAATCCTATCATATTGTAGGGATGCTGTGATAATAGATGTTAGCCATGAGGTCTCAGCTTTTAATGAACTTGAAGCAGCATTTCTCCTGACAACTTACATAGAGTACATGCCTGAAAAGACCATTCACGTATGCATAATAGATCCAGGAGTAGGCGCTGGTAGAAGGGGGATAGTTATCGAGACCATGAGAGGCGACTTATTCATAGGCCCTGACACGGGCTTCATGATACCTGCAGCTGAACTATTGGGAATAAAGCATGTTTATGCGATTGATGAATCCAAGCTTCCCAGTAGGCCGTCAGAAACTTTTCATGGGAGAGACGTCTTCGCCCACGTCGCCGGAAGACTTGCCGCTGGAATGGACATCAAAGATATTGGAGTTGAGATAGATGATTATGCCAGGATGAGTTTGCCGAAGCCGATTATGGGCGAGAATTGGATAGATGCAACGATAATGCACATCGATAGATTTGGAAATCTCATAACCAACCTTAAACCAGAACTTCTACTAAATCGAATGAAATCTGATGAACTCGTGATAGAGTTTAGGAATAGAGTTATCAAATGTAGATTTGTAAAAGCTTATGGACTGGTTAAAGTTGGCGAGCCTCTACTGACGGTGGGTGGAAGCGGATTCATAGAGCTTGCAGTCAATAGGGGAAGTGCTGCAGAGACCTTTAGATTGAATGTCGGCGATGTCATAAGGATAAAAAATCGATAAACAAGTGAAGAAGCCGTCTAGACGCTAAAAACTAGGAATATTTGAACCAAAATCCTCTACCTAATAATGAATGATGAAATGGTTTATAAGTACGCTGAACCGATCCTAAAAGCGGAGTATATGAGGTGGGAATATGGCTGCAGCACCTTCTGCTGGAGGGGTTCCTGTAATAATCCTTAAGGAAGGAACGCAGAGGAGTAGGGGCAGAGAGGCTCAGTTAAACAACATAATGGTCGCGAAGATCATCTCTGAGACCATGAGATCATCCCTAGGTCCTAGGGGAATGGATAAGATGCTTGTAGACAGCTTCGGAGACGTCACGATCACCAACGATGGAGCAACTATCCTAAAGGAGATGGATGTCGAGCATCCGGTTGCAAAGATGCTCGTTGAAGTCGCCAAGGCTCAGGATGCTGAAGTTGGAGATGGGACAACTACTGTTGTTGTCTTGGCCGGGGAGTTACTGGCCAAGGCTGAGGAACTTATAGAGAAGGAAGTTCACCCAGCCTTAATAATTGAGGGATATAAGAAGGCCGCTAGAAAGGCCTTGGAGATTTATGATAAGATAGCTATCCCGGTCTCTCCAACTGATAAGGAGATCCTCAAGAAGATCGCGAAGACCTCCATGGCCAGCAAACTCGTCTCAGAAGAGGCTGAATATCTTTCAGAGATAGCGGTTGAAGCTGTCTTAAGGGTCGCTGAGAAAGTTAACGATCAATGGAGGGTTGACCTAGATAATATCAAGATAGAGAAGAAGGAGGGGCAATCGCTTAGAGACACAAAGCTCATAGATGGAATAGTCTTGGACAAAGAAGTAGTCCATAGAGGTATGCCCAAGATAGTTCACGACGCGAAGATCGCATTGCTGGACGCACCACTTGAGATCGAGAAAACAGAGTTTGATGCAAAGCTTCACATCGAGAGCCCGGAGCAGATGAAGGCATTCATGGAGCAGGAGGAGAAGATGTTGAAGGAGATGGTTGAGAAGATCGCTGCCGCGGGAGCCAACGTGGTTCTATGCCAGAAGGGAATAGATGATATGGCTCAACACTTCCTCGCTAGAAAGGGAATCCTCGCCGTTAGGAGAATCAAGAAATCGGATGTAGATAAGATTGCAAGAGCCACCGGCGCGAGGATAATCACTAGAATAGAGGAGATCACTCCAAAGGATCTTGGAAAGGCGAAGCTGGTCGAGGAGAGGAAGGTTGGAGAGGATAGAATGGTCTTCATAGAACAATGCGAGAACCCGAAGTCGATAACGATCTTGATCAGAGGCGGGACGAAGAGACTCGTAGATGAAGCCGAGAGATCGATCAAAGACGCGTTGAATGTGATCAAAGACGTTGTAGTCGAGGGCAGAGTCGTGGCTGGAGGCGGAGCTCCGGAGATGGAGGTCGCACTCGGATTAAGAGATTACGCGAAGACCCTTGCTGGAAAGGAGCAGCTAGCAGTTGAGAAATTCGCTGAGGCATTAGAGATAGTTCCAGCTCAACTCGCTGAGAACGCCGGCTTAGATCCAATTGAGATTATAGTTGCTCTCAGAGCTGAGCATAAAGAAGGAAAAAAGTGGATGGGGATCAACGTATTCGATAGGAAAGTAGATGACATGTATAAACTCGACGTCGTAGAGCCAGTCCTAGTGAAGAAGCAGGTCATCAAGTCGGCGGTCGAAGCGGCTGCGATGATCCTAAAGATAGACGACGTAATAGCAGCTTCAAAGATCGAGGAGAAGGAGAAAGAGAAGGAAGGGAAGGAAGGGTCATTTGGAGAGGAAGAGTGAGGAAGAAGAAGATCCATATCGGCAACCCCTAACACGCTATGAGCGAGCGAGGATAATTGGGGGTAGAGCGCTTCAGCTCGCCCTAGGAGCATTTCCATTAGTTGAGGTGAAGCCTGGAGATACGCCGATCGACATAGCTGAGAGAGAACTTGAAGCCGGAGTCCTCCCAATAATCATTAGAAGGAGAAGACCTGATGGAAGCTATATCGACGTTCCATTAAAGGATCTGATGGAGAAATTGGAGCAGAGAGCCTAATGGAACGGGAAGAACTGTCATGGTTTTTAGCATTCATAATTCTGGCTTCGATAACAATCGTATTGACGATTTACCAATATTTTTTCTCCCCAATCCTGAATCAGATATTTCTGCTATTCATCTTCCAGATCCCAACCATATTGGCGTTGATAGCCTGGCTTATCATCCGACTTAAAGTCTATGGAAAACGTAATATGCCGTAAGCTTTAGCGTATATCTCCACACTTTTTGAAAAGGGAATAGATTAATTTAACCCAGCGGCTAACTTATTGGATGTATAGGGCAGGTCTAAGGGAACTTCGACTTATCTACTCAACGAAGCCCAAATGGTATTTCAGAACGGCTGAAAACGCCCTGATAAAGATCATGACATCATACATCGAGTTATTTGGAGTCGAGAAATTCATGATAGGATTCTCCTCCCCCATCTTCTTCGACGCCCTCGCAGCATCCGCGTATCTAGATGAACTTGGAGGAGGAGCGACGACAGTTATAGCCGCTATATTGAAGAACTTTATCCGACCTGAGATGGGATTAGCCGTTATAGGCGGTAAGAGACCTAAAGGATATAAGGTTCCCGAAGAACTCGACAGGGTCGCCAAGATATTCAACTTCGATGAAGATCTCGTGAATAGGCTGAAATACGCCAGCAGAATGGTCGCAAAGGTGGATAGCGCAGCAATTCAAGATGGATTCCAACTATATCTACACATCATGCTAGTCTCAATGGATGGGGAATGGGTCATAGTTCAGCAGGGAATAAAGCCTATGACGAATCTGGTGAGGAGATATCACTGGATCTCTAAGGGATTGAGGAATTTCGTCGAGGAGCCCCACAGCGGAATCGTCTCGACTTCGAGGGAAGAATTGGTTTTAGACATGACTGATGAAGATAGCAAGGATGCGCGAAAAGTCTGCGTTGAAGCGGTTAACGATGATCTAAGCTCTCTCAGGAGATTTTATAGAAGCCCGCCGAGTGGACAGCTAACCCTAACGGATCTAGATGGTCAAGAATCCTCTCAACATATAATCGATGTACCGAGGATTAAGTGGTCTACAATAATGATGGCGAATAAACATTCGCCGAGAGACTTTGAAGAACTCTTAGCCCTGAGAGGCGTTGGACCAGCAACCATAAGATTCTTGGCCGCCGCATGCATAGAGCTCTATCAAGTATATCCCAGTTTGAGGGATCCGGCGATGCTATTCGAGGAGCTTCCAAATCACGTTGATGAGGATAGATGGATCTATGAGCTCATCGAGGCTATTCAAGAATCAGATCTGACTCTCGCGGAGAAGAGGAAATCTCTGAGCAGGATCTCCGGAATCTTCTCAACCATAACCTATTCCTAGTGATTTACGGTTATTGAAAGCCTACTAAAATCTCTTTATTCTAAACCATCAGCCCAACTCTGTAAATCATTTAAGGTAGGACCATCTAATCCCCGACGATGAGAAAGCATTACAAGGCATTCATCTTGGACCTAGATGGATGCATATACGTTGGAGACCGGCTAACTCCTGGATCCGATGAGGCCGTAGAGAGGTTAAGGGAGATGGGGGTCAAGATCATGTATCTTACCAATAACTCAGGCCACACATCGGAAGAGTATTGCGTCAAGCTCAGGAAACTAGGCATTGAATGTGTTGAGGAGAATGTCTTAACGTCGGGCGAGGTGGCCGCAACCTACATAATGGAGAGTTCGGGAAGAAGCAAGATACTACCGATAACTGGGAGAGGATTCAAGGAATATTGTAAGAGGATTGGACATGTGCTACTTCCGATTAAGAGGTGGGATGAAGCGGAATACGTGGTAGTTGGGCTGGATCGTGAAGTGGATTACTGGAAGCTTAGAGCCGGTCTCAGAGCCATCCTGAATGGGGCAAAATTCGTGGCGACGAACACGGATAAAACCTATCCAACTCCAGATGGACTTGATCCAGGGGCTGGAGCAATAGTGGCAGCATTAAGAGAATCATCTGGAATAGAGCCCATAGTTATAGGTAAACCTTCGAGGATAATCATGGAGTCTGCTTTAAGGAGACTTAAAGTGAGTCCAGATGAGGTTTTGGTGGTTGGAGATAGGTTTGAGACCGATATATTAGCTGGAAAGAATATTGGAGCCGACACAGCTTTAGTCTTAACAGGGGTTTCGAGGAGAGAAGATCTAATAGATCTCCCGCCGAATCTTAAGCCAACCTATGTAGCTGAAAACCTGCTTAAACTAGTCGAGATCATTTATGCTTAGTGAGGGGTAGAGCGTAATCTTCCTTTATTGTTCTCAAGACGATCCTAGTTTCGGTGGACGCCACTCCATCCAGGGATCCTATCTGGTCAAGTATCTCTGCTAAGCTCTCCCTGCCATTAGTCCTAAGCTTAACCAAGCAATAATAGTCTCCTGTAACGTCGTAGATCTCCTGGACTTCCGGTATCTCGGCTAAAGCCTTTAAGACATCCTCATACTTGGACGGCTGAGCAGTTATCGCGATGAAGGCTGTGAGGGTGAAACCGAGTTTCTCAGGATCTAAGATGGCTTGAAATCTCCTTATGACGCCTAACCTTAAGAGCTTTTGAATCCTAGAGTAGATCGCCGCCTCGCTCATCCCAAGCTTCCTCGAGATCTGGGAATACGACGCCCTCCCATCATTTTGAAGTATTTCCAGTATCCGAAGATCTTTCTCATCTAAGCTATGCTTAGGCTTCATCGAGGATACCTGATTCAAGATTGATTATAAATTTTATAAATTCGCATATAAATTCAGCTAGATGTGTTAAAAGCGTCTTAAATAAGCTTTTAGAATATCTCTGCTTTCGAAGAAGTTATTTAGGAGACTTCTTGGCCACAGCCACGTGCAACGCGGCGTGTTTCATGGAGTTCTTAAGCTTGACTAACAGTTTCTCCAGCAACTTAAACATGGGTTTGGGTATGAATGGCGTGAATAATCCCCAGTAACAGCATCCCATGAGCTTAATCGACTTAAAGCCGTAGGCTGACAGCATCTGCTGGATTTCTAAACCCGTATGCCCAGTCTCGTAGACAAGGGTTGGAGGAATGGTCTCGCCGAGAAAAGGAACCTTATCAGCCGATATACCGAGTAATCTCCTAAGTAACTTGAGATGCTCCTTATTCAGCGTGGAGATCACACACAGTCCCTCGACCTTCAAAACCCTCGAAAACTCTGAGATCGCTTTTTTAGGCTCTTGAAAGTGGTCGAAGGTTAGAGTGCATAACAGACCTCTAAGAGATCCATCTCTAAACGGTAGATTCTCTCCATCGGCTAAGATCACGTGAACATTCTCCCTAAGTCCATGACCTTCAAGCTTCCTAAGAAGAACCTTCAACATCTTTAGGCTTAGATCTATAGATATAGTCTCAACCCCTCTACTAGCTAATTTCAAGGAATATCTCCCAGAGCCGCATCCAACATCAAGTATTGGTGAATCGAATTTCTTAAGCCATTCCCTCAAAACCTCTTCCTCACATCTCTCAAGTCTCCTAGTGAGATAGAGAAGCCGTGAATGATCATAGATCTCAGCTAAATCATCATAAAGTCTTCGAACACCATCCTTTCCCTCTAAGACTCTAAATCTTCTCCGAAGCAATTCTCCATTCAAAGGGGAAATTCTCCTTAGTAAAAATATCTAATAGTTGGTCTCTCATAATCTCTTGGATGACTAATTCTGGAGGGCTTGTCTGTGAGTGGATGTAGAGTAGGCGTGATCTATGGCGAGGAGATGCTTCTCTACAGCTTTCCCCAACCCCATCCATTTAGAAAGGATAGGATCGAGAGATTCTATGAGAAGCTTCCAGAACTTGAGAAAGAGTTTCCAGGACAGATCATTAGAGTTAAGCCGAGGATGGCAACCCTCGAAGAAGTATTATTTTATCATGAGAAGGAGTATGTTGACTTCGTCAAGAACATGTCCATGGATGGATATGGATACTTAGATTATGGGGATACGCCCGCCTTCAAGGGATGTTATGAGGCATCCCTCTACGTCGTCGGCTCAACCCTTAAACTTGTAGACTTAGTCATGAAGGGGGAGATAGATCATGGATTCAACCCGATGGGTGGATTGCATCACGCGAGAAAAGGTAGAGCTGCGGGATTCTGCATCTTCAACGACGCATCGATAGCGATAAAATATCTCTTGGATAAAATTGGATTGAATGAGGTCCTATACGTCGATATCGACGCACATCATGGAGATGGAGTCTTCTACGACTTTTATTACGATAAGCGATTAAAGCACGTCGACTTCCATCAAGATGGTAGAACCCTATATCCAGGAACGGGATTTGCTCATGAAAGAGGTGGAGGAGAAGCCGCTGGAACGAAGCTGAACATACCCTTAATGCCTGGAGCCGGGGTCGGAGAATTCATGGAGAATTGGGAGAAGCTCGTTGAGAGATTTCTGAACGACGTCGATCCAGAATTCATATTACTCCAGGCAGGAGCTGATGGATTGATAGGAGATCCATTAACAGGGCTTGAATACACGGAGGAAGTTCACTATTTTGTCGCGAAAAGATTGCATAAGCTCGCGGAGGAGAAATGCGAGGGTAGAATTGTAGCCATGGGCGGAGGCGGATACAATAGAGATAATATTGTGAAGGCTTGGTCCGCGGTCGTCAGAGCTCTCGCTACTCCACCCTGATCCTGAAGCCCCTAAGCCTCTTCCTCGCAACCACTTCGAGAACTCCATCCTTGTATCTGGCCCTGACGCTGGTCGGATCTATCTCAACCGGAAGCTCAACATGAAGCAGATATTTTCTCTCGCCTCTTATCGGAGATTTACATGGAGCCTCTATTCTGATATAATTCTCTCCAACCCTGAGATCTATCTCCTCCTTATTTGAGCCGGGCATATCGGCGGTGAAGATTATCTCATCTCCAGACTCATAGAGGTTATGAAGAGGTGTTATGCATCCCCTCATCCCCTCGGCCTCCTTAATCCTCCTGATGAACTCGTCTTCAATCCTACTCATCTCTTCCTCGATCCTCCTAAACTCGTCCAGCAAGATCCTCCAAAGAGGCTTTCTCCTATAACTCATCCACCTCACCTCCTACAAGTAGACTGGTGGTCGCTCAAGCTCCCTAGACTTCTGAACTCCTTGCATCATCTGGCTCGTCCTCCTCATTAGGTCTCTGAGCCTAAGTTTCAGTTCCTCAGCGCTCTCCAACAACGGCTTAACATCCAACTCTATCTGCAAGATCTTTGAGACATATTTGACGACCTCAGCGGCTGATCCTGGATCTGGGTAGTTGAAGTGTGATTGAGCTGAGATCAAGATCGTATCTATCCCCCTCTTCACACCCTCTTTAAGCAGCATCCCCTTAATTCCAGCTATGAACCCATCCTTAAACTTATCAATTCCAGCGGTTTCATAGAGTTTTTGGGCCAACTCGACGTTACTCGCCAAGATGTAGACCTTCGGCTTGTCAATATTCAATCTATTGGGCTCGGGGATTCCGGTTAAAGATATTAGGAGCTTGGGCTTCTTAGACTCGATCCAATTCATCAATTCGCGGCTAAACGGCTTCACTATCGTGGCTGGAACTGGGACGTCTGAGAGAATGGCCAGCAAATTATCCTTTCTATAGATTCGAATTAACTCTAAGATCTTCCCATCTCTCACGGAGATTATCGGAGGCAAGGCCTCGACGTCCACATACCCAACTTCTTTCATCCCAAGCCTATCAGCTATGAATGACGCCGCTATCGACCCCACCAACCCTACATCGGGAAAACCCTCGATTATTATGAATCCCTCGCCCTCAACTGGTTCGACCTCAACTATCTCAACACCTTCATAAGATTCCTTCATCAAACAAGTTCGATACGTGATCCTTGATAAGTTTATTGGTGAATCATTCAGGATCCATGCCCATCGTCTAAAGCATCTATGTTTAAGAGGAGGCTTAAGGAGAGATCTTTGGGTTAAGATCATGGCTCAACAGTTTCCATATCCTGGGGCCACAACCCTCGGGATCAAGGGCAAGGACTCCGTCGTCTTGGCATCGGAGAAGAGGCTCGCCTATGGATACTTCGTCGTGAGCAAGGTCGTGAGAAAAGTCTTCCAAATAACTCCGAAGATAGGGGCGGCGTGCGCTGGGTTCGTCGGAGATATGCAGAGCTTGATTAAGGATGCTCAAGCCGAAGTAAACATCTATAGATACAGGTATGGGAGAGAGCCCACAGTTAGAACCGTTGCGAAAGTTCTCTCAAACTATCTATTCAGCAGTAGGTTCCTACCATATCTAACCGAGACCATAGTCGGCGGATTCGATGAAACCGGAGCTCATGTAATAGTATTGGATCCACTTGGATCGATGATCGAAGACGATTATGCGGTCGTTGGAACTGGAGCTGAGATAGCGATAGGCATAATCGAGAGCTCATATAAGCCTGAGATGGATATGAAAGAGTTGAGGGAGCTTGCATTAAAGGCGATTAAAGCCTCAATAGCTAGAGATGCTGCGAGCGGAAACGGCATAGATCTCTTGATCTTCACAGATGAAGACTTAAGGTTAATGAGACGATAAACCTTTAGAGTAAATTACTTAGAAGATCCCTGTGAACCGGTGTTCTCGATGACTCTCTTAGGCCACAAGGAGAGGATTTTGATATTTTTGGCCGAGAGAAATGCCTTTGCCGAAAGCGTGGAGATTTCAACCCTAGAACTCGCGAAGGCGTTGAAGATCTCTCAGCAAACAGCTTCGAGGCTCTTGATCCAACTTGAAGAGGAAGGCTACATCATCAGGAGAAGATGTGGAAAAAGGAGGAAGATAAAACTCGCCGAGAAGGGCTTAAAGGAACTCCTAGACGTATATCTAACTCTCAAGGGAATCTTGGAGAGACCGATAGAGGTTAAACTCGAGGGAAGGGTGTTTACGGGACTATCTGAGGGAGCATATTATCTCCAAATACCATATTATTTGAAGCAGTTTGAGGAAAAGCTCGGCTTTAAGCCATATCCCGGAACGCTCAACATTAGATTGATGAATAAAGATTCGATAATGAATAGAATTCTATTGGAAAAGGCGGCTGACATAAAGATCGAGGGATTCAAGAATGGTAAAAGAGCTTATGGTGGAGCTAGATGCATCTTGGCTAAACTGAATGATCGTGAAGATGTTGCTATAATCTTTATCGAGAGAACACATTACGGCGAAGACGTAGTTGAGCTCGTGGCCCCCACGCGCTTGAGAGAGAAGCTCGGATTAAGGGATGGAGATAAGGTATATGTATGCGTTAAGCTTCCATCGAAGAATCTCTATCAGGCGGCTCTCAGGGATTATAGAGCTTAAGTATCTTCTCGATTATTTCCGTGCTGCTGTTTAGCTTTCCGAGGAAGTATTTCTTCGCGGTCACTATCTCCACCTTTATCCCTTTCTCCTCGCAAAATCTCTCAAACTCTTTCCTAAACTTTTCCTGATCGTATCCGAAGACCACTATGTCCGGTTTAACTTTCTCGATCACCTTCTCGAATGAGAACGGCGTATATCCCAAGATCACCTCGTCAACTGGTTTAAGCATCGAGACCATGTATCTCCTAGCCTCCTCATCAAAGATCGGATCCCTCCCCTTATTCTTCCTAACGGTTTCATCCCTCGCGATTAAGACCACCAACTTGCCATCTGGTCCAGCGAGCTTCTTCGCCTCCTCTAAAAGCCGTATGTGACCTGGGTGAAGCATGTCGAATGCTCCCGTAGTTAATACTATTTTTCCAGCCATCTCAGTCGAGGAGAATTATGGTTGATCTAGTCTTTAATTTTAACGTCGCTTTCAAGAATCTTGATGGATTCAGCCCGATAATTTCTCAAATTCTGAATGAATCGTACACAAGACATAAATACGCTTCCATGAAGTTGGAGTTGAAGGATATGTCGATTAAGCCCGTGCTTTTCTTCGGATACGATATAATTATGAGCTTCATCAGCGCATTCGTCGCCTTCATAGTCAGTTATCAAGCATATAGGGCTCATACAATCACCAAGAAGAAATCTTTTCTAGCGCTTGAATTGGGCTTCATCTTCACGGGCATAGGATTATTGGCTGATTCAATCCTGAGCTATGCAGCCGTAGCTTCGAGAATATCGCATTTCTTCGGAGTCGGCTACCTCGCCTACTTCATCTCAACCACAATAGGTTATGCGCTGATCCTCGGATCCTATATCATAGATAGAGTTATGACGGAAGAGGCTGTTCTAGCGATCGTTCCGATAATGAGGTATGGCGCCCTATCCGAGTCCATTCTATTAGTCTTGATAGGCGCGGTCATGATTCAATCGATGATAAATCTCTTGATGGATAGGTCTCTTAACAAGTTCTTGATCTCGATGGCATTCGCCTCGATATTCTTAAGCCATCTATGCTTCATGATACAAGCCTTGGCCTTCGCAAGCCTCTTGATAATAGGTCAAATCCTGAGATTCATTGGGTTCATGATGTTCGCCGCCTCCATAATCAGAGTGGTGAAGACGGGTTGAAGCCCTATAGATCTAGACTTAAGATAATCTTGGATATCTTGACGGCGATAAACGAAGAAAGTGGAAAGATATCGAAGATACTCCTCTATGCGAACCTCTCCTATGATAGATTGATGAAGTATCTTAAGGAACTCTTGGAAAAGGAGTTAATCAAGGAAGAGATGGGCGAATATAAGTTAACTGAGAAAGGATACAAGTTTCTGGAAGAATTGAGGAGAGCTGAGAAGCTCGCCGAGGCATTTGGATTCAGGTTCTAGGCCACTTGAAATCAACGTATCCAATATTCTTTAGAGAATCTAGGAGGCCTTCGGCATACGAGATCGCCGCAAGCGCATTAAATACTTCTCCATTCTCCAAGAATTTCTTCGAGTCCTCAAGATAGCTCTTCACGATCTCAATCACTTCCATAACTTTCTCTGAATCAGTCCTCATCTCGATCTCGTCTAAAACTTTTTCAACCTTTAGGATATATGATCGAACTCTTCCCCTCTCATATCTTGGAGGCCTATAGGATTCTACAAGTTTCTCATCCGCTTTTAGAATCTCTTTTAGTGCTTCGGCCTCAGTGAAATGTAGTTCTCCTGGAACTATTATGAGATGTGGTGGAGGTGGATAATCTATCTTTACGGCGTCTGAGATCTTTCCAGCCCATCTAAACTCTTCACTCGATCCTATTCTCGCCAAGCAGATCACCATGCTGTTTCGGTGGAAGATTCCATATCCGAATTCATCCTCGACTTTCATGAGCATCTTTAAGGCATCCGGTATCCTAAGTCCTCCATCGGCGGTATCCAAGAGTATTAGGGAGTGTAAGCCCTTCTCCAAATTCTCGGCGACAACTCTATAACATGTCTCTATCCCGACACCATCTCTTGGAATAGTTGTTATTCTTCCAAACTTGTATGCTTGGAGACCTGAAGCTGAAGCAGAAGCCGAGATTATTGAGACTCCGTAGATTACGTGGACTGGAACGTTCCTCCTCTTCGCCTCCAATATTATCGAGATGTGAGTCGTCGCTATCAGCGGATCTCCTGGAACCAGTATTCCGATCTCCTTCTCCTCAGCTTTCTCGATTAGCTTCCCGATCTTCTCCTCAAGCATGCTTCTATCGGCTTTAACGAGCTTCTCGCCAAACCTTTCCTCAAGATATTTCATCAATTCTCGATGGATCCAGCTCGTATAGGTGTCTATGAAGAGTTCATCCATCTTCTCAGCGGTCTCTAAAGCTCCTAGCGTGAGGTATTCAATGGTTCCTAACCCCAAGCCTATTAGATGGATCGGCATCGAAGAAGAATATGGATCTATGAGTATTTTAGGCTGAGGATCTTCCAGCCATCACATCATTTAGGATTGAGTGTGCTATTAATCGGGCGACTCGAAGGGGTTCTGGAACTCTTCCAAAGAGAGTGAACCTGTTTACAAGTCGAATTGCGTCATCTTCATCCAATCCTATGGCCCTCAGATAGAGCTTGAATCCATTCTTGTTTGTGATCTCAAGTCTTGGACCATTCTTCTCATAAACCTCGACTCTCCTCTTCCAATCCGATGGAAAATATTCCATGAAGTATCTCCTTATTCCCGTCGATGGTCTATAGCTTACTGAGATTATTGGGAGACCGGTCTCCTCGTGAAGTCTCTTCAAATCTATCACGTTGAACCAGCTGATTATACATCCATTCAGCATTATCGCCGATATATCTCCTCTCTCAAGCCTGCGATACATCTCCAAGATGCTCTCGGTTGAATCCATTCCCCCAACCGTGCAGAATCCTATGATTACTCCATCGATTATTAGATCCATTCTCATAACTATTCCAGCTAGAACTGCCCTTCGATCTAGGTCTTTTCTGAAGCTCTCGGCGACTCCGAGAACCCTTATCCCCTTCTTCTCAAGCCTGACTCTCAATCCACTTAACCCGATGATTAAGTTGCTTTACTGCTTTTACCTGTTTTCCTGATCTCTTCTAGGATCTCCTTCGCCTTATCAACCCTGATTATCTTCTCCCTAACCATCCTCTCCGCGACTAAGTCTATCTCATCTCCAACAGCTCCAGCCATAACCGCGATGTTCTTGGCGTGGAGAGACATGTGGCCCGCTTGTATGCCCTCGGCCGCCAATGCTCTTAAGGCTGCGAGATTCTGGACTAGGCCGACGGCTCCTATCACCTCGGCTAATTCTTGAGCGGTCTTAACTCCGAGGATCTTTATCGCGATTCTGGCAAGCGGATTGGTCCTCGTCGCTCCACCGACTATTCCGACCGCGAGAGGCATCTCAAGAGAGCCAACCAAGTATCCTTCTTCATCTATCTCCCAAGTGCTTAGAGGCTTATAGCGGCCGGTTCTAGCAGCGTAGGCATGGGCTCCAGCCTCTACAGCTCTCCAATCATTTCCAGTCGCTATGACGACCGCGTCGACTCCATTCATTATCCCCTTATTGTGGGTTGCCGCTCTATAGGGGTCTGCATCCGCGAAGGCCCATGCCTCGACTATTCCTTTAACAACATCTTCTCCTCCAACCGCTTCTGGAGGTATCCTCGTCCAAGCCCTGACAAGCCTCCTATCAGCTAGATTCGAGATTATTCTGAGCCTAAATCTTCCACCCGTTATCGCCGCGAGCCTAGGCGCGACCGCCTCGGCCATGGTGTTCACGGCGTTGGCTCCCATCGCATCTTTAACATCTACGAGTAAGTGGACGATCAGCATCGGGCCCACCTTCGAGTCCACAACCCTGACCTCTAGATCTTTCGCCCCTCCACCCAATCTCACTAAGACTGGATCCATCTCATTCGCTATCTGGAGGATCTCGTCCTTGGCCTTCAGGATCTCGAATCTGGCTCCATATGGATCCTCGACATCGAGTAATTGTATCTGACCTATCATTATGGGCCCTGTGCTCATGGTATAGACTCCCCCGCCAGCTCTAGTCATCTTCGCGGCATTCGACGCTGCTGCGACCACTGAGGGCTCCTCGATGACCATCGGGATCATGTAATCTTTTCCATTTATGAGGAAGTTCACGGCTATTCCGAGCGGAAACTGGAAGACTCCAACCACATTCTCTATCATCCTATCAGCTAAAGCTTCATCAAGCGCTCCAAATCTCCTTAGAATCTCAACCTCTTCATCGGTGAGATTCGCAAACTCCTTAACCTTTTGGAGCCTCTCTTTAGGCGTCAACTTATAGAATCCTGGAATTCTCGAGGTCTTTCCTTCCCCACTCATGCCAGCTTAAAGTCTCTTCTTCCAACCTATTTTGCTTTCCTATACTTAATATCCTATCTCCTTGAGCTTCTGCCTCAGAATTTCAGCCGATCTCCTAAGCTCTTCTCCAATTCCATCGATCTCTATTATCTTCTCAACCCCGCCTCTACCCAAAATTATTGGGACTCCTATGGCCAGTTCTCTAAGTCCATATTCGCCTTGAAGAATCACCGAGGCTGGTAAGATCTCCTTTAGATCCTCTACCACGGCTCTTATCATCCGATAGATGCAGGTTGCCGGACCATAGATGGTTGCACCCTTTCTGCTGATCACTTCCATTCCAGCCTTCCTAACTCCTTCCTGGAACTTCTTATCTCCCTTGACTATGAACATGGTCTCTCCATGCTCGCCCATAACAAACGATTCTCCAACTCTTCCCATTAGGCTCCAAAGCCTAGCTGTATCGAGTAATCCTCCCATTCCGAAGATCCTCTTCCTCGATATGCCGGTCTCCTTCCAGATTAGATAGGTCATTAAATCCACTGGATTCGTCACCACCAAGATCAACGAGTTCTCGACATAGTTCTTCAACTTCTTCGAGATCTCCCTCATGATCTCAGCATTCCTATGGAGAAGATCGAGCCTAGTCATCCCAGGCTTTCTAGCGACCCCGGCGGAGACGACTATCAGATCCGAGCCATCTAATAGAGAGTAGTCTGAGCCGCCGACCACCTTAATAGGCTTCTTTAAGGCGTAGGAAGCGTGGAGGAGGTCTAGGGCCTCGCCTTCAGCCAATCTCTCATTTATGTCCACTAAGACTATCTCATCGACGTTTAGATGATGGATTATTGTATAGGCTGATACGCTGCCGACTCTTCCAGCTCCAATAAACCCGATCTTCACGGCAAATCCCTCGAAAGCTGGAGAAATAAACGCTACGCCTCTTAATAGTCCTCGATCGACATATCTGCAAGGATTTTATATGCGGTTTACTCAGTCTTTGAAAGCTGATCATGTCCTCTGAGAGGCAGAGCTTAGTGGAGCTGGGAGTCGAGGCGGTTAAAGAGGGCTATGGATTCTTTATAGGAAACACCTTATCCACCCTGATTCTGGCCATAGGCTCGATAGTGATCGCGAGATTGCTCGGATCCGAGAATTACGGCGTCTATTCACTCTCCTTCATCATTCCATCCATGCTCGTCCTATTCACGAGTCTTGGAATAGATCAATCCCTGATTAAATATGTGTCAGAATACGCATCCAAGAAACTTTACTCGAATATTCGCGGAATGTTTCAAGCCTCATTGCTATTCAAGTTGGTCGTGGGAGCTACCACGACAATTATGATATATCTCCTAGCAGGACCGCTCGCATCAAATCTCCTGAATAGACCGTATATGTCCTCTCTCATCAAAATCTCATCTCTATTGATCTTATTTCAAGCCCTTTACACCTTATGCTCGAACTTCTTCATAGGCTTTGGCAAGGCCTCGATGGCCGGGGCGTTGGCGACGCTTCAAGCATTGGTCAAAGTATCGTTGATAATAGTCTTGCTTATCCTGGGGTTCCAAACTTGGGGAGCGGTCTTTGGACACGTCTTCGGCTATGTGGTCGCGGCCATAATAGGATTATTCATCAGCATCCTCATGATACGTGGAAGAAACGGCTCCAATGATCATCGATCAGCTTCTCAAATCTCCTTCATTAAGCCTCTCATATCCTACGGCCTCCCACTCTATGCGTCGACCATCTTCACGGTGATGGCTCAACAATATAGTAATGTCGTCTTGGCGAGATATGCGTCGGATGCTCAAGTAGGATCCTATATGGCTGCCATGAATCTCTCAATGATCATAATGTTGGTGTCCACGCCGATAGCGATCGTCCTCTATCCATCCTTCTCAAAGATAGAGGTGATAGGAAGAGATAAGCTTGCAAGAGCATTTGAGCTCGCGGTTAGGTATTCGATCCTATTAATAGCTCCGACGGCCATATTCGTTTCGGCGTTCTCAGAAAATTTAGTTATCATAGTTTACGGCGAAACCTTTACATCCGCAATATCGTATCTATTTCTTTATGCCGCATTCTGCTCGATAATCCCATTGTTATCGGTTGAGATGAGCTACTTTAACGGCGTGGGATTGCCAAAGAAGACCTTAACCTCAACGATCATATCGTTTCTTTTGATTCTTCCATTATCGCCCATACTGGCACATTTCTTGAGCGTGATCGGAGTGATACTCGCGATAATAATAGCCAAGTTGGCGGCGATAATCTATGCGACGAACTTTATTGTTAAAAAGGAGATGATACGCTTTAACGTCCATCAAATCCTGAAGATCTATCTAGCATCATTAGCATCCGCCGCAATATCGTTAATGATCGCGAGAGTTATCTCCTTGCATGCGCTTTCTTCATTGATCATCGGCGGAATCTTATTCCTCACCCTTTACGTAACATTTATCGCGCTGCTCAAGACCCTTGATGAAGGAGATTACTATAATCTATCGGAGATTTTGGGAGGGTTGAGGTTCGTCGGGAGGCTAGCTGAGGTCATCATAAGCTACATGAGGTTTATCGATGGGCGTTTTAGGCGATCTCGAAAAGCTTAAATCCGCACCTTAAAGATGGGCAACGGAGACCTTGATAAAAGAATTGGCGGCGAGCCTCATATCGGTCCTGATAATCTCCTCGATAATGATTCAAGGATGCATGGGTGAAAATGAAGACGTTATCCGCTCAATACGAGATACTTACTCAAAGCTTGTGAAAGCTGAGGAAAAGGGAGCGGATGTACGAGATGCCGCCATGAAACTTCAAAAAGCTCTGAAATTAGTCGAGGAAGCCGAAGAGAATCCTGAGAATAGAGAGACGCTCTTATCTGAGGCGAGAGAATTAGTTGAAGAAGTTAGGTCAAGCATACCCCTCCTCATAGAGGAGGGGGAGAAAAAGATCTTCTGGAGAAACATCGCCATCGCCTCCGTAGTAGCTATGATCGCGATACTGTCTTTCTTGACATATTATTATGGTCCGAGAGTGTTTTGGACTTTATGGTTGAAGATTAGATCTCGTTGGGTGATCGAAATTATTGAGAGGGTGAGGGAAAATGATCGACGAGGAGGTTAAGGCGGTCATATTGGCGATAATAATCGTCGTCGGGGTCTTTTCAATAGCTCAACTCATCGCATCTGGGAGAGTTGTTGAGCCGTTCTCGGCCATAGGATTGCTGGGGCCAAAGATGAAGATCGGGGATTATCCGAAAAACGTCTTAGTCAACCAGACCATAAACCTCTACCTCTTCATAGATAATCATGAAGGCCATCTAATGTATTATGTGATCTATGCGAAGCTCGGAAATAGGTCGACGATGATAAATGAGAATGTCTCGGCTAATGCTCCAATTCTAGATAGGTATGAGGTAATTCTGCCGCATGGCGAAAACATCACGATACCGGTTTCACTGAAGATCCAGAAGCCATATAGAAACGCTAGATTGATCTTTGAGATGTGGATCTATGATCCTGCAAGTGAGACATTAAGATATCATGGAAGATGGGTTCAGCTCTGGATAAATGTCACGGCGCCAACTATATCCTAGCTAAAATAATGTTAAGGAGCATGAGCGTAAATTCAAGAGATCTTCGCATCTAATCCCTCGTTAAAAATGCCGAAAGGAGAGCAAAATGGTTGGGATTTAACTAATTTGTAGTCCATGAATGAATTCTTCTCCAAATTGATAATCTTATATAATCCCCTTAATAATTCGAAGATGTGAGCTTTAAGCGCGAAGACTCAGCGAAGCTTGAGAAACCGCTCAAATCGATGCTCAAGATCGTAAAGAGAAACAGGAAAGCCCGCGTAGATCAGGTAATTGAGGAAGCCGTGACCAGGCTCAGAGTTGAGAGATATGAGGCGGCCAGACTTGTCTATAGGTTGAAAGATTTAGGCTATATCCGATTCATAGATCCAAATCCTCCAAGATCCCTCCTAAAATATTTCTTCAGTAGTCATGTGGTATGGTTTTGGCTTTTAGTAGGTTCGGTTATGATGACGTTTTTCCTAATCTATCTTACGCCTCAGAAGCCTCCATTCACATATCTCAGATATGGTTTCGGATCCCTCTTCGTCCTATATCTCCCTGGAGCAGCCTTGATAGAGCTATTATATCCGAAGCCGAAAGATCTATCTCAGCTTGAGAGGCTTGCTCTCTCAATAGGATTGAGCCTCGCCCTAGTTCCACTCGTCGGATTAATCTTAAACTATACTCCCTGGGGAATTCGCTTAACCCCAATCTTCACATCATTGTCGCTCTTAACATTGGGCTTGGCCTCGGGAGCGGTTGCGAGGAAATACTCCTTGTTGAAGTTGGAGATAATCTCTCGAAATCGTGGTGGGGGTGATTGATTGGAGAAGCTTTACATCTTCGCTTTAGGCTTACTCATATTCTCCATACCATTCACCATAGCCTCATACATCATCTTATCGAATATCCCCTTAACTGCCTTGGGAATAGGATTAATGATACTCGCATCGTCGATCCTCTTAACACCATTAGAGAGCATACCCCCAAGGGCGATTAGAGCGATGCTTGAGGGATCCATACTAAGCCTAGAAGCAATTCTCGAGGAATTTGACATATCTAGGAGAGGATATTATGTCAGAGCGGATGATGGCAGAGTATATCTCTATGTTCCGTTAAGCGAAGATGGAGGGCCTCCTACTAAGCGAGTTGAACCCTCAGGTTTGATCCATGAAGAGGGGGATTCCAGATACTTGATCCTCATTCCACCGGCCTCAGAGCTAATTAAGATTCCAGAGATCTCGGGAATGAGTCTTGAGTCAGCTCTTACATATATGCTCGTCGACTTAATGGAGGTCGCGGACTCAATTGAGGTTATGAGCGACGGATTCATAACTGTTAGGTTAAAAAATGTTAAATCGCATGTAACCGCTGGAAGATTCAAGTCGGTGTTCGGATCCCTTGAGGCAAGTATAGCGGCATGCTTAACAGCAAATCTAATTGGAGCGGTGAAGGTCTCGGATGAGATCTTAGAGGAGAACTCTAAGGTGATAATATTGGAGGTCTGGGAGCATGAATAAGAATCTGTTGTTCAACATAGTTCTCGGCGGGATGATCACCTTAACAGTCCCGATCCTAGGAGCTTTGGGGGAGACGCGATTAGACGCGTATGTGAGCATGTTCACCCTCGAATACTTCATAGCAACGGCGATTCTGAGGCCTAGGCGGAGGATCAAAGACATCCTGGCCTTAATCCTCTTGATAATATTCTTCTTCATAGTTGGGGTTAGGGTCGCGGAGATACTCCTAACATGAACAAGATAATAGTCCTCGCGTTAACGGCTCTCTTGGCGACGGCGTTAACTTATACGAATCTACCGAGACACTTAAATCCTCAGCAAGCTGAGCCCGAGATGCCATCTAAGCTCGAACTACTGATGATCTATGGCTCGATAATAGATGCCGTCATTAGCCAGGACTTCACCCACGCCTTTGAGAAGATCCATGAATTATATGGTGTCTATATTCCTGAGAACGTGAAATATGTTTATGATAGATTTAACGAGTTGCTGAGTAAAGAGGTCTCGAAACTCGATCAAACAAGCATTTTTCTAAACGAGACCAAGCTAAAGTTATCCCAAGGCTTACTCGAGAACGCCACGAGAACTCTGAAGAACGCTGAGACATCGTTGGCCGAGGCAGATATTATACACCGCGAATTGGAGGATTCCTCTAAAGAATTTTCGCGTGTTCTTGGAATATCTCTGCCTCAACTATCACGTAAGCTTGAGGGGTTAAGGGATCTGATTCAAGAATATCGCGATGAAATCTACTCACTCTCACTTCAAATTAAGCAGCTTAAGGAGAAGGAAATCATAGGCACAAAGCTAACCTTGTGGGCAAGCTCCTCCGAGGCTTGGATCGGGTCGCGGATTATGATCTATGGAACTCTCCGCGATGAAGATGATAATCCAATGATGGGGAGAACTGTAACGGTGTACATCGATGGAAGGAGAATTGAGGAATTTATCACGCATGAGGATGGGAGTTTCCATGGCTCAATTAAGATCCCATATCTCTATGAGCCTAACGTTAAGCTGTTTGCAGAGTATATTCCAAGGGGAGATGATTTGGGGAAGTTTAAGGCGTCTAGGTCAAAGATTATAATGTTGAGTTTGATCTACGATACTCCAACGATAAATGTCTATGTCGATAAGATGAATGCCACTCCTCTTGAAACGCTTAAGGTCATGGGGCAGATTTTAACGAGTAGCGGAATTCTTCCAGATAGTCTTCATGTAGACGCGTTTGGTGAGACCAGGGTGGTCAGGATTTCTGGAGATGGCTTCTTTAACCTCACGATAAATGTTCCTGGAAGAGTCTCGACGGGCGTCCATGAGATAATCTTCTATACGGAGGCTCATGATATCCTGGCCCCGGCTCGAAATGTGATCAGGGTAAATGTGTATAGGATTCCGGTTCACTTATCCATTAAGGCTCCAGCAATAGCCCTAACTGGAACACAGATGTTGATCGAGGGAAAGCTATCGACCGCTGGAAACTTCACTAGTAACGCTCTTGACGGCGAACTTGTCTTAGAATTTCTTGGAGATAGACGTCTTCTAAAGGTTGAGAATGGTACGTTTTCGGCAAATCTGAGCATTCCCTTAATGGCGTCAAGCGGCTTCACGGATATCGTGATCAGGTTTGATCCAGTCAACCCGGTCTATAGCCATTCCATCACGAGGCTCAAACTGTTGATAATTAATCCAATAATAATCCTCATACCATTATTCGGGGTAATTTACCTATCGAAGACTGCTGTGAAGGCCATATCTTTGAAGAGAAGGCCGAGACCTGAGATCACGGCTAAGAAAGCTGAGGCCGTTAAGGAAATTGAGCGAAGGATTGAAGGATTAGCAGAGATTGCGAAGATCTACCTCGAAGCCGTTAAGGTGGTTGAGAAAATGATTGGAGTCGCTAGGAAGCCGAGCGAGACCATTAGAGAATTCCTCAATAGAGTGATCGACATATTGGGTGAGAAAGCGGCGATATTCGAGGAGATCAGCTACATAGCTGAAACAGCGATATATGGTGGTGTTAAGCCGGACATGAAACTCGTTAGAAATCTATTGGATGAGATGAGGAGGTGGATACATGAAGCGTAGCATCGCCATTACATTGCTTCTCACGATAATCGTGATCATGCTCATAATCTATCTAGCCCCATCCTCAGAAGATTTTGATCCGGAGAACCCTTATTGGAACGGATTCTCAAATCTCTACACAGTTCATCATCCACAATTGATTAAAGATGTACTTGATGAAAGATTATTTCCAAGTCCATCTAACACAGTGCTTCTAATAATTGGGCCTGAGAGAAATTTCACGGGATATGAGACTTTGATCCTTAGACGGTTTCTGGAGGCTGGTGGAAGAATAATTTTGGCGGATGACTTCGGGAGCGGGAATGAGCTACTGGAATTGCTTGGAGTCGATGCACGTTTAAATGGGTCACTACTGGTTGATCCGCTCTTCAAGGAACGTAACATGAAGTTTCCGAGGATACGAGATGTGAAGATATCTGGAGTTGACGAGATAGTCTTTAATTACGCGACGATAATAGAAGGTTGCCAAAATCCATTGGCGCTTAGTAGCTCTTACAGCTTTCTAGATCTAAACATGAATGGGGAATGGGATGAAGGCGAACCTAAGGGGCCGTTCACCGTCGCATGTAGGCTTAATGTCGGTGAAGGATCGTTGATAATAATCTCCGATTCGAGTATTTGGATAAACTCGATGCTTGAGATGAAGGATAACCATATGCTTTTGGAGAAATTGATTGGAAATAGAACCGTGATGATGGATTATTCTCATCGAGTTCCAAGCCGATTAACGTCGGCCAAATCTATGGTCGAATCTTTGATCAGAATACTGGCGACGCCGGAGGCTAGATATGCTATACTTGTGGGAGCGATTCTCGTGATCACGAGATATAGGAAGAGTATTAGAGCTGTCGAGAGTGAGGTTGAAAAGATTTTAATGAGGAATCCGACTTGGGATAAGGAGCTATTGTTAAGGCTTGAGAGGGAGAGGAGAAGATGAGTGGCGCGTCGATCATAAGCCGAATAGTCTCAGAAGTCTCAAAGTATATTGTCGGATTAAGAGATGTGATCAGGTTGATGTTGGTCGCCATGCTCACCGAGGGCCATATCTTGCTTGAAGGCCCGCCTGGGACTGGGAAAACGACTCTCGCGAAGACCTTTGCAGCGGCGATAGGAGGCACTTTTAAGAGGATACAGATGACACCGGATCTCCTGCCAGCCGATATAATTGGGACGGTCTACTTCGATATGGCTTCGGGTTCATGGAGCTTGAAGAAGGGGCCGATCTTCGCCAATGTAGTTTTGGTCGATGAGCTTAATAGGGCGACTCCGAAGGCTCAGGCAGCTCTTATAGAGGCCATGCAGGAGATGCAGGTCAGTGTAGAGGGAACTACTCTAAGGCTTCCGAGGCCTTTTCTCGTGATCGCGACTCAGCTGTCATCAAGCGGGGAGGGAACCTATCCATTAACGGAGGTTCAGATAGATAGGTTTGCATATAGCGTCGATCTAGGTTATCCGAGGAGATCTGAAGAATTGGAGATAATCGCCAGGATAGATGAGCTTGAGCGTCCGAGAGCTAAGTCTGTGACGTCTCCAAGGGAGCTTGAGGTATTGATCGGGCGGGTTAAGAAGATCATGGTCTCAGATCCCATCAAGAAGTACATCCTCGATATCGTTGAGAGTTTGAGAAAGTCTAAGGAGCTGGCCTCTGGACCAGGACCTAGGGCGAGTATCTGGCTGTATAAGGGTAGTAGGGCGCTGGCATTTCTCGAAGGTAGGAGATATGTCATCCCAGATGATGTTAAGAGATTGGCGATCCCGGTATTGGCTCATAGGTTGAAGATTAAGCCTGAATATCTCGCGGATAATCTTACGCCGAGAGAACTCATCCTAAAAGTCCTTGAGCAGTTGGAGGTTCCCCTCTATTGAGGCCCACCAATAGGGGATGGAAGCTCATAGCGATAACAATACTTCTGTCATCCTCGTCTATCTTATTCATGGATCCAATACTCATGGCCGCCTCAATAATCTCAGCATCAATTCTAGCCGCATCTATAGTTAATTGCATCAGGAGGGTGAAGAAGGCTGGGAAGGTGAGGGTCGAGCCTAGGAAGTTGGACGTTAAGATTAGGGCTGGTGAACGAGGTGAACTCCTTGTTAAGATGTATAGTGAGACGCCCTTCACGATTGAAGAAGATCATGAGTGGTTGAGATGTGATTCGAGGATTGTTGAGCCTCCATCAAGTCTATTGAGGTTCGAGGTTGGCTCGGATCGAAGCGGGAAATACGAGCTAACGAGTTTAAGGATCGGTGTATACGATTTCTTTGAACTCTTCAAGACAGATGTTAGGCTGCCGTTAACGCTTAAGGCCATAATCTATCCACGAATCGTTCCCTGGATAATCGAGGTGCTGAGATTGATCGGTGAGAGAGCCGCGGGATTCGGCGAGACTTCGGGGAAGAGGAAGGGCCATGGCTTCGAGTATCTGTGGAGTAGGGAGTATCAGCCGGAGGATTCATTCAAGTTCATTGACTGGAAGGCGTCGGCGAGACTTCAAAAGCTTATGGTTAAGGATTTTCTAGAGGAAGTATATGGCTCGATCAAGATAATTTATGATGTTAGGGCGCATGGCCCGGTATCTAGGGATGAATGCGCGGCATACTTTCTCTCAATTCTCGTCTCAACAATTCAAGCAGGCCTATCTCCCAGCATAGTCTTGAAGAATGGCGATGAATTGATCCTCGATCTAGAGGATGTGAATCCGGTCGATATGTTAAAGCTTGCCTTAGCGTATGTTGTTGAGCCTCATATCGTTGAGGAATGGGATGTCTATGAGCTTTTCGAACCTAAGTCCGCTCGCAGGATATTGGATGTCTTGAGAGAAATCAGGTCATCCGCTCTGGAAGAAGTTGTTAAGTTGAAGTTAGATGAAATGGTAAGGCGGTTACGAGTTTTCCTGAAGAAGCCTAGGACGCACATCATATACGTTGGATGCATATTGATAGATTCAACGTTTGTTAAGGAGTTGGCGGCCATGGTTGCAGACTCTGGCGGTAAATTGTCAATCTTGACTCCGATGAAGCCTTGGCTGGACTCTAAAGATCTTGAGGAAGCATATCTAGCATACCATTCCCATCGGAAGCTGCTTAGAGGATTGGAGAAGATGGGCGCTGAAATAAAATTCGGGGAGAAAGTCTTGGCCTAATAGGGCTTGATTATCTCATTTGATACAGTTTCCCATTCTTGAGGAGATAGTCATGGTTTGTCGGAAGCTTTTCCTCGACGCTGACCGTCGTCAAGATTATTGTGACAAGTTCCTCCCTATTTATCTCCTTGAATAAGTCGAGCAAGATCTCGCTATTCTCTTCATCCAAGTTCGCTGTTGGCTCATCAGCCAATATTATGTCAGGTTTATTCGCCAAGGCTCTTAAGACCGCGACCCTCTGCTGCTCGCCGCCGCTGAGCTGACTTGGAAGCTTGTCGGCAAGCTTGGATAGCTCAAACCTCTCAAGGAGTTCCATCGCCCTTCTCTTCCTGATCTCTCCTTTAACTCCGGCTAAGGCCATGGGTAGCTCTATGTTTTCGAGGATCGTTAGGGATGGGATTAGGTTGAAGAATTGGAAGACGAATCCTATATGGTTGAGCCTCATCTTGGAGGCTTCATCGTCGTTCATCTCAGAGACGTCGTTTCCAAGTAGGAAGACTCTTCCCTTGGTGGGTTCATCTAGTAAACCGATTATCCTTAAGAGGGTTGATTTCCCGACTCCGGACTTTCCCCTGATCGAGATGAAGCTTCCGATGCTGACTTCTAAGTTCACTCCCCTCAACACGGCCTCATTTGGTGGATAGATCTTCCAGATATCGAGCAGCTTAACGGCGTTCACCCCTTCCTTCATTCAATCACAAGGATGTCGAAATAAGCTTAATAATCTATTCTCGATCTCCATTAGCTGGCTTGACCGCAACCTTCGCCCCAGCTTTTAGGAGCATTTTCAACGATCCTAGGCGAACCCTCCTCTATATCCTCACCATAGCATTTCTGGTCATGGTCATTCTAGCTCCAACGGCCATAGCCAACGGATATTCGAGACAACTTTCAGATCTGATTCCAACTTATACGAGTGATCGCGTGATAATGATGAACGCCTCGGCGGATACGATCTCAACCAGCATCCTAGAATACTCGGTCGTTAATGAGCTGCGGAAAGCAGGGTTCAAAAGAGTCTATGGAGAGCTATTGATCCGTTCAAAGCTCATGGTTGAGGATCAAAATCTAGATGTAATTGTTCGGGGAGTCGATGATGTCAAGGGATTTTATGGATATGTTGGTGCGACAATTAATGGTAGCAAACCTGAGGAAGAACGTGAAGTAAACATCGGGATCTTGTTGGCCAAGAAGTTGAATATCGGGT
>JAGGRY010000011.1 GCA_021159365.1 Nitrososphaerota archaeon | reverse complement strand
TTCAGATAGCATTAGATTAGCCCACATATTCGCTCTCCATACCTTCTTCCAGCGCCACCTTATGGAGAACCTCGTCTCCCGTGTATAGTTTCTCAGCACCTATCCGTTTAGCGGAGAGTATCTGCAGCGCATCCGCTTCATATATGTGATATCTTTCTATTAGGCTCCATGTTTGTATCAGTATACTTGTCTTGGTGGGAATTATTTTCAGAAGTTTCAGCCTCAGGAACCGGAGGGTCTCGCCCAAGAATTGAAGCCTAGCCTTTAGATAATTGTCATCGCTTAGCCAACCCCTCCTACGATACTTATCAAGCACTCCAAGTACTTCACCGATATTCCACGCGGAGAACGATAGCAGTGCGTCACCGTTGAGCGCCTTCTCATATATTTCGCTGATTAAATCACTTCCGGACTCTTTCACATATCGCTTTACGATCGCGCTTGTATCTAAGTAGAGCAACATAACTATAGCATCCTCTCCCTTAGTTCTCTAACAGTCTTTCCAGCATTTGTCCTGGCTTTAGGCTCGACGGGAGTTATAGTTAGGGGAAGCTTCTCGGGACTTAACAGCCTTTCGAGAGCCTCGATAATCAGATTCTCGCTAAGCTTTTTCAAGCCTCTCTCATCTCCGATCTTGGATCTAAACCTCTCCCAAAGCTTCTTGTCGACGGAGATGCTTCTCCACAATCTCTTGCAAGTCCTCCTTAACAGCCTTGAAAAACGCTGAGGATGATCTTCAAAGGCTCGCACGATTATTGCTTTGATTTAGGATTGGCGGTAGGAGTTGTAAACATTTATTACGATAATTGTTTACATTTATTACCGAGATGAGCGAGGTGATCAGCTTCCGAGTGAGGAGAGAACTCAAAGAGAAGATGGAAAAGCTTCGGCACATTAACTGGAGTGAAGTCGTTAGGAAGGCGATAGAAGACACAATCAGGCGTGAAGAGTCTAAGCTTAGGAATAAGGATCGGGTTAGGATGAAGGCCGCCGCACTACGTACAGATCAGCTACGTAGAGAAGTTCCCGGCTGGAGTAGCGTGGAGGAGATACGGCGTTGGAGAGAGGCAAGATAGCAGTCGACGCCTCAGTGGTCGTTAAGTGGTTCGTTGAGGAGAAGTATAGCAAAGAGGCGTTGATAATAAGAGATTCCTTCATCGAGGGACTAGTAGACATAGTCGTGCCCTCGCTCCTATACTTCGAGGTGCTTAACGCCTTAAAGTATTCGGGAGCATTCGGAGAAGATGAATTAAAGAAAGTAGCCCGCATACTCGAAGATTATCAATTCACCCTCTATGAACTAGAAGGCGCTTACGCCGAGAAAGCGGTCGAGATAGCGATGAGGAAGGGTATAACGATCTACGATGCATCTTATGTAGCCTTAGCGCTGATCGAGGGGGTGGATCTATACACAGCTGATGAAAAATTACTGACAAAAACACAAGACTTGAAAATAACGAAACATCTCAAGAATTTTAAAATCTGAGATCCTCAAGTAACCTATTAAAATTTAAATATGAAACTCATTAAAGGTCGTTGAATTGATCTCTGAGAGAATTCTCATAATCGGATTAGGAGAAGTTGGGAGACCGCTTTATGAGATCCTTTCGGAAAAATTCACAGACGTGTATGGATATGATTCAGATAGGTCTAAGACGATCCATGAGCTTAAAGCGATTCCCAAGCCTATCGAGATCATGCATATAGCCTACCCATATACCGGTGGAGAATTCATCGACTCAACGATCAATTACATCAGATCATTTAATCCAAGACTTGTGATAATTCATTCCTCGATTCCACCTAGAACGACTCGGCTAATCCAATCAAAGACCAATTCAATGATCGCATACTCTCCCGTGAGAGGAAAACATCCGAATCTCAAGGAACATCTAAGATTCTGGACGAAATGGATATCGGCGGTTAATCAAGCCGGAACAGAGCTCGCGAAGAGGCACTTAGAGGAAGCTGGATTCAAGGTTAAGGTGGCGAAAGATCCGGAATCTCTTGAGCTTGCGAAGCTGTGGGAGACGATTTATAGAGCCGCCATGATAGCTTGTTGGCAGGAGATCCATAGAATCTCTAAAGATCTCGGCGCGGATATCAAGGTCATCGCAGAGTTCATTCAAGAAGTTCATGAAGTTCTAGGAGATAGACCTCTCTATTATCCAGATGTTATCGGAGGTCATTGCCTAATCCCAAATACGAGAATTTTAGCGGAGATCGTGGACTCAGATCTACTCTCATTTATCCTGAAATCAAATGAGTTGAGATCGGAGGAGATCAAGGATCCGAAGATCGCTGAAGAAGTTGAGGCCTTAAAGGAGATTTGGAAGAAGCTTATACCTAGATCATATTATCATCTTTGATCAACATTCTGAATATGTGGAGGCGATGAGCCTTGAAGATCAAGTTGATCTCATTCGACGTGTGGGGAACGCTCCTCAATCTAGATCTCATGATAACATCGTTCATCAATTCTTTAAACGAGCTTATTGGAGAGGATGCATCAATAGGCGTCATGGAAGTGAGGGAACGCATAAAAGAGCTTAGAAGGAAATTCGAGCTAAAGCCTGGAAAAGACTTTGAGTCGAGTCAAGAACTTTTAGCCGAGAAACTTAACACGGAGATCGATGTGATTAAGAGAGCGGCTGCAAAGGCCACATTGAAGATAGATGAATCGATAGTTATAGGGGGTGCGGATCAGGTCTTGAGGTTCGTCGAGGAGAATGGATTGAAGTCGATAATAATTGGAAACGTAATGTTCTGGCCATCATCCTATACGAGGCTCATTCTAGAGAGATTTGGATTAGCCGAATACATCGGTAGGCAATATTATTCAGATGAGGTTGAAGCGTATAAGCCGATGAAGGAGATCTTCCTAAAACCTCTCTCAGAGTTTGGAATGAATCCCAGTGAAGCGGTTCACGTCGGGGACTCATTTTTTGAAGATTTTCAAGGAGCTCTAAATGCAGGTCTACACGCAGTCTTGATAAGTCGAAGAAGCAAGCCAGAAATACTTCATGAAAGAGGATTCGTAATCGAGGACATCCGAGAACTCATCACACTTTTAAAGAGAGAATTTTGAAATATGATAAGCAAGTTCAAGCTACACAACGGCCGCCTTCGCTAAAGCCCTTTTTCTGAAGTGGTTTCAAATCAAAACTCACACAAAACCCCATTTCAACACATTTCTTATAGGAATCTTAGAATTATGAAAAGGTGGATGTGATATCCATTATTATTCATACTCGATGACGCAGTCCTCTCCTTTTGCGCCATCCAGCAGTAGTTTGAGCTTATTGATTAATTCTCTACCAACTAGGTTTCTTTTGAAGAGAATACGTCGGGGAGTTTCTACTATTGCCTCCATATCGATCCCTAGGCCGGGGATTGTGATTAATGCTCGGCTTCTCTTCATTTCAACTAATCCCGAAGCCGTCCTATATACTCCAAACTCTTTCTCGGGTAGCTCTGCTAAGTAAAGCTCCAATCTTTCGTAGAGATCTGTTGAGATGAGAAGCTGCCCAGGGTAACCCGTATCTAATCTGAAGATTGATTCCAGACTCCCTTTAACTCCATGCACCTTAATTCTGATTGATGGGATCGGCGGCTTATCTTCTAGGTATCTCCAACAATTGATTACTTTAACCTTTCTAACAATCCCGGCCATTCCCTTTCAATCACCTCTTCTCTGCCAACCTTCTTAATTATAGCATGTTTAGCTTCCGGCGCCTCTCTTCTCAAGATTTCCACCGCCTCCTCGAAGTTATCTGCAATCCCGATCAGCTTGCCGAGGGCTATTATGATGTATTTCCCTCTGTATTGGTTCAACTCTCTCTCGATTCTAACATAAGTCTCGTTATTGATTCTCCTCTGCTCCAAGACTTCTTCGTCCTCCTCGACCTCCTGCATAGTCTTAAGAGAGTTTAAGCCGAGCCTCAAGACCTGCTCAAGCGCTTCACTCAAACTATTAATCCTATTTCTCCACCTGAACTCTGAAAGCTCCTTAAGGAGCCCCTCGTCGATCGTGAAGCTCTTTCTTACCTTCATACGATAGTAAAATATTACTGTAATATTTTAAGATTTACGGCTACGCTCCTAGAAAATGAAAATAACTGTAAGGAGGGAAGAATTTACTTGAGAGGAACATACATTGAGCTGCGGGTGGCCCCGACTCCCGCTCTTCCATGTTTCACAGGCTTATTCGTTATAGCGAATTCTCCGAGCCTATGTCCTATCATCTCAGGCTTGATCTCCACTGGAACGAATTCCTTGCCATTATAGACGTGAATCGTCAATCCAACCATCTCAGGTAAGATGACCATGTCTCTGGCATGGGTCTTTATCGGCTTCTTAGGCTTCTCACCACGCTTAAGCAATTCTCTGGCCTCCCTAACCTTCTCCAGCAATCTCAGCTGGACGTGATTCAATCCTCTTTCAAGACTTCTCCTCTGCCTACTTGGAAGTAACTTGATGAACTGGTCCATACTCATCTCTAGGAGTTGGTCGAGCGTGTATCCCCTGTAGGTGAATTCCCTTGGCACGGAAGATGCTTAATCTCCTCAATTTATAAGGGTTACCCGCCTAATATCTACTCGAAGGTCGTAACTCGCTGAAGCCCATCCCATATCTGTGCGCAAAATGGCGTTTACTAGCCCCGATTTTCAGATCGCTAGCTTTTCAGCTAACTTAAGGAGATTGATGTTTAACGGCTTAACCCTTTCACAGGCTTCATCGAGGCTTATGGAAGTTATCTCATTACCCTGTATTCCAACGACTCTACCTCCAACCCCATCTAAGAGTAGTTCTATGGCCTTTTGGGAGAATAGGGCTGCTAGTAATCTGCTTCTCGCAGTCGGGCTTCCACCTCTCTGAACATATCCGAGAACACTGACCCTAACCTCAGTCTCAACATTCTTCCTAATATCTTCAGCAAGCTTCCAAGTATCGCCAACTCCCTCGGCCACGACTATTATGCTCGATCTCTTACCCTTAGCGGCGTTCCTCTCCAGGATCTCGTAGATCTTCTCCTTATCATATTCAACTTCTGGGACTAGTATTATCTCGGCTCCGGCGGTTAACCCGACTTCAAGAGCGAGGAATCCCCGCCTCCTGCCCATGACCTCGACGAGAAATGTTCTCTCATAGGAGATCGCGGTATCCCTTATCTTATTGATCTCGGCTAAGGCCGTGTTCACCGCCGTGTCGAAGCCTATGCTCTCATCAGTTCCATAGAGGTCATTATCTATCGAGGCGGGTAGAACGATTATCTTCGAGTCCGTGTATTTGGATAATTCTCTCGCACCTCTCGCGGATCCGTCTCCGCCGATAACGATCAATCCATCAACATCGTCTTCCATCAAGTTCTCAGCAGCCTTCCTCAATCCATCTTCAGTCCTAAACTCCTTACATCTAGTGGTCTTCAAGATCGTTCCACCGAGATGTAGGATTCCGCCGACAGTCCTCGAATCAAGCTCCACGTAATTATTTTCGAGAATTCCCTCCCAACCCCTAATGAATCCTAAAACTTTCAGTCCATTTGAGATTGCGAGTCTGGTCAAAGCTCTTATCGCGGCGTTCATTCCAGGAGCATCCCCACCGCTCGTAACTATCGCGATCCTCCTCAATCCAGGCCACCTAAAGATTACTCGATCTCTAAAGATTTAACCTATTAACTCTCGTCGTTGCCAGCTTTCTTCCACTCCTCTAGAAGCTTCCTGCAGCCTTCAACAACTCGTTTCGCGTTTCTCACAGCTCGTTCAGCATCACTTCTCGAATATAGCTTGTATGGAGGAGTTGCGGTTTCTTCATCGCCATACATCGCCGGCTCCCGTTCCCTCCTAAGTTCTCTTGAGATGCTCGCGAAATCGTCTATCATCGATCTAAACCACTCTGGAAACTTTTCCTTGAGATCCTTTAGAATTGGGCCAACGTCATGCCATTTCGGAGGCTCGGCCCCTATCAGCCTCAAAACTCCCTTTAATGCTAATTCAACAGATTCTTGAGCTTGTCTAATCACATAAGGATATTCTCCATCCTCGAGGGCTTTAGATGAGTACTTTATCCTCACTTGAGCCTGTCTAATATATTGCTCGGCGAGTTCTAGGTTATTCAATCTCGAACACCTCCCCAAACTTTAGATCAGGTTTAAGTATCCAATACCATGATTTCCCTCTCCAAATCCTCCTCGCTCCGAGCTCTTCAAGCCTCCTCCTCAACCTATCCAGAACTTTCTTCATGAAATCATCTCTATCGTAAAGGATTATGGAATCTTCTACGAGATCGAGATATAATGGGGTTATTCGCGAAGCTTCTTCAGGAGTTTTCAGAATCGGGGAGAACTTAGCAGAATCTCTCCCAATCTCTTCCTCGATCCTTGAGAAAATCCTCTGCCTTTCGAACCTACTCTTGGGGAGATCTCTAACCACTACAAGCAAATCTATATCCGATTCTTCGGATGCTTCGCCCCTGCCGACAGATCCATATACGATGACTGAGACGAGCCTATCTCCAAAGAATTTGAGTAAGTGTTTAACTAGTTTGTCGGCAAGCATCATATATCTCTCGTTTATCGACTCCATCTCCAACAAGAAGATGTCGAGAAGAATATCTAAAGGATTTACCTCTTCTTTCTAGCAGACCTCCCTCCACGCCGTCAAGAGCCTCAAATCCCTCGCGATCCAAGCTCCAGAAATTCATCCTATCACTTGGGCTATTTTCCCGGTTAAGAGCAGGGCTATCCCGGCGAAGACCGAGGTGAATGCGAGCGCTATTGGGAGGGGGGCGACATAGAGGATTGAAGCGACTACGATTGGGCCGAAGATGCTCCCGATATCCCAAGAGGTTAGGTAGATCGAGTTCCCGATTATCCTGAAGTTCGGCGGAACCACGTGAGCCGTTATCATCGCGGTTAAGGGGAAAGTCAATCCATGCGCTATTGCCACTAGGTAGGTACCCATGACGAATAACCAGAGGGTCGGGGCGAGTCCCGCGACGAAAACGCCGAGCGCGCATGAGGCCATGGCGAGGCGGAGTAACTTGGTGTTTCCCATCTGTAACGTTGCCCTCGATAGGATGGTTCTCAGGAGGAACGTTATGAAATAATATCCCGTGAATATGAAGATTATCAACTGATCGGAGATCCCGAAGCTGATCTTCGCCTTGAGCGGGGCATAGGCCAGCAACGCGCCCACGACTATCGAGTAAAAGAGGTAAAGAGCCGTTGGAAGGAGCAGGGGCTTCTTCAAAAGAGCCTTGAAGACGTCAACCTGCATCTTCGAATAGTATATGTCTTCCCAAAAACTCGGCCGGCTCTTCAGGAATACGCTTCCAAGAAACACGGGAGCCAAACTTATCAGGGTCGCGGAAAGCATGAGCATCCTAAGGTCTAGGAATGAGCTCAAGAATACTCCGATCGCCGGACCGACCCATAGACCCATGGCGAGGGAAGCCGTATAGTTCGTGATCGATTTATACGCCCTATCAGGTCGAACGAATAAGCTCGCGAAAGATAGCATCAACGTGTAGTTCAATGCGAAGGATGCGCCGTGGAGGATTCTGAAGAAGGCGAGCATCCAAGGGCTCACGCTCAAAGCATAGCCTAGAAGGGCGACCGTGTTCAGTCCTATGCCGAAGACGAAGACCTTCAGGGCATTCCCCCTCATAACAAAGATCGATGAAGGAATCCTCGTGAGCGCAGAAGCTATCGCCGCCAAGGCAATTATCACGCCGACCTCCTGTTTGGAAGCACCTAAAACGGAATAGAGGTATACGGGTAGAATAGGTACGATCAGTTGAAAGGAGACAGTTAGCAGAAACGGGATGTATCCGAGGATTCGTTCATGAGAGTTCATGAAAACCACATTTCAAAAATGTCGGCTTTTATCTAAAACTATGATCTTCGACATACAAAGAAGTTCTGATGGATTCTACTTCTTCTTTTTACCTGTCCTTCTCGCCGCTATTAATCCAACCTTCCTTCCAGGCGGAGCATTCCTTGAAACGGTCTCAGGCTTTCCGATCTTCTTTCTAGTTCCTCCAAATGGATGTAGGGCTGCGACCATCGCAACTCCTCTAGTCCTCGGATATGGTCTATGTTTAGCGGTCATCCAATGATATTTCTTACCTGCTTTCAGAAACGGTTTATCCCTCATCCCTCCGCCTGCTACTATTCCGATCATCGCCAAGCATTTTGAGCTCAAGTCTATCATCTTCTTCGAAGGTAGGGCCAAGACAGTCCTATCTCCAAGCTGAGACATCACCGTCGCATAGGTTCCAGGAGATCTAACGAGTTTTCCTCCATCAGATGGCTTAAGCTCGATCATGGAGACATTCGTTCCCTCAGGGATCTTGTAGAGCGGTAGGATGTTCCCAGGCTTTATCTCAGCGTACTCGCCCATCTGGATAAGCTGACCCACATACATTCCCTGAACGGCTACTACTGGGAAGGTTGTTCCATCCTCTAAAGCTATCTCGGCCACAGGAGTGCCTCTTCCAGGATCATGATTCAAGCTCTTAACGACTCCCATGAGAAGCTTCTTACCCATTATGAGCTGGCTTGGATAACCAACCTTATACTTCCGTCTAAGGGATGCCTTGAAAGTCGACGAGCCTCTGCCAAGCCTTTGAGCTCTAATCCTCCTACCCATCTAATCCTCAAGCCTCACAGGATAAGCCGAGCTTTTAGGCTTTCCCCCACCTTATCAAGACTTTCACCGGTTCTCGTGAGTGGTTGAGGAAGCCTTGAAAGTCTTAAAAATCCAGAAAACCTCCTTTAACAGGTCATGAAGTTTGATGGAATAACCTTCTCAACTAAGACCGGTAAGATGGCCCATCTAGAGATCGAGAGGCTTAACCCAAACATCTTAACGGCTGGATCTCCCAAACGAATGAAAATGGTTGCAGAATTTCTAGAATGTGCCGAGGTCTTCGAGGGTGGAAGAGGCCACATAATCGTTAATGGAGCTTATAAGGGATTAAAGATCTCAGCTATCTCAACCGGAATGGGTCCCGCCAGCGCCATGATAATCTTGCCGGAGATAATCGAGGCCGCCGAGGGAGAATTATTGACTATTCTCAGACTTGGGACAGCCGGATCTCTTCAACCCTATGTTAGGGGAGGCCACCTCCATATACCGATCTCATCGATAAGAGATGAGAGTTCAAGTCAAGCGGTGATAGGCTTAGAGTTTCCGGCGACGGCGAGTCCAGAGTTAATCCCAATAATGATCCTGGCCTCCGAAATGCATGGATATAGGCTTGGAGAGAATCTCTGGATAGGACCAGTTCACACGAAAGATAATCTATACTTTAAGGAGACTCCGCACTTCTCGCCTAGAAGAGAGTTTCTGAAACAGAGGCTTTCATCCTTTAGGGAGATGGGAGCATTGTCGAGTGAGATGGAGTTCTCGGCCTACTGCATTCTAAGAGACTATTATGAGGGAAAGATCGATAAGAGGATCTTAACCGGATGCATCCTAGCAATCGTGAACAATTTTGAAGAGAGTGAGGATAGGATAAAGATTGGAGAAGTCGATGTATCGAAGCTTGAGAAAGACATGATCAAGATAGGTCTCGAAACATTCCATTTACTCGATAAATTGAGAAAGGGTGAACCAATAGAATTAGATAAAGCGATTTTGAAGATGATCTCATTAAGGTCTAGGAGAAGCCTGCTATCTGAAGGGTAAGTTGATTAGAAGATTCCGAGTTCTACTGCGAGTTCTGACGCTGGATATTCCTTCTTTAGCTTGACGTATGCCTTCTTCTCTCCACGCGGGGTTATCATGGTGTTCACCTTCTCAACCTTCACTCCATATAATTCCTCGACTGCGCGCTTGATATCCCTCTTAGTCGCTCTAATGTCCACGATGAAGGTCAACTTATTCTCCTTCTCGATGAGGGACACGGCGTCCTGAGTTATCACAACCCTCTTAATGATCTCAGAGCTCCTCATCCAACACCACCCAAAACAATCTCATCCAAATTCTCGAAGGCGGATTTACTCCAAATAGTCAATCTACCGGGCTTAGCTCCAGGCGCTAGATGGAGGACGCTTAGATCCTTCAATCTAACGACATCTACTCCAGGCAAGTTATCCGCAGCATCGAAGATCCCTTTATCCTCTAAGACGACTATCAATGGTCCGACTCTTCGCTTATATCTCCTACCTCTCCGCTTACCCTTCCCAGCCCTAATCTTCTTCAACTTACATCTCTCAAGCTCCTCGCCGAGTCCAAGCTTCTTCAAGAATTCCTCAAGCTCCCTGGTCTTCGCGATCGACTCGATTCTATCATCGACCACTATTGGAAGCTCTAGATCCTCTGGAACTCTATGGCCTCTCCTAACAACGGCCTCTCTATCCGCGGTATATGCTATCGCCACGAGTAAGGCCATCTTCTTCTCCTTCTCATTAAGATCCTTGTGAATCTTCTTCTCAGGAACAGGTGGATGAGTGGGTCTGCCGCCGACCGCTGAGGGAACCATTCCACCCGCCTGAGCTTTACCGGTTCCACTCGCCTTAATCCTAGCGATCCTCGCCATCCCAAGACCTACTCCAAGAGACTCGGCTGAATACTTGTGACCAGATCCCTTGAAAGCTCCTTTAGGCTGAAGAGTATGAGTTTGAAGATGGATGAAGGCCCTCCAAACCAGGTCTTCCCTTCTAGGAGCGTAAAAGGTCTTGGGAACCTTAATCTCATCGACCCTACTCCCATCTAATCCCAGAACTCCAGCCCGCCTCTCTCCAGCCCTAGAAGCATTCATCAAAAGCTCGACTAAGATGCTCATCCAACCCCAAGAATCCGTGTAAAGCCATTATTTAACTAAAAACATGAGAGATTAAGGAGCAGTCAATAGAGAAGAGAATTACACAATCATGAGAGAATTGAATGGGAATATGAGCCTAATTGAAATGGTGTATCATCAACCAGAAGTAAGCACTCCATTAATGTAATTTTCATTTCACAAGTCCAACATAGGTTACTTCAGGGGGTTCAGGCACGATCTTCGGAGGCTTCGCAGGATATCTCAAGACTATCGGCCTCTTAGGTGGTCCTGGAACAGTTCCTTCCAACACTATGCATTCAGTCTTGACTACTCCGAAATGCGGGAACCCTCCCTTAGGCGTAAGCTTCAATCCATCATCCTCGATTAAGAGAATCCGCTTATTGAACTCGGTTCTCCTATGATAGCCTAATTGACCTGGCCTCGGAACGGTGTACATGACGTAGGGCGGCTTCCACGGCCCAATCGCTCCTACAACCCTCCTACCCTTACGCTTCTTCCTCGGCAAGATCTTCACTCCCCATCGCTTAACTACTCCCGCGAAACCCTTACCCTTCGTCACCCCGATCACGTCTATGAAGTCTCCGGGCTTGAAGATCTCCTTGATCCTGATCTCCTCGCCGAGCTTAGATAAAGCATATTCTAGGGCTTTATCGAGCGCTCCTCCAACCTTTATCTCGAGTAGGTCTGGAGTCTTCTTCGGGAGACCTGCCAAGGCGGGTCTGGCCATCCCAATAATCCTGACCTCTACTAATTGATCCTTTAGAGACTTCAGCTTCTCGATTCCCTCATCCTCATTGGGTCTCCAGGTCGAGATCTTCCTCTTGATTATGTCTGGAAGCTTCTTGCTCCAAACCCTGGTAAGCTCCCTTAGACCGCCATCTTCCTCGCCATATCCAACCACTCCGGCCACGATCATAGGAGGAGTAGCGATAACCGTCCCAACCTTAGCTATCTCAAGCCCTTGAGTCGGAGAATTAGGGGTGGTGTCGATGTAGAAGCTGGTGAGGTGGCCAGCCTTATAACCTATGAATCCAAGAGGCTTCGGCTCGCCATCGTATTTGGGCCAAAACTTAACTCGTGGAAGGATTCTGCTAGCCCTGCTTCTGGGAAGATAAGCCAATGAACCGTGTCTAGGCCTCGAGTACTTGACCAATTCTCGTCCTTAATCAAGCTGAATGGTCGAGGATAAATATCTATCTAAATCGCTTCCGATGATCAATCTAGTTTTTGAAGTCCATCGAGTCGCCTCCAAGAAGCGCGGGAGAGGTTCAGGGAACTCCAAGAATTATCCAAGACCCTAAAGGTTCTAAGCTTCAAAGAGTTCTTGGAGCAAGCCTTCGAAATCGCCCTGGAGAAAAATTGGCGATCTACGACTCCCTATACATCGTTGGCTCGGATACCTTGATCACCGTGGATGCAAAGCAGGCTGGAGAGGCGAAACATTTGGGAAAGCGGGTAACCCTACTCTGATTTTAAGCGAGATACCGTGAGGTGGATTAACCTCTTATATCCGAGTCTCATGAATTATGGGTATGGTCGTGAAGATCTCCAGCATAACCAGGGAGATAGTGAATCTGATCTCAAGACCTGAAGTAGTGGGGTTGGCGACTCATAGACATCTACCCCATGAACGGGCGATCTACCTAAAGCATGGGAGATGCGGGTTCGCGATAGATATACTCGCAAATGAAGATGGAGAGAAGAAGCTCTACTCAGTTCTCGTCGAGGTCTCCGCGAAGCCCACGAAGAGGAGGATCAAGTCCTTCATGAAGCTCGGTGGAACAGTAGTTTATCAATTATCTGAGCGGGCTGAAGACGGTTTCAGGATCAAGAAGAGGAGAAAGGCAAATTATAGGAATGGAGAACATCTCTTTAAGCAGGTCGAGATCGTTAGAGCCGCATTCTATAAGAAGTATAGGGAGCTTAAGGCGATGGAGAAGGTTAAGCCCATGAAGATCGAGGAAGAGATCTTCCACGCAGTTGGAATAACCGACGACCTACTCCTAGGAGTCTAGATGATAGCCCTCGTCCTAGGATCATCTGAACCCGAGGCCAGAAGGAAGGCTCAATACCTCAAGGATAGGCAGAGTCATAGAGTTAAGAAGGGGTTGGAAGAATATTCGCTGAAGACTAATTTAGGCTATATTCACCTGATAGCCGAGAAAGAATCGGTCCTAGCGGATGAGAGAAGACTACTCTGGATCGATCACAGCACTCCTGAGGTCGAGGACTTCCCTCAAATGATTTGGGAAACAAATTCGATTAAAGATCTCAGCCTTATCCTTGGAAGAGTTGATGGATTCTATTCTGGAGTAAAGATCACAAATAACATGATAATCTTCTTCCGAGATCATGTAGGACTCATACCGTTAAACCTGAAGATCGTGAATAGAGAATTATCCGCGGCCTCGGAGAGGATTCCGCTGGGAGCCGACGCGAAGCCCATAAGACCTGGAACTATTTCGATATTCAGTGAAAAGGGCTTAAAGACTATGAAATGGTATGAACCTATACATGTCTCGGTCAGAGATCCAGTAAACTATCTCGCCGAGCAGATCAAGAATTCAATCAAAAACTATGTGCCGGAAAGATGCTCAATTGCATTCTCAGGCGGATTGGATAGCTCGATAATAGCTCACCTGGCCCTTCAATTAGGGAAGAAGATCGAGCTTATAGTTGTTGGGGTTGAGGGGTGCATAGACTTTGAGCAAGCGTTGGAAGCCGCCGATATCTTGGGAACAAATCTCAAGAAGATCCCTGTTCACAAGGATAACATCCTCGAAACCGTTCAAAGCCTCATCGAGATACTTCCTCAAAGATCTTTGATGGATTTATCCTTAGCCTCAATTTTCCACATAGTCTCGAGGAACTCAGCGACGAAAAATATCGTTGCAGGGCAGGGAGCAGATGAATTATTCGGAGGATATTGGAAATATGTCGAGATGTTCAGGAGGATCGGAGAGAAGGTGAATGAACATATCCTAAGGGATTTGGAGAACCTCTACATCACCAACTTGGAGAGGGATGAATTGGCCGTGGCCTCAGCGAAGTCAACCCTAACGACACCATACCTAACGAGGAGAATCTATGAACTCTCAAAATCAATTGAATTAAAGATGAAGTTAAGGGAAGTCGATGGAGAGATAGTTCGGAAATGGATTCTGAGGAAAGCCGCTGAAGCCCTCGGAGTTCCAGAGAGACTTAGGCTTAGACCTAAGAAGGCGGCTCAATATGGGTCTGGGGTATTCAAGATCGTTAAGAAGCTCTTTGAGGAAGGATTATTAACTGAGCGATCAAGTCATCATTGATGAATCTGATCATAAAACTCCATGAACACATCTCAAAACTCAAGGAACTTAGGAGAACGGGATGGATTCAAAGAGGCGTGAAGGATCCGGAGACGGTTGCGTCGCACTCATACGCGGTCGCCCTACTCACCATGATAATCGCGGATCTCAGAGGCTTGGACGTCTTGGACGCCGTTAGAATGGCCTTGATCCACGATCTAGCCGAATCAACTATAGGAGATCTAACCCCAAAGATGAAGGCGGAGCTAAAAGATCTCGAAGAAAGGGAGAGAAAGTTCTTTGAAGATTTAGTGAAGTCCATGCCAAAGGAACTCGCTGAAACCTATCTAGATGCTTGGAGAAGATTTTCAAAGGGTGAAGACGAAGTCTCAAGGCTCGTGAGAGAGGTGGATAAACTTGAGAGAGGGCTTCAAGCGATAAAGTATCTCAGGAAGGGATACGCTGAGGTTAGAGAGATCTATGAGTCCGCCCTAGATGAGCTCAAAGACTCGGAGCTTAAAAAGGTATTAGGAGATGCCTTAAAGAAGATTTAACTTAAAAGCAGATTAATCCACGATATATTTGGATGCCGTCAACTTCGAGGCTCTCCATCCTCGCAAAGTATCCATTTCTCCCAGAGGCTAGAAGATATATCTCAGAATATGGGCTGACCTTGGAGAGCTTCAGCGATCCAGCATACTCGAAGATAGTTGAGAGAGCTAAGCAGAGAATCGTGGACGCCATTAGACTTGGAGAGGGAGTAGATCCATCGAATATGAGTGAAGATGAAGTCGTCGAGCTCGCGTCATTCCCCCTAGCCATAATCCTGATAGCGGCGATCAAGGATAGGTTTCTCGCTAGGAGATTCGCACTAACTGAAGCTTCCCTGGCAACTAAGCTATTATTGGATGATGATTCGAAAACGATTTTGAGGATTGCCAGAGAAGTATTCGGGATGGATGTGAAAGCCGAAGAAGCTCAAGCCATGGCCCATGAATATTCGATGGGATTAAGAGATTACCTCAAGGGATCCATGACGTTTAATGCGCCGAGCTGGAAACTCGTCAATAGAATCGTCATCCGCGGAAGAGTCATGATAACCATAAACGAGTTAATCAGACTTATGAAGGATAAGGTAATGGAATATGTTTTAGAGAACATCGAGAAGGCCATGAGCAGACCTCCAAAACTTCCTCAAAACCTTCAAAAAATAATCGATGAGATAAAGTCGACTTTACCATCAAAGAGATATGAGGAAGAGATCATTTCCGGCGAGTCTTCTCCTGAGGCTTGGCCTCCATGCATGAAACTGATCTATCAAAACGTGATGAAAGGGGAGAATGTCAGCCACTTCGCAAACTTCGCTTTAGCATCGTTCCTGATAAACATAGGGATGAATTTAGATGATATCTTGAAGATATTTGCTCATAGACCTGACTTTGATCAAAGGATCGCGAGATATCAAATAGAACATATAGCTGGATTAAGAGGGAGCAGGACAAAATACACGACTCCAAGCTGTGACACCATGAAAACGAATGGCCTCTGCGTCGAGGATGGAAAACTCTGCGGCGGAGTCAAGAATCCTTTAGCATACTTTAGGAGGAGTTTAAGGAGGTTGAGAAAAGCTGATAAGGATAAGGCTGAAGTGGAAGGAGAACGCAGTTAAGCTCGCTGCAGCTCTATGTGAGGAGCTTATAGAAGAATCCATAATGCCCGTGATAAAAGATAATGTGATAATATTGGATGACGAATTAGCGAAGCATAAGCCATCCATTCACGATATTCTATCTATCATCAGAGACTCGTTAACCAAAGCGGGCATATCATATAATAGAATCTTGGTGAGAGAAGTTGAATTGATAATCGATGATGAAGAATCCTCGAAGAAGATGGTGATCGAACCTAAAACTATATTCACATGCCCTCATTGCGGATTCGTGACGACGAACGAAGAGGAATATTGGATCCACTTGAAATGTCACTACGTTGGATTTTGAGGAGATCTACTTATTTATCAGTCTCCTCCATCGAGTTAAGTTTATCGTTCCATAGATCTCTGTTATCGATGCCTCGGACAAGAATTTTTCCGCGTCAGATCCCATCACTTCCACCACGAGTCCCGCTACCGTTCCGAACGGTAAGCCGATGCTTCTCGCAGCGTTCAGGATTATTGAAGATCCATCTTGGATTATCGACCAATCAACAACTCCAAATAATTCCCTATTCTGATCTATAACCTTCTTCCAAATCCTGAGGAGCTTCATCAATCCTTCTTCAAACTCGTATAATGTTGGGTTAGGACTCTTCGCCAAGATTTGGAGATAGTATCCTAGGGCCACGGCAGTTATCAAATTATAGTGTAGCTCCAAGAATTTCGCGAGCTCCTTTTTGCTAATTCTCTCCCCAAGTTTTCTCTCCATCTCATCAAGCCTCTTAATGACTTCGTTTCTAAGCGCCTCAATCACCTCAAGTAATTTTATAACACCTTGCTGAGCCATCATCCCATCATCTTATTGGATAATGATAACAATCATTATCTAAAAACCTTCTCGCCTTTCCAAGCGAAAAGCCGGCAGATAATCGCCTTTTTGATAAATAATCTTAGGGGATTTTGTAAAAATGCTGCTGAGATAAATCCTAACTTCATCCATTATATGTAATAATTAATTTTCCTTGATCCATAAAATCATCTTTCATAGTATCCGAGTAGCTCAGCTTCGCCTATCACATGCTCCTTAATCATCTTCAAAACCTCTTCTCTAGTTGCGCCAGGAGGTAGGTCGATATAGCAGTCGAGAGCGTAGATTCTGAAATAATATCTATGTTTTGAGCCATGCGGTGGACATGGTCCATTATAGCCTATTCTTCCAAAGCTATTCATCCCTTGAAGAATCCCATTATCCAGTTTTCCAACCTTCTCGATACCTTCTGAAAGACTTGTGATCTTAGAAGAGATGTTATACACTATCCAGTGAGTGAATATCCCTCCTGGAGCATCTGGATCCTCGACTATCAGAATGAAGCTCTTCGTTTCAGCTGGGAAACCGCTCCAGCTCAAAGGCGGAGAGACATCCATTCCATCACAGGTGTATTTTTCCGGTATATCTTCACCGCTCTTGAAGGCGGAACTTGTGAGGATGAATCTTGAGAGAGGTTTCGTGGGCGTGGCTTCGATCGGCTTTAAGCCTGTGGGATAGACTATGAAGAACACGGCGATCGCAACGATCATCATCAAGACCACCAAGACTATGAGTTCCTTGGCCTTCATCAACTACACCCAACCATGAGAGAGGAAAATCAACTTGATAAGCCTTACCATCTCAAAATCCCTTCAAGGCGAGTTCTATAGTTCTCCTAACTCCTTCCTCAACCGGTTTAGGCAGCTGCATCTTGCTCACATCCAAGAAACCTCTAACTATTAATGATTCAGCTTCATCTCTAGATAGTCCACGGGCTACCAAGTAATTCAACTGATCTTCAGCGATCTTACCTATTGCAGCTTCATGGCTTAGCTCGGAGTTCATGTTCTTCGATTCGAGAATAGGAATCGTCGTTATCTCAGCTCTATCCGATAACATTAACCCTCTGCAGCTTAAATGCCCCTTGACATCATTCGCCAATCCAAGAATTCTACCACGAGTAGTTATCTTCGCATCATCCTCGGCGACGGAGTTTAAGATTATCTCAGCTCTTGATCCATCTCCCTCAAGTAAAACTTCTCCTCCTAAATCCATCTCCGAGTTTCCCTTGAGATAAACAACGTTATTCATGCTCGTCCTCGAATATGATCCGATCAATCTTGCAGATGGCTGAGATTGAAATGTCCGAAGCTCTCCGAGCATCACGTAATTGCTTATGAATATGCCCCTATCTTCAACCAATATTCCAGTCCTCGACCTAACGTCGAATTCAGGCCCCCATCTATGAACCATGGTATAAGTCAGCTTCGCCCCTCTTCTAACATAGATCTCCGTAACGCCTAGATGTAATCCCCTCGTAACCCTAGGATGTATTGTGCAACCCGTTAAGATGTGGACCTCAGATCCAGGTTCAGCTATTATTAGATTGTGAACAGGTTGAATTATTCCCTGAGTGAACAGTAGGAAGCATGCTTGGATCGGGATCAAGATCTTTCTATTCTCGAGAATTCTCATAAAATATCCTCCCTTAGCGTTTAGAGCCGTGAACGCCGTATACTTATCCTCACATGGATCCCTAAGCTTCCAGAAGAGGTCACGAACCCAATCATATTTCTTCAACGCCTCATCGATAGTCATCAACTCTAAATCTCCCTTAAACTGTCTTTGAACTGATTTGTAAACCGTTGAATAATCGACGTGGAGGAAAGTGCTGAGAGATTCCTTCTTGTCGAGATCTACCCCGACCTCCATCCCCCTCTTACTCACATCTCTATCTATCTCCGTGAATTCTTCAGCTTCTCCGAACTCGTATCTCGATAGGTCCAGATCCACCCCATACTTCGCGGGTTTTTCTAAAGCCTTTCTGATCTCCTCATCTCGTAACATCTTTCACACCACCTATAACCGCTTTCCTTAATTCTATTCAGGATCGTTTCAGGTTCTCCATTACACACTATAACGCCGTTTACCATGACATGAGCTTTAACAGGTTTAACATAATTCAAGATGTATCCATGATGGGTTATTATCAACCCTGATCTATCCTTAAGATTCTCGGCGAGCTCTCTTCCGATAAGTTGAAGATTATCCAAATCTACTCCAGAGTCGGGCTCATCTAAGATCACGAACTTCGGCTTCATCGTTAAGACTTGAGCTATCTCAGATCTCTTGATCTCTCCTCCAGAAAATCCGACGTTGAGATATCTATTTAGAAGACTTGAGTTTATGTTCAATCTATCCATTAGTCCTGAGATCTCCGCGCCACTCATCTTAGACTTCGAGATGATCTTGATCAAATCCTTAAGCCTAATCCCATAGATCTTTGGAGGATTTTGGAACACGACCCCTATCCCCATTCTAACTCTTTCATCCATAGGCTTATCTGTGATATCGACTCCATCGAAGCTTATCCTGCCCGAAAGAACCCTGTAACCCGGATAACCGAGTATACTCATGACGAGAGAGGTCTTTCCAGATCCATTGGGGCCGAAGAGGACGTGAGTCTCTCCATCACCTATCTCTAGATCCACTCCTCGGAGGACGAGCCTACCATCAATCGAGACATGTAAATTCTCTATCCTAAGCAAGCCATGATCAGTTCATGGCCTCAATTATTTTAGGGTTTAATCGCGTTCATTCTAGGCCTTGAAGAGAAGCCATCCCCTCCCAATATCTATCAAAATATATCTCCCCTTAAGCTTCGATCCAGAGGCGTAGAAGACGATCTTCTTCTCATCCCTCTTTAAGAGCTTAAACTCTCCTCTATCCCAGATCTTAACCAATCCAGCCCCATATCCCTCCTCGATAACTCCCTCGAAATCGGCGTAGGATAGGTCGTGATCAGGCTGAGGTATTCCAAGTCTCTTGACGCCCTTAATCGTCGGAGGCTCCTTCCTAAATGCCCACGACTTCAAGACTCCGTCAAGCTCCAATCTGAGATCATAGTGTAGGCCAGCTCTCTTGGCGTGATGTTCATGGATCACGAAGATCGGCAATCTCAAACACCCTCAGCGGCTTCTTCAATCTCTTTTCTTGCAGCCAGTTCAAACGCCTTGAGTATGTCGTGTTTCGAGATTATTCCAATCATCTTCGTTGGATCGCTTCTATCAACTACTGGGAGTCTTCCAACATCCTTGATATACATCTTATCGAGAGCTTGATGCACAGTTTCATCCGGATAAGTCACTATGAGCTTCCTTGAAGCTATATCCCTAATCTTGAGATCCTTCCTCTTTTCAGGCGGAACCTTCTGAACGTCGCTGATGGTCACTATTCCGATGAGCTTACCGTCCTCGACCACAGGGTAACCCGTGTGATGGTATTCTTCAAAAAGCGTCTCAAGAGCTGGAACAGGCATATCAGGTGAAAGCGTGATTATATTCCTATTCATCACCTCTTCAACCCTAATAGAGTCTAGGATGAATGATCTACCCATTCTAAGCTTTATCCCCCTCCTCTCAAGCTTTATCGTGTAAATCGATGATCCTCTAAGAATGAGCCAAGCTATGAAGAAGCTCATGGTCGAAGAAGCCATTATCGGAGGTATGAGAGTGAATGTTCCAGACATCTCAGGTATCATTATTATGACGTTTATAGGAGCTTGAGCGGCTCCAGCGAATAGAGCGGCCATCCCGGCCAAGGCATAGGTTGTGGGCTGAGTAACTATCGATGGAAATAGCGTGTTGAACAAGATCCCTAATGCTCCCCCAAACATCGATCCTATGTAGAGGCTTGGGGCGAAGATTCCTCCACTACCCCCAGATCCTATCGTGAAGGATGTGGCCAAGATCTTTAAAATTCCCAAGAGTATGAGGAGGGTTAGCGTGAGTTTTCCAGCCAACAATAGGTTTATTCCCTCATATCCAACTCCCATAATTCCATAACCAGCATAGAATACGCCTATCAACCCCACTATTAATCCTCCTATAGCTGGTTTTAGATGAGGAGATATATTGAGTCTCTCGAAGAAATCCTCGACGGCATAGAAGACCTTAACCCAAAGGATTGAAATTATCCCGAATATGACTCCGAGGAGGAGATAAAGTGGAAGCTCCTGAGGCGTCCACGTAGTCAATCCCTCAGGATTAAAGGCAGGTTTACGCCCCAAGAATACGGAAGCCACGGTCGCGCCTATAACCGAGGAGAGGATAACGGGCATAGCATTGAATAATCCAATGCCTCTATACAGGATCTCCATCCCGAAGAGTGCTCCGCCTAGAGGGGCGTTAAAGGTTCCAGCTATGCCCGCGGCCAATCCGCAGACAACCAAGAGCTTCATACTCTGCGCATCAAGCTTAAACAATTGACCGATGGCTGATCCAAGCGTGGCCCCTATCTGAGCTATGGGCCCTTCTCTTCCGGCACTTCCCCCAGAGCCTATGGTTATCGAGGAGACTATCACCTTAAGGAATGCGACTCGCTTCCTAATCCTACCGCCTCTAAGAGTTGCAGCTTCCATAACTTCTGGAACCCCATGGCCCTTAGTCTCCGGGGCGAGCTTCATGATTATAGGCCCTATTATCAAGCCTCCAAGAGCCGGTAATAGAATCACTCCGAGATTAACTCCATCCAAATGTAGTGGGAGAGAGCGGAGAACTACATCGAAGAAGAATATGCGGTTCACGGAGATCATGAGCCTGAAGAAGACCGCCCCCAATCCTCCGAGGATCCCCACAACACAACCCAATATATCTAGAAGAATCCACTTCCTAGCGTATCTTGGAAGCCTAGGCTTCACTGAGATCTTCAGAATCTCCATTCTTCCTTCACCCCTCTACAGCACCCCTTAAAGGTATTACCTTCTAAGATCGAAGAAACGGCCTCCGCAATAGAGAGATAAGAGTATCGCTAGATATACTTAACGGAGCCTTCCTCAAATCTGTGCTCAAATAGCGGCGTTAGAGGAATTATGAGATTTATGGATCTATTAAGGGAATTGGCCAAGGTTATGGAATTAAATCCAAGTTAATCGAATTAGTTTGGGGATGGTGGGGTTTAGAGACTTTCTCTCCGAGCTTGAGGAGCTTGGCCTCTTAGCGAGGATCGATAAGAGGGTTTCCACAAGATTTGAGATCGCAGCTGTGATTAAGAAGCTAAATTCAAGGCCCGTAATCTTCACCAACATCGAGGGCCACAAGGACTTCAAATTGGCGGCGAATATAGCGGCCAATAGAAGACTCGTTGCGAGAAGTCTGAATATAAGTGAGGGAGAGCTACTCAGCAGATTGATCTACGCTATTGAGAATCCTAGTAAAGGTGAAGTTGTGGAAGATGCGCCCTGCCAAGAAATAGTCATACGGGATCCAGATCTAAGAAAGCTTCCATTCCTAATCTTCGGTGAGAGGGATGGAGGACCATACTTAACCGCGGGAATAGTGATAGCATATGATCCAGAATATGGGTTTAACGCAAGCTATCATAGATTGATGCTTATCGGGAAGAATAAGCTTGTAGCGAGAATACTTCCAAGACATCTAAACGCGTATATTGAGAGGGGGAATAGGGATGTCGCGATAACGATTGGAAATCATCCAGCATTCATGCTCGCCTCAGCGGTCTCATGGAAACTTGGAATAAGCGAATTAGATATAGCGAATGCATTAAAGCCCATGAAATATACTTGGACAATAACAAACAATCTACTTGTTCCAGCGGATTGCGAAGTGGTCTTGGAAGGAAGGGTGACGGATGAATGGACTGATGAGGGGCCATTCATAGATATAACTGGAACCTATGACATCGTTAGGAAGCAGAGAGTCATAGAGATAAAGTGCATAACTATGAGAAGAGATACGATCTTCCAGCAGATCCTACCAGGAGGCCCAGAACATAGATTCCTAATGGGAACTCCAAGAGAGGCCACAATATTCAGGGAAGTCTCAAAGGTCTGTGATGTATTGGATGTGAGATTAACCGGTGGAGGATGCAACTGGCTACACTGCGTGATAAAGATAAGGAAGAAGAATGAAGATGATGGGAGAAGGGCGATCGAGGCGGCGTTCAAGGCCCATAAGAGTCTAAAACACGTGATCGTGGTCGACGAAGATATAGATATCTCGGATCCAAATGAGGTTGAATGGGCTTTAGCGACGAGAACTCAGCTCGACAAGGACTTGATCCTGAAACCGGGTGAACTTGGATCATCGCTGGATCCATCGGCGGATCAAGTAAATAGAATCACTTGTAAGGCTGGAGTAGATGCTACGATACCTCTTGGCGAGGAGAGGGAGAAGTTTATCAAGGCGAGGATACCTGGAGAAGATGAGTTGAAGCTTGAAGACTACATTCAGTAATTGAGGTGGCGACATGTATCTAACTAAAGAAGAAGAGGAGATGTTGAAGGGAGAATATGGATATGCAGCGCAGAAATCTATGGAGATCCTCGTGGCCCTTGGAAAGATCTACGACGCCGAGAAAATGATAGAAATAAGGAGCGCTCAGATCTCTGGAGTATCTTACAAAAGTTTGGGAGATGAGGGATTAGAGTTCATCGAGAAGCTAGCTGAAGATGGAAAAGTCAGGGTTCCAACAACCCTAAACCCATGCGGAATAGATTTGGAAAGGTGGAGAGAACTCGGATTTCCAGAAGATTTCGCCGAAAAGCAGCTCAAGGTGATCAAAGCCTACCTAAAGCTTGGGATAAGGCAAACTCTGACTTGCACGCCTTACTTGTCTGGAAATAGGCCGAGATTCGGGGATCACATAGCTTGGAGTGAGAGCTCAGCAATAATCTACGCAAACTCAGTTCTAGGGGCGAGGACAAATAGGGAAGGTGGGCCAAGCGCCCTGGCCGCGGCGATAGCTGGAAGAACCCCGCTCTATGGACTACACCTAGATGAAAATAGGCGTCCTGAGATCGAGGTGAAGATTCCTAAACCCTTAAGTGGATATGAATATGCAGCACTCGGATTTCTTGTTGGAAGATTAGCGGGAGACAAGATACCACTATTCAAGGGAATCAAGTTAATCTCGGATGAAGAACTAAAGCTCTTAGGGGCAGCGCTCGCATGCTCAGGCGGAATACCCCTCTTCCACATCGAGGGGATAACTCCTGAAGCCAAGCTAAACCCGAAGATGAGTGCTTCTGAAAAATATGAGGTAGGACTTGATGAGGTTAGAGAAGTCTATGATGAGCTAAATGACGATGATGTTGAACCAGATCTCATCTTCATCGGATGCCCGCACTCATCCATAAGAGAGCTGATAATATTCTTAGAACTGCTTAACGGTAGAGCCGTTAAGAAGAAGACTTGGATATTCACTTCAAGGGCCGCGAAGAATCTTGGAGAGAAGCTCGGCATAATCGAGAAATTGGAAAGACTTGGGGTTAAAGTGATATGCGATACATGTCCAATAGTCGCTCCGATAAAAGATCTCGGAATAAGATCCATAGCTACAAACTCCGCTAAGGGAGCATGGTTTTCAAGAAACTTAAATGGCTTAAAGGTTAGGTTCATGTCTATTGAAGGACTCGTGGAGCTGGCCGTGAAATGATCGCGCTCAAGGGTAGGATAATATGGAGTGGATGGGCAAAGGGTGAAGCCCTAGTCTCAAATCAACCTATAAGCTTCTATGGAGGAATCGATCCGATGACCGGAGAGATCGTCGAGAGAGGCCACGAGCTTGAGGGCAAATCTATTGCCGGAAAGATACTTGTATTTCCCTACGGTAAGGGATCGACCGTCGGATCATATATTATCCTGAGATTGAAGAAGAGAGGGATAGCTCCAAAAGCGATGGTGAATATTAGATGTGAACCGATAATCGCGGTTGGAGCGATAATCGCTGAGATCCCAACCATCGACAGAATAGACATATCGAGGATAAGAAATGGAGACTTAGTGGAGGTTGATGGAGAACTTCTGAGAATCTATAGGTGAAATGTAAACAAAATTGATGGCGGATCGGGCGCTACACATGTAGAAACTGTTCACAGTAAAGGTGCTTTAAGGCAGAAGCTATAACAGCGAAGTGAGATGCTAGTTCCGCAAGGTAAAAACATTTGGTGAGTCGATGGACAAACAATATTATATTTTTGGCATGAAGCATTTTTGTTTGTCAGATACTGCAGCCTTCATCACGTCTCAGACGTCAAGCCCACATCATTCACCTGAAACCGTTTTGATTCATGGTTTAAACTTTGCTGGAAAACTTCATATCAATCTTAGAGGAATTTGACCGCGTGAATAGGCTCATGGATGAAGAGCTTTTGAAGAAATTAGATCGCATTAAAGACTTTAAGACTAGGTTGATGATAATGGGGTTCTCCGGGTGGCCAGACGCGGGGAGAGTCTCATCCATCTCGATAGAGTATCTGGTAAGTTCTTTGAAGGCTGAAAAGGTGGGAAATCTGAAAGCCTCCGGATATTATGATCTCACCTCGACTAGGCCTTTGGTGACCGTGAGCGGAGGAGTGTTAAGAGATCTTAGATTTCCATCAAACGAATTATATCTATGGACTAGCGGAGATCATGGGAAAGCAGTCCTGATCTTGATGGGATCCGAGCCGAACATAAATTGGGAAGAATATACGGATCAAATCCTATCGATATGCGATAAATGCATTATAAGGAGAATCTATCTGATAGGCGGGGTCTTAGACTTCATTCCGCATACGAGGGAGCCGAGGGTTAGGGCGGTCGTGAACATGGAGAATCTAAAGCAGGAAATAGAGGCATATGGATTAAAGCCGATAGAATATGATGGACCTGCAAGTATCCATAGCTATATCATGACCATGGCCTCGAAGCGGGGAATAGAGGCGATCGGAATCTGGGGCCATAGCCCAAGCTATGTAACGATTCCAAATCCTAAGACAGCTCTCCACGTCTTAAGGAAGCTGTCGATGATGCTTGACATAAAGCTAGATCTAGGAGATCTTGAGAAGAGGGTGAGGGAGTTTGAGCGAGAATTGAATGAGGCCGTTGAGAGGAGCTTAGAGCTTCAAAGACTCGTTAGAGAGCTTGAGAGAAAATATGATGAAGAGCTTGGAGCCCCACCATATATCGCCTAAACCTCATTCTTGATCCTGTTAAGTTCCTCGGCGAATATCTGATAAGTTTCATCGTCGTAAAGGCAGAAGATGACTCTCTCGATGCTGCTTCCAGCCTTAAGATAATCAACTGTGGTTCTCAACATTATCTTCGCACATCTATCCTTTGGGAATCCGAAGATCCCGGTCGAGATCGCTGGGAAGGCCATGCTTTTAATCCCATGCTTCTCCGCGAGCTTAAGGGAGTTTAGGGTGGCGTTTCTAAGCTTTCTATCCTCATCGCCTTCACCCATCCTAGGGCCAACCGCGTGGATAACGTATTTCGCCTTCAATTTTCCCGCTCCAGTTATCACCGCTCCACCAACCGGACAGTATCCAATCTTATCGCATTCTTCTTGAATGCTCCAGCCCCCTTTCCTTAAGATAGCTCCAGCAACTCCACCGCCCATCTTAAGCCTAGAGTTCGCGGCGTTGACTATCGCATCCACTTCAAGCTCCGTTATATCTCCCTTAACGAGCTCAACTATAGATCTACCAACCCTCAACATCATCAAGATTAGGATAAACTGATCCGGCTGATAAGGATTTAACTTCATAGATCACGTTTTCGATCATGGCCGCAAATACTTTTAAGATGGCTTCAAGTGATAAGTCTCGGCTGGATGATCTCGGTTAAGCTTCTCGAAGCAGATGATAAGACTGTTAAGGTTGAGCTTGAAGGAGTTCCACTCTCGATCGCGAACGCAATAAGGAGATTCACGATAAACGAGGTTCCAACCATGGCCGTTGAAGAGATTCTACTAATAGAGAATACGTCGGCCATGCCGAATGATGTCTTGGCCCATAGAATCTCCCTAATACCATTCAAATCCGACATAGATAGATATGTTCCACCAGAGGAATGTAATTGTGGAAGCAGACTTGGATGCGATAAATGCGCCGTGAGATATATTTTGAGGGCTGAGGCGAAGGATGAGCCGATAACAGTCTATTCTGGAGATATGATTCCAGAAGATCCCACAACCACCGCGAAGCCCGTTAGCCCAAAGATCCCGATAGTGAAGCTCGCGCCAGGCCAAAGAATAGAGATGGAGCTATATGTCAGGGTTGGAAGAGGGAGAAAGAATGCGAAGTGGCAAGCAGCCATCTCATCCCTCTATGAGTCTAAGAATGGAGATCCAAATAAGAGGATACTCTATGTCGAGTCGATAGGATTTCTGCCCCCGAAGCGGATCCTAATCGAGGCCGCGAAAGCCTTAGAGAAGAAGACTTCAGAATTTGAGGAGAAGTTCAGTAAGCTCCTAGAGGAATTGAAGGCGAATTAATCTTTATGATTAACCCAAGCTAATCCTTAGAAGAATCGGGGATGGTGAGTAGGAGGAAAACCGTTAGACCAGGGCTTAAGCTAAGCATACTCAAGGCTATTCCGAAGCCTGCGGCGAAGAGTAGATTTTGGAGAAGGATTCTCGAAGAAGCTGAGAGATCTAGGAGAAATAGGAGAGTCGTAAACCTCTACAAGCTCAACAGGCTTACGAAGAGCGGAGACGTGGTCTACGTCGTCGGAAAAGTCTTAGGAGCTGGAGACATAGATCATCCAATAACGATAGGAGCCTTCGGGTTCTCGAAGAAAGCATATGAAAAAATTTTGGAAGCCGGTGGGACGATTCTAACGACCAAGGAATTTGCTGAAAGATATCCGAGTGGCAGCGGCGTCAAGCTGATAGGTTAGAGTGGGAGAACCTCTCTACCGAGATGCGTATTCAAGACGATTCCAGCTGAAGTGTACATCGCGCTCAATCCGCAGAATATTCCCTCGATTCCAGCGATCCTAAGGAGTAGAACGGATCCACCTGAAGCGATTACGAAGAAAGCCGCCGAGAGGAGGAAGAAGAGGATCGTCAAGGAGACGAAGACCGTCGGCAGAGCGAATCTAGTTATCTTAAAGGAGCCGGGGGTCAGGTAGGCGGTGAAGATCCCCCACATCAACATCACATATCCAGCCTCAACTGGAGTTAAAGTCACTATCTTAAGCCAGTCTAGAAGCGTCGCCAGCGCCAATCCTATCCAGAAGAGGCCGTAGGAAGTGAAGGCCGTTAAGCCGAAGATATCTCCACGCCTCCCATCGATTATTCCAGCTATCACTTGAGCCACTCCACCATAGAAGAATCCATAGCAAAAGGTGATCAACGGCACCTCGATCAGCCCCGCATTATGGAGGTTTAAGAGAACGGTGGTGAGCCCGAATCCGGCGAGACCCAATGCTCCTGGAGAAGCCCACTCCACCTTTTCAGACATGGTATATTTAGATCACTTCACCTTAATAAAACATGCCCTCAGATCCGGAGCCGAGGAGCCTCGTACCCTCTCTCAGCTCGTCAATTAGACGATAAACTCAATGGTATGACATTATTTTACCGTCAAAATGATCTATTTCCAATAAAAAAGACAAATATGTGCCTAACTCAAGTCCTCGTGAGAGAGATGAGGTCGAAGCTAATACAGCGAGCGGATCTCATGAAGTTAGCGTCTATCGAGGGGTTATTGGATAGAAGGAAGCTGCCGATCCTAAGGATTAAGACAGAGATCCTAAAAACGATGACGAATAGGCTTCTTGAAAGAGGTTTTTACTGGATCCTGCCAATAATGCTAGCGAAGGCGACGGATCCTCTATGGCCAGATCCTGGAGCGAGCATAGAGAAGAGGGTTGAGATCGAGGTCTACGGAGTCAGGGTGAAGGCCACGCAGAGCATGATCTTCCAAAAGAGGGTTTTAGTATCTTTAGGGCCGGAGAAGTTCTTCATATTTTCACCGAACATCAGGATTGAGCGAAGGGATAGAGCTTTTACTGGAAGACATCTCTATGAGTTCACTCAACTCGAAGTCGAGATCGCTTATGCGAAGATGGACGACGTCTTTAAGGTATATGAAGATCTGATAATCGAATCGATAAAGGCGGTTAAGGAAAAGTGTGGAGAAGAGTTGAAGATTCTTGGAAGAGGCGAGCTAAGAATTCCAAAAACACCATTCAAGGTCTTTAAGCGAAGAGAACTTGAAGAAGAATATGGAGAGGATTGGGAGCTAAAATTGTCCAGAGACCTAAATGATCCGGCATGGGTCATAGACATCCCAAGAGAATTTTACGACTATGAAGATGAGGAGACTGGAATGTGGAGAAACTTCGACCTAATCTTACCAGAGGGATATGGCGAGGTGATCTCAGGAGGAGAAAGGGAATACGAGTATGAGAAGATGCTCAGGAAGATCGAGAGAGATGGATTAAGAAGAGAGAACTATGAGTCCATCTTAAACCTCGCTAAACGTGGCTTACTCAAGCCCTCAGCCGGAGCAGGGCTCGGAGTCGAGAGATTTGTGGGATATGTCTGCGGAGTAAGACATGTAGCCGAAGTCCAACCATTCCCGAGAATACCTGGAATAGTCTCAGAGCTCTAACAGAAGGTTATCACGAGATCTAAAAGCTTAGGCTTATATAGTCAGATCGTCTCCGGGTTCTGGAGATGGAGGTAGCGGAGACGAAAAGAACGGTAGTCGTGGATGCATCGAATCAGAGACTTGGGAGGATGGCTTCCAAGATAGCCAAGATGCTCCTCTTGGGAATGAATGTAATCGTGGTGAATGCCGAAAAAGCGATAATAACCGGAAAGAAACAAGCAATTCTAGACAGATATCTAAAACTCTTGGCGAGAAGACAGTTTTCATCTCATAAGAAGATAAACGTCTGGTATCCAAGAAAACCCGACAGACTGGTCTGGTATACGATCGCGAGAATGCTTCCGAGAAAGAAGCCGAAAGGTAGAGAAGCTCTAAAGAGGCTTAAGGTCTATGCTGGAGTTCCAAAAGAATACGAAAACGTTGAGAAGCTGAGCTTTTCAGAAGCAGCCTTAACGGAGGCGAGGAGCAGATCCGGAAAACTCATAAGATATATGACGATAGCCGAGTTAAGCAAGCTCATCTCAGGAGGAAGGTATGCAGCCAAGAGTTAAGATCTTAATCCATGAAGCGTTCTCTCAAAAGTTTGAAAGTTTAAAGGTATAAAATATGGCTAGGCAAGAGATGGATCGGAATAGGTGGCAGAATTGACGAAGGTCTTAGGTCCTTTCGTCGGGAAGAGGAAGACCGCTGTGGCCAGGCTCGTAGTTAGACCGGGGACTGGAAGAATATTCATCAACAATCAGCCCCTCGAATACTTTGGAAACGAGATCGTCAGAGCCAAAATCTTAACCCCACTCTACTTCAACGAGAAGTTCTGGAAAAGCCACGACTTCGACGTAAAGGTCAGGGGCGGGGGCATCATAGCGATCGCCGACGCAGTCTCATTCGCGATAGCGAGGGCATTAGCCTCGAAGAGCGAGTCCGCAAAAAAGCTGATAAAAGAATACAGTAGAGTATTGCTGGCAGGCGATCCCAGACAGGCTGAGCCTAAGAAACCTAACAGATACTCTGCGAGAAGATTCAAGCAGAAGTCATATAGATAATCTCCTCTTTAAGAGATCTCTTTTTGAAACGAGCATCTTCTGAGACGATAGTTTAGCGATGAGTTAAAGGGAATATAGAAGGATTGGTGAATATATGAGGAAGTAGCTTAAGAAACATCAGCTTAAATTGGAGATATTCAGATAACCTTAAGGAATTCTCGAAGTCTCGGTTTGAGGGGACGCTAATAAAGCTAGACAGCTGATAGGCGAAGATCCAAGTGAGCATACCTTAAATATAGTTGTCTCCCGTGTTTGGCTTGGAAATAGGCATGATGTTCCCGATCAGATGTTTCACATGCGGAGCCTTGATAGGGGATAAATGGGAAGAGTATGAGCGGAGGGTTGAGGCTGGAGAAGAGCCTGGAAAGGTCTTAGATGATCTCGGAATAAAGAGATATTGCTGTAGGCGGATGTTCCTAAGCCACTACGAATACTTCGATGAAGTGATAAGACTCCACACCCTATTCAGCCAACATAAGAAGTATTCCGGGAGGTGAATGATGATTGGCGATCGAGATCAAGAAAGTTAAAGCGCGTAAAGTTTACAACAGTAGAGGAGAGGAGACGGTCGAGGTCGAGGTATGGGCTGGAGAAGGATATGGGAGAGCCGCGGCTCCGGCTGGAAAGAGTAAGGGAGGGAAAGAGGTTGCATATTATCCGATTGGAGGAGTGGATGAATCGATAAAGCTGATAAATAATGAGCTATCCAAGAAGCTTATCGGATTTGATGCATCGAATCAGGAAGCCGTTGATGATCTGCTAAGAGAATTTGATGGAACCGAGGACTTCAGGAAGCTCGGTGGGAATGCCGCTTTCGCCACCTCATTAGCAATAGCCTTAGCCGCGGCCAAAGCTCTAGGAAAATCCCTATTCGAACATCTTAGAATGGTCGACGAATTTAGGCTACCATATCCGCTTGGAAACGTCATCGGCGGGGGAAAACATGCTGGAAAAGGTGCTCCAGATTGGCAAGAGCTCTTGGTGAGCCCGATAGGAGCAGGAGATGTTTATTCAGCTGTTAAGGCGAACTTCATGGTTCATCGAAGAGCCGGAGAACTATTGGACAAATACCTCGGGGGATTCACTCTTGGAAGAGGTGACGAAGGAGCCTATGCGCCACCCGTAAACACAGAGAAAGGATTGGAGATATTGAAGCAAGCAGCGGATGAGGTATCTGATGAGCTTGGATTCGAGATCAGGATCGGAGTGGATATAGCTGCCTCAAGCCTATGGGATCCGAAGAAAGAGAAATACGTCTATCCGACCGAAGGAATAGAGCTCAGCAGAGAAGATCACATGAATAGAGTCGCCGAGTGGACGGACAAGTTCAACTTATTCTATGTCGAGGATCCGCTTGATGAAAACGATATGGATGGATTCGTCGAGCTCTCGAAACAAATTGGATCCAAGACCTTGATATGTGGAGATGATCTGATAGTCACTAGACCTGAGATACTTGAAGAAGCGGCGGAGAAGAAAGCCGTTAGAGCCGTGATAATTAAGCCGAATCAAGTTGGATTGTTGACAACGGCCATGAAGACGATAAGGATAGCTCATGAAAAAGGCATCGTCCCAACCGTATCCCATAGATCTGGAGAACCTCCCGAAGGAACCTTGGCCCAACTAGCGGTCGCTTGGGGTGGAAAGCTCTTGAAGGCGGGAGTCGTGGGCGGAGAGAGGGTTGCGAAGGCGAATGAACTTCTAAGAATAGGAGAAATTATTGGAGAAGATAAGATGGCGGTGTTTAAGATATGAGTGAGGAGAAGGAGATACAAGTGGATATCCAAGAGATTCTCGTGAGACATGGACTACACATAGGATCGAGGATAAAGGTTAAGCATATGGAGCAGTTCATCTTCAAGCAAAGACCAGATGGAGTATACCTGATAGACATAAACAAGACTATCGAGAGATTGAATATAGCCGCTAAATTCATCTCATACTATTCCCCAGAGAAGGTCGCGGTGATCTCAACCCATATTTATGGAACAAAACCCGTTCAAAAATTCTGCGAATTAACTGGATGTATACCGATAACCGAGAGATTTGAGCCAGGATCATTCACGAATCCAATCCTCGAAACATATATCGAGCCGGAGCTGATACTGGTCTCAGATCCAAGATATGATAGACAGGCGGTCATAGAGGCGAGAATAGCTCAGATACCCGTGATAGCCATGTGTAGCACGGACAACACGATCACCGACGTCGACCTAGTGATCCCCATGAACAATAGAGGAAGATTAGCTCTACCATATGCATTTTGGTATCTAGCTAGAAGAGTATTGATAGAGAGAGGGGTCCTAACTCCTGAGCTCGCCGAGAACATTAAGCCGGATGACTTTCTAGCGATTCAACAAGAGCCTAAACTTTAAGAATTGTTCCAAGAACGCTCTTACCTAAAACAGCATCCCTTATCCTACCTTCAGCTAATCCATTGACTATCATGACCTCGACGCCGTTCTCAGCCGCCCTAAATCCTTCTTCAAGTTTTCCCATAACTCCTCCGGTGACATCTTCCTTGATCTTTCCGAGAGGTTCAAGCCTCATACCAGGTTTAAGCTCTTCAGCGACCTTCACCTCTCCTGTAACCCTATCTTTAACATAGATTCCATCTAGATCTATTGCATAAATCAATCTCTTAGCCCTGAGCCTGACCGCAAGATATGATGCAATAGCATCTCCCGACAAAACGGTGAAACCTAGCTCGCGGTCGAATACAACATCTCCACATGTGACTGGAGCAATCTTAACTCTATGGGATAAGAATATGGGCTCAAGACTGCATGTGAGGATTCTTCCAGAACTTGTGGAGAATATTGTTGAGGATGGTATGCCTATACATCTTAATCCGCCTTCAATAAGTTTCTCAACGACTTCGAGGTTTAATCTCCGAACCGCGATCGAGGTCTCCATAAACCCCCTCAAGTGCTCTTCATCTCTATAACCCTCCGAGACTGAATACTTCTTCGCAACTGGATGAGCGTATGATCCACCCCCATGAACGAGGATCAAAGACTCTTCCAGACCTGAAAGCTCGGATCCAATCCTCTCGAGAACCTTTCCCCTAAGAGTAAACGGCTTATCCTTAACGGTTATGATAGAGCCTCCGAGCTTAACGACTGCGAGTTCCTTCAAATGACTCGCACCGAGAGGAGATTCTAGGCCATGAATATAAGGATAGCCGATAGATACTCTCTTTGGAAGCATATGGAGGCTAAGGTGAGGATCGAGAAGGCGGCGATGGAGGACTTGGATGAGATCTATGAGATTGAGGTCAAATGCTTTGGAAGAGAATCGTATAGTAAGTGGATCTATAGGTGGCTGCTTAAAGATGAGAGGACGATCTTCCTCAAAGCGGTTAGAGATCATGTCATTCTAGGATTCGTCGTGGGAAGAGTTGAGAGATCTGGGAAGAGAAGAGTTGGAAGGATCTATACGATAAACGTTAGACCTGAGCTTAGGGGAAGAGGCATTGGAAGGCTCTTGATGAACGTCATCGAAGACTCCTTCAAGAGAGAGGGATGTGAAGAGATAATCCTTGAAGTCGCGGTGGATAATCAGCCGGCAATAAACCTCTATAGAAACATGGGCTATGAATTCATCGAAAAACTGGAGAACTATTATGGAGCTGGAAGAGATGCCTATAGAGCTGTGAAGAAGCTCAGCCAGAGATCCTAACCTATATATCTTCCGTGATCCATTCTGGTGAAAGGGATCGAGATGCCCCTCGCGGCGAAGATCTTCGAGATAAGGGTCGATACAAGCTTAGAAGAGATAGCGGATAAGCTTAGAGGCTATAGGGTCGTTGACGAGCGGAGCGAGGAAGGGATGGACTTTGAGCTCATGACCGAGGTGAAAGACTTGGATCTGAAGGATGACATGCTTGAGGGAACCTTCAGCAAGGATAAGATAATTCTGATAAACCAGAGAGGGAGAAAGGTTCCAATCCTGAAGACAACTGAGGCTAGAATAATCTTCAGGAAACTCGAAGACCTGATCCTACTAACGGTCGTGCAAGAAAAGCATTTCGCAAACGCCGTCGCATCGATTCTCTCCCATCACCTCTATCTCTCATACAAGGCTTTAACCGAGGCTAGAATATCTCCAGAAGTCATGAGGGAATTTCATGAAAGAAATCCCGAGGCGACGAAGGTGATATACTTCGACAACCTAGATTTTCCAGCTGTTGATAAATTAGCCCTCTATGGAGAATCTCTAAAGGATTCCGGACTGTATGAGGAGTATCTAAGCCATGGAAACATATGGTATATCGTGTTCACGGTCACTGGAACGAATAAGGTCATGGGATTAACTAGAAACTGCGTCGTAACTGCATTCACAAAGATGCCTGAATCTGAGTTTGTCGAATACATCCATCAAATAGTTCATCCATTAATTCTTGAGAGCAAAAAGAGGCATGAGAGACCATAAAACCGCGGCCCTAGATTCACGGAATGATCTCTAAGCTAATCACGAATTGACATCCAAATCCGAGTTATGTTTCATTTCTCTCAGAGTTTTACTCTCTCGACTTGCTCCACCTTGAAATGTTTCTCTAGAATGTTCTTGACTAGGAAATCTATTATCTCTTCCGTCTTTCTGCTCTCCACAAGCTCGGCGAATTTTTCATCATTTATAGTTGAGGCCAGATCTGATAGGAATTTCATATAGCCTTGAGTAGATTTAACGACTAATAAGAGAACCAGATCGACGGGGATCTCCTTATCAGGTTCATCCATCTTATGGAAATGTAAGGTCTTTGTTGGAAATATCGCGACGAAAGCCTCCTCTAAGACGTGCTCAATGTCGGCGTGAGGTATTGCGACTCCGACTCCTTTCTCGCTTTGAAGACCTGTTGGAAATTCTTTCTCCCTCTTTAACAGAGATTCAACGTATGTCTCCTTTACAAGGCCTTTATTGTAAAGATATTCACTTACTCTTTTAAGGGTCTCTATGCTATCATCGCAGTCGATGAAGGTGTAATAGACCTTCGTAGCCTTCACCTCAGCTCTTCTTCAAAATGTCGACTATCTTCTTCTTAACTTGCTCCACTCCGACTCCGCTTAGAAATGGCACACCATTGACCACGGGTATTCCCTGAACGTTTACAGGAGTGGTCGTGACTATTAGATCGACTTTCCCCAACATAGATATGTAGTAATTAACTTCAGCCGCTTTACATTGAGTTATCTCAACCTTAATCCCATTCTCCTCGGCGATCTCCTTTACCTTACTGGCGACATACGTCGCGGTAGCTATAGCCGTTCCACAGCTCACGATGACCTTCTTAATATCATTTCCCAAATCTATCACCTCTGAAAATAAAGAGGGTTTTGGGAAGCTTTAACTTTTAACCGGTTGAAGCGGCGGCCTCAGCTGCTCTCTCCGCTCTCCTTTTCTCGGCAATGTAACCTATTACTATGAATACTATGATCACCACTATTAGGGCTCCATAGGCGAGTGGTCTCCAACCTATCCTGCCGAGCTGGATGAGCAACCAAGTCAACGGATTAGTTCCATCGCATATGCTTGAGATGAAGACGGCTCCTTTCGGTAATGGGAATCCGACGGATTTCGCGGTGGCCGTGTAGACGTCTATGATCATGCTTCCCAAGAGTAGGCCGACGATATTCCAGATAGCCATGTTTATTATGACCTTAACGGTGTCGTAATTGAATAACGGAACGGTCATACATACCATGAATGGTATGACTGGGAGGTCTGCAAGAAGCAATATCTTGTTTCCAGGTATTAGGGATTCTACGATGAATATCGGTATGAGGATCAAGGAAGCTGCTATGGCTACGGGATGTCCTATGGCGATCGCGGAATCCAATCCAATGTATAGTTCCCTCTTTCCGGCATATCTCTTGACGAACGTCTCTCTAATTGCGTCTGCTAAGGGAACTAATCCCTCCATTAGGATCCTGACCATTCTAGGTAGGATCACCATTACAGCAGCCATGCCAACCGTGGTCTTAGCGACCGTGACATAGTCGGCCCCAGCGGCAACAGATAGGGCGAACCCTATTATCGCTCCAAGAACCGGGCTTTCACCGATTAATCCAAATTTCTTCCTAATAGTCTCCGGATCAGCCTTGATGTTCCAGAGCCCGGGGATCTTCTGAAACAGCTTCATCACCGGATACGCTAACGCGAAATATACAGCCGAGAATCCGTGCGGTAGAGAGATGGCAGGAGTTTCGAGCATCTCTTGGACCTTTGGAGCGGACCAGTCGGCGATCGGCAAAATGATTACGAACATCGCTATCCCGGCTAATAATCCAAGCCAGAAGTCTCCAGTCGCTATGTATGTCAGGCTCGCGACGAATGCGAAGTGCCAGTAATTCCAGACATCAATGTCTAAGGTTCTAGTCACCCTGGCGGCTAGTAAGATTAGATTCACGACAACGGTTACAGGGATTATCAAAGTTCCCAAGACCGAGCCGAAGGCGATCGCGGCGGCTGAAGGCCACCCAACGTCTATCGCCACTAGCTGGATTCCAGTTCTCTCAACGAGCATCTTGGCAACGGGAGCTATCGTATCCATGAAGAATCCTATCAATAGGAAGATGCCGACGAAACCCACGGCGATCGTTATAGCTGATCTAGCAGCTCTACCAGGCTTAACTCTAAATCCAAGAGCTATGAAGAACAAGATTATCGGGATGGCGACAGAAGCTCCGAGATTCAAGAATCCCTGAACAGCTGCCGATAAAACTTCAATCCAACCCATTTTTCCTCCTCCTATCTCAAATTGACGTAACTTATTACATCGTGCGCATAGATAAGTCTTTCTTTAAAAACGTTGTTTTTAAAACGCCAAACTTTAAACATGTGTGAAATCTCGATAAAAGGTGGTAAAACAGAATAATTTGCTTACCACTCACTTTGAATCTGAGGATCTCCATCGATGGAATTGAGGCCGGCTCCTAAACTTTAGTAAATTAATCGTGGATGCGTCGAAAAGTAAAAAGGTAAAAAAATCTAAATACGGGAAATCGAAGAGTGAACGACGATGAAGATTCTACAAGCAAGCGCCGTATTAACGAACAAGGTTGGTTTACATGCCAGGCCAGCGGCGGTATTCGTTCAGACAGCTAAGAAGTTTAAAGCTAAACTCAAGGTTAAGAAAGACGATAAGATCGCGGATGCCAAGAGCATTCTTGGAGTTTTATCGCTTGGAGCAGAATGCGGTGACGAGATAACGATAATCGCAGAAGGCGAGGATGCCGAGGAAGCCTTAAACACCCTACTGACTCTCATCAAGAATAAATTTGGAGAGAAGGAATAGTTTTGGAACTATTTTCTCTGCGAATATTCTCGTAGAACTTCTTCAACAGGATCTATTATAACCAAGCCCTTATATCCATCCACGATCGCCGTAACACCATCTCTCACGTTTTTCATCAAGCCGCTCACGCTCACTACCGCTGGAACCCTTAGAGCTCTTGCCACTATCGCCGCATGCGAGGTGATTCCCCCGATCTCGGTCACAAAGGCGAGCACCTTCTTCTTATCCATCCTAGCAGTATCTGAAGGGAGAAGTTCTTTGGCGAAAACTATTGAAGGCTCCTTGAGATCTAAGCTTAGCGACTGCTTTCTTCCTCTGAGATTGTTAATGATCCTATTCCGAAGATCTTTGATATCATCCGCCCTCGATCTAAAGTATTCGCTCTCCATGGCCTTGAACATCTCTATGAGTTCTTCTGAAGCCTTCTCAACCGCCTTCTCAGCCGATAAGCGATCTTCCTTGATATATTTCACGACCTTATCGGTGAATGTAGGATCCTCTAAGATCATTAGATGGGCCTCAAAGATCGCCGCTTCATCCTTCCCGATCTCCCTCTCAACCTTATCCCTAAGCTTCGCCACCTGCGACTTAGTCTCCTCTAACGCCTTTTTGAACTTGGAAACTTCCGCATCCGCGTCTCCTGAAAAATTCGCGACGTCAAACTCTTCATGACCACCATATACAAATGCTTTCCCTATAGCTATTCCAGGAGAAGCCGGTAAACCCTTTAGCTTCAGCATTCCACCATCAACCATAAGTCGACATGTATATGAATTTTTGTTCCTTGGAAGAATAGTTTTCGCATTTTGTTGAAGGTTTAAATTAAGCTGAGCAAGATGCCAGGTCGGAGGTCAACGATGTGGTTAATTGGGATGAATTTCTCATCCTAAATTATCTCGATATATTTAGATCCTCTCTCCAGAAAGATATCGAAAATAACATAGAGATCGATAAAGAGAAAATTCGTGAAGTTTTAAATGATTTGCTGAGAAAGGGATTTGTGAGAAGAGTTGATGATCAATGGCAGATAGAGCATGCTGGACGAGAGGAGATGAAGAGGCTTAGACGAGAAGTGTTGGAGAGTTCAGGTAGAAGAGAGGAAGTTCTTTCATATTGTAAGGAGTTTGAGGAGCTGAATACGTGGTTCAAGGATCTCGTCACGAGATGGCAGGTGAAGAATGAGGGAGGAATGCTCGTTCCAAATGATCACAGTGATCCAGAATACGATTTAGCGATAATCAGAGAGTTAGGCGAACTTCACAGGAAAACAGTAGATGTTCTTGAAAAACTCTCTAAAGTGCTTCCAATATTGAAGACGTATATTACGAGGCTTAATAGGGCGCTGAATCTCGTGATGCGTGGAGAAATCGAATACCTATCCGGCGTCGATGTTCAATCATATCATAACATATGGTTTGAGCTGCATGAAGGATTATTGAGACTCTCAGGCTTAAAGAGAGTTGAGTAGAGAGTATTTGACATCTTGATGACTTAGCGAGCGGCCATGAATCGAGATTAAGATAAATAAATGTTAGGTCATAAAAGGTTAACGATGAAGGCATGCGCCTCTGCGCCAGGTAAAGTCATCTTATTTGGAGAGCATTTCGTCGTCTATGATAAGCCCGCCATCGTCTCAGCCATCGGTTTGAGAGCTTATGCAGAAGTAGAGAGATCAGATCGGGGAATAATTCTCGACGGCTGGACTGGGGAGAATCCTGCCATTAGGGCTTCAGCCTACATAGCCGAGGAACTCGAATACTCTGGTGGAATAAATCTCAGGATCTGGTCATCTATACCTCAAAGTGTAGGTCTTGGTTCATCGGCTTCCGTCTCGGTGGCGTCCGCGGCGGCCACATCTCTGCTGCTGAAGGGAGAACTTGATCTAGAATTGATCATGAGGGCGGCTCACATAGGTGAAAGCTTAGTTCATTATAGACCCTCTGGAATCGATACCACGATCGCGACCTATGGCGGCGGGGGAATCTATACGCGTTCCAAGGGATTTAGAAGCATGGATTTCAATCTAGATGAGATCTTAATAATCAATACCGGAAAGGCTAGGAGAACTGGAGATTTGGTCAAGAAGGTTAAGGAATTCAAGGATGCTCATGGGGAAGAGTTCGAGAAGATCTTGGAAGACGCTGAGCAGATAATCTGGGAAGCGGTGGATGCGCTGAGAGCTAGAGACGTGGAATCTATCGGAAAACTTATGCTGAGAAATCAGGAGCTTCTGAGAAGGGTCGGGGTATCTTCGAAGGAGATAGAAGATGTGATCGAATTATGTATGAAGTCTGGGGCTTTTGGAGCGAAGCTCACTGGAGCCGGTGGAGGTGGATGCGTCATAGCCGTTGCTGAAGAAGGGAAAATCAATCTACTGATGGAGAATTTAGGTAAATCGTTTGAGGTCATGAGATGTGAGCTTATGGCTAAAGGTGTGAGAGAAGACTCATTTCCCGATCTTCCTTAAGATCTTCTCAACCTCATCTAAAAGCATGGATCCGATTCTAACAGCCTCTCCAACATATTTAGTAGGCTCGACTTCTTTAAGTCTCTTAACGATCTCATCTGGAAGACCCCTATCCTTGATCTCCTTTAAGACCTCGCTCCAACCTTTATCGAGAGCTCCCTGAACGAGTTCATACGCATCTTCAACTCCATGCGCTCTGAGATATACTTGATAGGCTTCGGCCAAGGATTCGGGATGGCTCTCGACTTCAAGCCTCATCTTATCCTTCAAAACGTTCATTCTCTTGAAAGCTTCCATCAAGCTCTTGAACCCGATTATGGTTAGGGTCAACGGAAGCCCATAGAATCTCTTGATAATGGAGTCTGAGAGATCTCTATGAAGTCTGCTTGAGATGAGTCTACGGGCCATGAATGAAGCTATGCTTGAAGCCAGGTCGCATGCTCCCTCAGCGTTTTCGAGATGTAGTGGATTAGATTTGTGAGGCATTGTGGATGAATGCGCCTCGCCTACTCTTCTCCCGAAGACCAGTAGTCCGAGAGATGATAAGAGCCAGAGATCTCTACAGAGATTCGATATGATAGCGTCTAGGATCGAGATCTTGCCTAAGAATTCAGAGATCTTATCATGTGGAAGTATCTGGGTTGAAGCTGGAGTATATTCGAGTCCAAGAGATTCTACGAAACCCTTGCTAAACTCTATCCAATCAACTTTAGGATAAGTGAACTTCAAGGCGGAGTGATCTCCAATGGCTCCGCCGAGCTTTCCAGGAAACTTGAACGACGCCAGCTCATAAGCGATTCTAGCCAACCTATATGCGTAGTTTGAGAGAAATCTTCCAAATGTCGTCGGAACAGCTGGAACTCCATGAGTTCTACCAAGCATGATCGTTTCAAGATTTTCCCTAGCCTTCCCCGATACTGTCTTGATCACCTCGATTAGATTCGGTATGAGGACTTCATCTCTAAAACGTGAGAGGAGGAGCGAATATGCCAAGTTATTTACGTCATCTGAAGTTAATCCAAGATGAATATATGATGACAGCGGCTCTAATCCGATTTGATGAAGCCTCTCTCTGAGATAGTTCATGAGGGCCTTGACGTCGTGGCCTAAAATCTTCTCAAGCTCCTTAATTCTCTCAGCATCTTCTAGCTTAAAGTCTTCAACAATTCTCAACAATCTATCCTTCCAATCATGTGGAAGCTTAAACCTGATCTCCTCGCTGCAAGTCTCGATGACTTTGATTAAGAACTCTATCTCCACCCTCAGCCTCTCCTTGATCAAAGCATATTCGGAGAAGTATCTCGATGTCTCGCCGATTCTTCCACGATATCTGCCATCTATTGGGATTATGGCCTCTAGAGAATTGAAGTTCATCTCCAGACCTCCATTCCAGCTTCAGGTCCGACTGAGACGAGCTTGACGGGGACTCCGAGCAATCTCTCGACCAATTCAACATAGTTCTTCGCTTCCGGTGGAAATGACTCCCAACCCCTTTCAGCGAGCTTTCTCCAATCTCCTTGATCTATGTCCCATCCATCGACCTCGACGTAGTTAGGCTTAACTTTTTCAAGCTTTTTAACGCTTGGATGAACAATCTTAACCACTTCATCATCTACAACATATTCTTTACAGATCTTAAGCTTCTTTAATCCCGTTAAGACGTCGAGCTTGGTCATCGCTATCCACGAGACATTGCTGATCTTAACGGCGTATCTCAATAATGGTATATCCAGCCATCCAACCCTCCTAGGTCTACCCGTCGTCGTCCCATACTCTCCTCCAATTTCCCTAATCCTATCGGCGAGTTCTCCATGAAGTTCCGTTGGGAACACTCCTGCTCCAACCCTCGTTGAATACGCCTTCATGACGCCAATAACTTCATCTATCCTAGTAGGTCCTACTCCGCATCCCGTGCATGCTGCTCCAGCAATAGTATTCGATGAGGTAACATAGGGGTAGGTTCCGTGATCTATGTCTAGAAGGGTTCCTTGAGCTCCCTCAAAGATCACCTCGGCTCCAGAATCTAGGAGATCATTCAGATAGATCTCGACGTCTCCAACATATTTTGCAATAAGTCTTCCAACCTTAACGAGTTCGTCGAGTTCCTCGACCTTTATTCCATGAACTCTTTCAAGGATCTCAAGTTTTTCTCGGAGTGCTTTCTTGTCTAGGAGATCTTCAACCCTGATCCCAGTTCTCAGCGCTTTATCGGAATAAGTCGGCCCGATTCCTCTCCTAGTCGTGCCAACCGCCTTACCTCCTCTAAGCTCTTCGATCATTCCATCAAGCCTCTTATGCAACTTCAAGACCACATTAGCAGCGCCACTAATCATCAATTCAGGCTCGATCCCTATTGAGCGAAGTAGATCTACCTCTTCAATTACCTCAGCTGGATCCAGAACAACTCCTGAAGCTATACATGGCTTCGCTCCGGCGGCTGATCCGGCTGGAAGCATATTGAACTTCAATTTTCTGTCTGGAAGAACTACGGTGTGGCCCGCGTTTGCTCCTCCCTGAAATCTTACTACGCAGTCGGCGTTGCGGGATAGGAGATATGAGATCTTTCCCTTACCCTCATCTCCCCATTGAAGACCTATAATCACCTTCGCGGGCATATCTCTTCACACCTTCTCAACGTCATGTGGTAAGCTTTCCTTGAACCCGCTCTCAGTTATTCTTATGAAAACAGCGTTTCTCTTCAATTCATCGATATCTCTTGCTCCGAGATAGCTCATCCCAGATCTCAATCCAGCTACAAGTTGTTTAATCACTTCTGAAACCGAACCAGTGTAGGGAACATAGGCCTCAACGCCTTCAGCATAATAGGAGTATTCTGAGGCGTCTAGAAGAGCTTCAGCCTCATTTCCAGTCTCCCTAACTTCTCTTCCAAGCATGGCGTAAAGCGAGGCCATTCCACGATAAATCTTATACTTTCTACCATTTCTCACGACGATAGCTCCTGGACTCTCATCGGTTCCAGCTAGAAGCCTACCTATCATGACGGTTGAAGCACCAGCGGCCAAAGCCTTAACTATATCGCCACTATACCTGATTCCACCGTCAGCGATTATCGGTATATCGAGTTCTCTAGCCTTCTCGGAGCAGATCATTATCGCCGTGAGCTGGGGGACACCTACACCGGCGACGATCCTGGTGGTGCAGACGGATCCGGGGCCTATTCCAACCTTAACGGCGTCGACTCCGGCGGATACGAGGTCTTCCACACCTTCTGGGGTCGCAACGTTTCCAGCAACTATCTCCAATTCGTCTCCATAAGTTCTTCTAAGCCTCTTAACCATGTTTATCACCATCTCGGTGTGGCCATGGGCGACATCTATCACGATCACATCCACTCCAGCCTTAACCAAGAGCTCTGACCTTCGAATGGATTCCTCTCTGACGCCTATCGCGGCTGCCGCTAAAAGCCTTCCCCTAGAGTCTCTTGAAGCATTTGGATACATCTTGCGTTTAACTAAATCCACGCTCGTTATCAATCCCTTAAGCTTGTTATCTTCATCGACTATCGGAAGCTTCTCGACCTTATACTTTCTAAAGATCTCCTCGGCCTCCTCCATGCTTATCCCAGGCTTCGCGACGATCATGTCATTTCTGGGAGTCATCGCATCCTTAACCAATCTATTATCGTCTTCAAAGACCACATCTCTCCTCGTTAGAATTCCGAGAACCCTCCTCTCCTCGTCGACCACGATCAGTCCGCTAACTCTAAACTTCTCCATAAGCCTCCTAGCGTCTTTAATCCTCATCTCTGGATTAACCGTGTAAGGATCCTCGATCACTATGTTTTCAGCGCGCTTAACCTTTAGAACCTCTTCAGCCTGCCTCTCAGCCGGCATAAATCTATGGATCACCCCTATTCCTCCTTCCCTCGCCATAGCTATGGCCATTCTAGACTCCGTGACCGTATCCATAGCGGCTGAGACTATCGGGATGCTTAGCCAAATTCTTCTCGTAAATCTACTCCTAGTTATAACCTCTTTCCTAGATCTTATGGAAGATCTCCTCGGAATCAGAAGGGCATCATCGAAGGAAAGCCCGATCTGATCCAAGATTTTCGCCACGAAATCCCTTCATGGAGCAGTTTTCCCAATATATAACGATGTTGCCGACTACCTTAGCTTAAACTCTTCTATGAGCCTCCAAAGTTCATCCCTAATCTCATCTTTAATCTTCTCCTCGGATCCATCGCTTCTGACCAAGACATTTCCCATCCTTCTATGCCTAAACCTACCGATAACTCTCAAGCTCGGAATGATTCTCTTCGCTTTCTTGAGATTCTCTTCGGGAATAGAGGCTATTAAGGCTCCAGAAGCTATCAACCTCAGTGGATCACAATTTAATGCATTACAAATGATCCTGGTCTCAGCTGCGATTGGAATCTTATTCTCATAAAGTATGAAGGAGAGCTTACTCGCTTCCGCGACCTCATATACTCCTCCGAGAACGCCTCCCTCAGTAGGATCATGCATAGATCTACAGATATTTCTTTTAGCGAGTTTTAGAGCATCCTCAACGACGCTTATCCTTCGATAGAATCTCTTAGCTCTTTCTAGGATTTTTTCCGAAACCTTATCCTTGAGAATTTCGGCGAAGTCTGTTGAGAGGATCGCGGTTCCCTCAATTCCAGCAGTCTTCACCATAATTATCAAATCTCCAGCCCTCGCATCAGAGGATCTTATAGGCTTCTTCGAGACGAGTTTACCAAGCATATGGCCAACAATTATCGGATTCATTATCCCAGGAGTTATCTCGCTGTGGCCCGTGATGACCGCGACTCCGAGCTTCTTGGCGGCGAGATGAATCTCCGACGTGATCCTCTTAATCTCCTCAACCTCCGCGTTTTCGGGAAGTAAAAGGGTCGTCGAAAACCATCTAGGCTCACCTCCCATAACCGCGACATCATTGGCATTCACATTCACGGCAAGCCATCCAAGCATAGATCCTGAACCTGTTATCGGATCCATGGCGGCGACGACCATGTCTCCAGACCAAGTCTTGATCACTGAAGCATCTTCTCCAAATCTCGGCTTAACTATGACATCTCTCCTCTTCTCGCCCAACTTCTTGAAGATTATCTCTTCGAGCAGCTTTCTTTCAAGCTTTCCAAGCTTTAATCTCATCCAGCTCTCAACATTCAGCGTAGCATCTTCCTCAAGAATCTTTCAGCCTTATCCACATCAGCCTTACAACTCACCCTGAAGAACATGTTCAATTTTTCATCGAATATCTTTAAGCTATTGCTTGAGAGATATACAGCGCCTTTGAGCTTTCTTATGACTTCTTCCATTCCGAGATCTGGACTCGATTTAAAGACCTCCTCTAAAGGTTTCTTCTGGTAGGATGCCGTTAGATAGGATACTCTCCTAGATGGAGTTCTTGGGAGAACTGCTGGAAACTTTTGAGAGGCATCGACCAAAAATTTCGTGAACTCCATGGTTATCAGTGGAGCATCGCATGGAAGAACTAGAAATCTATCTCCCTTGATCGAGTTTACGGCGAACTCTAGATCCTTCCTAAAGTTTCCGATCCTTGATCCGGAGACGACGACTTTAGCTAAGTATTGATCGGCCAAGTCTTGATACTCTGAGACATTCTCTTCATCTTCGACGGCGATCAAGATATCCGAGACCTCATCTGGTATCGAGTCGAGAACATACTCTATCATAGGTTTTCCGGCTATCGGGAAAAGCCCTTTCGAGACCCCCCTAAACTTCCCCATATTCGCGAAGACTATCGCCGAAGGTTCCATCAAAGCCCAGCAGCCTCAAAGGAATAAGTTAAGACAGCGATTTAACTTCTTCGAGGCATAACCAAGTCAAGAGGCCACGTCTACAGCGTACCTAAAGCTTGTCCATGGCTATAGTGGAGAGGCTTAGAGATCGCATTTCTTTCCATGGATCTAGATCTCATATGAACCGAAGAGTTTCTTTCTCTTCGAAGAGCTTGAAATCCCGCAGTCATCCCATAATATTCTAGAAGTCTTACTTGACATCAAAATTCTTTGAAGCGATAAATACAGGTCCGTGAGTGAGCGTTTGAGTAAGAGATGAGGTTTCCATTCTTTAAGCAGGAAAGGAGGGTTGAGGAAAGGCCGAGGGAATTCAGGGTTATAAGCCCAAGGATCATGGATATCTTAACCCATCTAAAGGTTCAAGCGGAGAAGCTAAAGAGGACTTATCATAGACTCCTAGCGAGGGATAAAGAACTCTTTGAAGCATGCGTTAGAGCTGAGCAGGAACTAGATAGAGACAGGGCGACGATCTACGCAAATGAGATAGCTCAATTAAGAAAGATGTCTAGAACGATCTTGAAGAGCCAGATATCGCTTGAGAAAGTGATCTTGAGGCTGGAGACGATAAGAGACTTCGGAGATGTCATGAACGTCCTCGCACCGGCCACCAAGATAATTAGGAGAATTCAATCAGATCTAAGCGGACTAGTTCCAGAAGTCGCGCATAACTTGAGAATGGTGGATGAAATGCTTGAGGGAATCATGGTCGAGGCAGGAAATGTGACCGGCGCAACGGTCTCCGTGATGGTCGCGGACAGCGAGGCAAGAAGAATTCTCGAAGAAGCCTCGGAGATAGCCGCCCAAAGGATGAGTAATCAATTCCCAGAACTCCCAGAACCCTTAAAGACCGATGAAAGAAGCCAAGTAAGTAGGGACAACGTAATCTAAAGATGCATATCAAAGCCTGAACACCCTTATTTCTTGAAACTCAAAGCAATGGAAAAGGCCTCGCACTGATACTATATTTAACTGAAGCCTTAAATCAAAATACATTGATAAGGAAAGCGCTAGCGGCTTATAGAGTAAAAGAGATAAGAAACCGAATCCAAGTTATTCACGTCATGTATATGGTGAATGTTAGAGATGTTGAGAGGGTTCCAGTTGCAAAGGATACCTATAAGGGGAAGAGGATATGGGCTCAATACTTGATAACCGATAAACAGGGCGCCAAGAAATTCCATATGAGAATCTTCACGATTGAGCCGCATGAATCCACCCCGCCGGATCAACACATCTATGAGCATGAGATACTTGTCCTAAAGGGTAGAGGAAGACTTTTGACGATCAAAGATGGTGATCGGAGAGAAGTGGAAATAGGAGAGGGGGATGCCATATTCATAGAATCGAATGAGATACATCAGTTCTTCAACGATCATGATGAGCCGCTGATCTTCTTATGCATTAAAGGGGCTCCAGAAATTTATCGAGAGCGTAAGGAATGAGCAGATCGATACTAGATCATTAACTCTCAACTGGTAAGGTTAATTACATGGCTTAATTCATCAAGTTAGATGAAGTTGTCCGAATATGAACTAAGGGAAAAGCTGATAAAAGTTGCGAGGAAGTGCTTCCAGTATAGGCTTATGGCTGGGACTTGGGGAAATCTAAGCGTAAGATTTGACCGTGAAAAAGTGCTGATAACTCCGAGTGGATTCGAAAAGACGGCTCTCAAGCCCGAAAATCTCCTCCTCATGGATCTTGAGGGAAATGTTTTGAGAGGAGATCTAAAGCCCACCATTGAGACGAGCATGCATCTCGGGATCTATAAAGCTAGAGATGATGTGAACGCGGTGATTCACACGCATTCGCCATACGCTATGACGCTATCTGTCATAAATGAGCCGATACCGGTCTTAACGGTTGAGTTCGCCTCGGCGGTGGGGCATGAAGTTCCCGTGACAGGCTTCGTCTTACCTGGAACCAAGGACTTAGCGGATGAAGTGGTGAAAGCTCTCGGAGAGGATGGAGTAGCGGCTTTGATAAGGAATCATGGAGTTGTGGCGGTTGGTGAGAGCTTAGAGGAAGCATATAATGTAGCGATCCTAGTCGAAGAAGAAGCTAGGACGTATTTCTGGATAATGCTCCTCGGAAAGAGTGAGATAGGTAGAATACCAACAGAGCTCGTTGAAAAGATGAGAAAGTTCTTCAAGAAGGATTATGGACAAAAGGGAAAAATCGTTCTAGACCTCGAATGATAAGAAAGAATCCTACGTGGACTGGCGAATGAGCTGTTTCGCCGAAGAAATGGGAGACCGAAAACTTATCTTAACCCATTAAACGCTATAATCGAGGTGCAATTTAATTGAGAGCGGCGGTCTTCTACGGTCCTGGAGATTTGAGAGTTGAGGATGTTGAGAAGCCGGAACCTGGACCTGGAGAGATTCTTGTCAAGACCTCAGTGGCCTTAACATGTGGAACAGATCTAAAGACGTATCTAAGGGGATATCCGTTTACGAAGCCTCCGCTGATAATGGGCCATGAATACACTGGAATAGTTGAGGAAGTTGGCGAGGGAGTGGATTGGGTTAAACCTGGAGACAGGATAGTCACCGTTAACTCTGCTCCATGCGGTCACTGCATCTATTGCAAGCTCGGCAAACCAAATCTATGCGAGAGCTTAATGGATCAGATAATAGGCTTCACGGTCAATGGAGCTTATGCTGAATATGTCAAAGTTCCTCCAAGGGTAGCTAGATTTAATCTGTATCATGTGACTGAAGATGTTGAGCCTGTTGAGGCAGCGCTACTTGAACCGTTTTCATGCGTCGTTAGAGGCCAAAGGCTCATACGCATAGACCTTGGAGACACTGTAGCGATAATCGGAGCAGGCCCAATAGGATTAATGCATTTGCTCTTGGCGCAGATCTCTGGATCTAAGAAGACTATAGTCATCGATATAAGTCCCGATAGATTGAGGTTTGCGGAAGAACTTGGAGCAGATGTCACGATAAATAACAGGGATGAGAACGCGGTCGAAAGAGTTAAGGAAGAGACTAATGGACTTGGAGCGGATGTGGTGATAGAGGCTGTTGGAAGGGTCGAGACATGGGAACAAAGTCTAAGTCTAGCTAGGAAGGGTGGAAAGGTCCTCCTATTCGGCGGATGCCCATCTGGAACTAAGGCATCCTTCGACACTTACATGATCCATTATGGAGAATTAACTATTCAAGGATCATTCCACCTAACTCCGCAAGACGTTCTAAGAGCCATGAGGATAATAGAGTCTAAGAAGCTCCCGTTAAAGAGATTGATAACTAGGGAAGCGAGGCTCGATGAGATAGTCGAGATGTTTAACAGGATAAGGCAAGGAAAAGAACTGAAGGTAGCGATAAGATTCTAAGTTCTCTAAAGAGTTTTGAGAATCGCTAGAACACCACCATGTCGGTCTTCACGAAGATGGAGACACTTCTTTAGAGTAAATCTAGGGTCACGTGATATTTTGTCGATGAAATTAGGCGACTATCATTACCTTCATGCTCTTATGGGGATCGTGGGCAACCTTGAATGCTTCGTCGATCTCGCTTAGCTTAAACTTGTGAGTTATTAGATCGCTGAATCTGATAACTCCACTTGATATTAACCGTAGGGCTAGGTTTGTTTCAAGTTCTGAGGTTGAATAGCTGGTGATTATGCTTATCTCTCTTAAGAAGATGTATGAGAAGTCAAGCAAACTTTTCTCACCCTTCTCTGGAGCTCCAAATATCAAGAGCACTCCCCCCTTCCTCAGAGTGCTTAAGGCCGTGGGCAGGGCTTTAACGGAAGGAGTCGCCAATACAGCTATATCCACCCCCCTCCCATCAGTCTCTCTTTTACATGCTTCGGCGAAGTCTTCCTCCCTCGGATTTAAGGCAACGTTAGCTCCGATTCTCTTAGCTAAGTCTATCCTGAAAGGGACCAGATCTGCGGCCGCTATGAAGGATGCTCCGAAAGCCTTGAAGAGTTTTATGAAGATCGCTCCCATGGGGCCAACCCCGGTTATCGAGACGCTCATCCCAGGCTTAAATCCACTTCTCTTGACTCCCTTTAACGCGCATCCAACCGGTTCGATGAAAATAGCTTCTTCGTCGCTGACGTGATCCGGGATCTTGAGAACTGCTCCCCGCTCGACATTTATTCTAGGAACCTTGAAGTATTCTGCGAATCCGCATGGAATTATCGTCGTCTTCAGGAAGAGCGGGCACATGGTATAATCTCCATGATAACAGTAGTAGCATTTTCCACAAGAGACATGATGATGAGCGAATACCCTCTCTCCAACTACATAGCCCTCAGCCCTAGAATCAACTATGTCTCCGACAACTTCATGGCCCAGCATCGGGGGAGTTATAGGTTTACCGTATACCTTTTCCAGATCAGTTCCACAGATTCCAACAGCCCTCATTTTCACCAATAATTCGCCATCATCAATTTTGGGAACTTCAACCTCTCTAAGCTTAACAACTCCACTACCTGGAACTGAGTAAGCAGCTTTCAAGGTTCGAGTGCCTCCGGGTTCTCGAGGAGGCTCTTTATGGTTTGGAGGAATCTGGCGGCCGGCGCCCCATCTACCAGTCTATGATCGAAGACTAAAGTTAGATAGCCGACGTGCTTCAACTTTACTTCACCTTCTTCAGTGAGATATGGTTGGGGCTTAACGGTTCCGAGGGCGAGAATCGCCGCGTCAGGTGGATTGATTATTGGAGTGAAATAAATTACTCCAAGTGCTCCGAGGTTTGTGACGGTGAAGCTGTGGCCGGATTGCTCGGCGACCGTTATCTCTCCTCTTCTACCTCTCTCGGCGAAGTCGTCGATTATCTCGGTCAATTCCTTTAATGTCTTCTTATCGGCATCTTTAACGACTGGAGCCATCAAGCCCTTAGGAGTATCGACTCCAACAGCTATGTTCACGGATTCATGATAGATTAACTCATCTCCTTCGAGAGTTAGATTTATCTCCGGATGCTTCTTCAAGGCTAAAGCCACGGCCTTAACAGCGTATGCCGTGAATGATGGCTTACCCTTAACCTTTCTATGCTCAAGAAGTTTATCAGCGTCGAACTCCATGGTTAAGGCGACTGGTAAAGCTTCATGGAACCCTGGGCTAAGTCTTCTAGCTATAGCTCTTCTAACTCCGGCAAATGGAACCCTCTTAACCTTCTCCTCGATGACCTCGGCTTTAGGAGCGATTGCTGGAATCGCGATCCCACGTTCCTTTGCGTATTTGAGGACATCTTCTTTTGTTATCCTACCGCCTGGACCAGTTCCCTCAACCTCTTCTAAGGATATCCCCAATTCTTTTGCAAGCTTTTTCGCGACAGGACTCGCCTTTATCCTAATCCTAGGCTTAACCTTAGATGGAGGAGATGGAGCCTCGACTTCCTCTATTACAGCTATAGCTTCTCCAACCTTGACAACTTCACCGGATCTCTTCAAGATCTTGACGAGCTTGCCCGTATATGGCGATTCCACCTCGAAGGTGGTCTTTTCACCTTCAACGACCAACACGGTTTCTCCCTTGCTTACGTCATCGCCCTCCTTCTTCAACCACTCCACGATCCTCCCTTCTTCCATCACTGGATCAAGTCTAGGCATCTTGAGTTCCGCCATCTTCACTTCACCAACCTTTTAACGGCGTCAACGATCTTATCAGAATCAATCATATACTGCTTCTCAAGCTGCGGTGAGAATGGTATCGGTAGCGGCGGAGAGTTCACCCTAATTATCGGGGCATCTAGATAGTCGAAGGCGAACTCGCTGATGTATGCTGAGACCTCGGCCGATATACCGCATGTCTTAACGCTGTCATCAGCTATGACGAGTCTATTCGTCTTCATAACTGATTTAACTATCGTGTCATAATCCATCGGCTGAATAGTCATCAAGTCTATTACCTCCGCGCTTATTCCTTCTTCTGCGAGCTTATCGGCTGCCTTCAAAGCCTCGGTGACGGTTCTAGCCACAGCGACTATCGTAACGTCCTCACCCTCACGCTTAACATCACACTTACCCAAAGGTATCAAATACTCATCTTCAGGAACAGGTCCCTTCAACCTATAGAGAACTCCTGATTCTATGAAGAGCACGGGATCATCATCCCTTATAGCGGACTTCAATAAGCCCTTGGCATCTTTCGGGGTTCCAGGCAAGACGACTTTTATCCCAGGTGATTGGAGGAAGCATGCAGCTAGAAATTGACTGTGTTGACATCCATGAGCTCTCCCCAAACTATATTGAGTTCTAATAACCATTGGAAGCTTCACTTGACCTCCACTCATAAATCTCAATTTCGCCGCATGGGTTATGAGCATGTCAGTGGCGAGAGTCAAGAAATCTACATACATTATCTCGGCCACAGGTCTAAGTCCCATCAAAGCGGCTCCGATCGCTGTTCCAGCTATGGCCGCTTCTGAGATCGGTGTATCCAAGACTCTCTCCGGCCCAAATTCTTCCAATAATCCCTTAGTCACTTTATAGACTCCTCCGAATACTCCGACGTCTTCCCCGAAAACTATCACTCTATCGTCTCTTCTCATCTCTTCTATCAAAGCCTCGTTTAAAGCCTCAGCATAACTTATCTCTCTAACGCCACTCGCCATACCTCGCACCCCCACTAACATAGAGATAATCCCACATCTCGTCGAATGGCATGATCGGAGCTTCCTCAGCTTCCTTAACGGCTTCCTCTAGAATTGAAGCTATCTCCTCATCCCATCTCTTAAACTCATCCTCTGTGATTATTCCCAAGCTCTTGAGTTTCTTGAAGAATCTATCTATCGGATCTTTCTTCATCCAGAACTCAACTTCATCCTTTGGCCTATACCAAGCAGTATCATAGACTCCGTGTCCCTTCTTTCTATAGGTCCTGCATTCGATGAATGCTGGCCCATTACCGGATCGAATATATTCAGCAGCTTTGCTGGCGGCATAATAGACCGCAATTACGTCATTTCCATCCTCAACAAGAAATGACTTTATTCCATAGCATGCTCCTCTAGCAGCTATACTCTCACCGGCAAAGGACTTCTTATGTGGAACTGATAATGCATATAGATTATTCTCGCATACAAATAATATTGGGAGCTTCCAAACCGCAGCTAAGTTCACTCCCTCATTGAATGCTCCAGTATTCACCGCTCCATCTCCAAAGAACACGGCCGCTATCCTGTCTTCCTTCCTATACTTCAAGGCCAACCCCACTCCACATGCTATGGGTATACCGCTTCCAACAATCGCCGTGGCCATCGGAATATTATGCTCAACGCTTAGAGCCGAATGCATGCTTCCACTCAATCCCTTGCATGTTCCAGTGATCTTCCCGAAAAGCTCAGCCATCAATGCCTTCATTGAGACTCCTCTGGCGATCGCGTGACCATGTCCTCTATAGGTCGAGACTATAACATCATCTTCTCTAAGAGCTCCTATAACTCCAGCCGCAACCGCTTCCTCACCGAGATAGAGATGCGCTGGACCTATGAGCTTTCCCTCCACCAAGAATAATCTCTCAACCATCTCCTCAAATCTCCTAGCCTCAAGCATCTTCCTTAACATCATTTTCAAATCTTCTTTCTTTAGCGAGAGATCCCTGGCTCGCTCTATTGAACTCTAATGTACGACATAGAGCTCTGCTAAAACAACTTCACGCGAATTACA